>CAZSVU010000021.1:10822-45222 GCA_964610275.1 uncultured Polyangiaceae bacterium | reverse complement strand
GCTTGCCGATTTCCGTTTGTGTTCGCACGCTTGCGCGTTTTGATCCGCGAACTAGGCTAGTATCCCTTGCGCGCGATGACGCGGTCGCCCGACACGATCTCTCGTTGGGCTTCCGTGACCACCGTCACGGAGCTGTATTTCTCGGTCCGGAGCACCCTGAGCTCGCCGACGATCTCCTCGGGGAACTCACTGTCTTGCCCCTCCAAGGGGGTGGCTTCGTACTCGACGTTCTCGGGGACGTCCTGACGCAGCCGATCGCGCCCCATCCGAGTCGTGTACTTCAGACTGCGGCGCCAGGTGTCGCCTCGCCGCACGACGAACAAGCGGTTGCCGGGAACCAGGCCGTCCTCCGAGCCACGGTCGATGAAGGCAATCTGGTTCTGTCCCATGTACACGTGCGGGTAGATGCTGGTCAGCACGCGACCCTTGAGATCCACCGAGTTGCTGCGCGGCGGGATCACGTCGAACCGGCGCCCCACCGGACCCACCTTCGCTCCGCGCTCCACCACGTCGACGGACTCGATCAGCGTGCCCCGCGCAACTCGCGTCTTGGGGTTCCAGTGGTCCACGCGCACGGTGCCCTTGACGCTGACGATCTCTCCGGGAGGCTGACGCGCACCCTTGACCTTGCGCGGGGGACGCACGCGCCGAAACACGGTCAGATTCTGCCCGATCTGCACCTTGGCCCCTTCTCGCAGACGCAGGTAGACGTTGTTGCCCTCGCTGAGCAGCATCTGGTCTTCCTTGGCGCCCACCAGCGACCCCCACACGTCCCGTTTGGGGTCGCCGATGTACCCCTGGTTGCGCAGGAACACCGTCTGCGGCGGGACGAGCGACGAACGGTCGATGAATCCTTGTGACCCCAGCGCGCCGGCACGGCTACCGGGAGTCTCGATCCGCATCCGGACCTCATCCCCCGGATAGATCCAGTGAGGATTCTGAATCTGGGGGTTATAGGCCCAGACTTGAGGCCATTGCCACGGGTTCTTGAAGTACTTCGAGCACAGGTCCCAGAGGGTGTCGCCGCGCTTCACGGTGTGCACCCGGGGCGCGGGGGCGGCGCGGCTGAGGATGGCCGGCGAATTCTTCCTGCCACGCACCGTGGCGGGGCCTTCCCCGGCGCCAGCGCCGAAGTCGAATCCGTCCTGTGAGGACGAGGTGTCGGTGGTGGGCTTGGCGCTGGAGGGCAGGCCGGGATTCAGGTCGGTTCCGGGTGCGGGTAGACCGTAGCCCTGGATCCGTGTGGTGGTGGTGGTGGTCTGTGCCGGAGCCACCGGCTCCTGAGTGTCGACGACGGCTGCCTCCGGCGAGGCAGCCTCCGCTCCCTCCTCCTGCGCCTGCGCTTGGGCTGCAGCGAGCGCAACCGCGACCACACCCGCAGACCGCAACAGTGTTCGTGACTCAGCCATGCTCACGTCCCCCACGCGCGCGAGGCAGCTCACTCTCGATCCGGTCCCCCGTCCCTCGAATCACGGGTCGGGGCTCATCCGTGCCGTCTGCTCCAGGCTCTGGTGGTCCAGACACTGGTTCCTCCGGGGTCGGTCGGGCGGCTGCTGAGCTCGCACCCGGCTCTAGCTTTATCACTTTCAAGCGCGGACGCTCGATCGTGCCCGCGGCCGCCTCGGCCTGGGCCTCGGCACTCGGCTGAACGCGAGGCCGAGCCTCGGCCGTGGCCAGACGCTCTTCCAGGCGGTCCACATCGTTCTGAAGGAGCGTCAGCTCATCCTGGAGGGTGCCAATCCGCTTCTTCATAGCGTCGGCATCCCCACCGCCGCACGCGCTGGTTCCCAGGCTCGCACTCACTACCAGGGCACACAGCCACCAGGAGGGGCCGGTCGAGAAAGAGCCGGTCGAGCAGAGGCCCAGCAGGCGGCGGCGAACAGATCTATGGCGAATAGAGAGCATGGCCTGGCGATCCTAGAAGGCGAACATCCGCCCGGCCAAGCTTCTGGACATTGCCAGCTGGACCTCGGGACGGGCGGATCATACCCTCGGCTGTCGTGGTTCTTCGAGGTCAGAAGCGTAGGCGGCGCCTCAGGCGAGTCGACCTGAGCAAGACGCTGTTCGTCCTACCGAATCTGATCACGATGGCCAGCATCTTCTGCGGTTTCAACGCGATCCGCATCGTGGCGCGTGACAATGCGTCGGACGGCGACTTCTACCGCGCCGCCGTCCTGCTGATTTTCGCCATGCTGTTCGACCTGCTGGACGGTCGCGTGGCTCGGATGACCCGGACTCAGTCCGCGTTCGGCCTACAGCTCGACTCGCTGGCGGACATCATCTCCTTCGGGGTGGCGCCGGCACTGCTCGTATATAAGTGGGTCCTGTACCGCCATCCGGTGGCTGGGCTGCTGACGGCGTTCCTTTTCGTGGCCTGCGGCACCATCCGGCTGGCAAGGTTCAACGTGCTGAGCAGCCAGGGCGGGGTCAAGTCGTCGCGGCCGCCGCGCTACATCGTCGGGCTGCCCATCCCACCGGCCTCTGGCATCCTCATCTCTCTGGTCGTGGCCAACCACGCCGTGGGCGGCGCCTTGGGCGACGAACGCTACACGGTCCTGCTGTTCGCGGTCACAGTCACGCTCAGCCTGCTGATGGTGTCGACGGTCAACTTCCGGTCGTTCAAAGATGTGAAGGTCACCACGGGCACGGTGCTCTTCGTGCTGTTCCTGCTCGGATCCAGCGCTTTCGTCTGGCGACGTTTCAAGCCCCAGTTCGTACTCGTGTGGCTGCTCTGCTTCTACGTGGCCATCGGCCTGGTGGAGTTTCTTCGAGATCTGGCGCTCCGCATGCAGCGCACTCGGGCCGGCGAATCCGTGCCGAGGTCCGGCAACTCGAGCTGAACTCGGCGGGTGCGGTTCGCGGCGGCGAGTGCTATGCGTCGCGACGCCGTGGCCCTGCTGGAAGTCTCTGATCTGACGTTTGGCTACACGGACGATGCTGTGTTCCAGAACGTCACCTTCCGCCTCTTCTCCGGCTTCGACCTCTACGAGGGCGGATTTCTCGACTACGTCCAGATGCTGGCGCGGCGCCAGGCCGCCGAGGCCCGGGGGCAGGCACCTGCCGGCGGAAACGGCCCAGGGGCGGTCGAGAACCAGCAGCCGGCTCGGTCTCCGGCCGCTGGGGGTGACAAGCACCGGGCGCGCCGCGAAGCCGCCCGCCGGTTGGAACGTCAGCGAAGTCGCGTCACCGAGCTCGAGCGGGCCATAGCCAAGCGCGAGCAGGAGCTGGCAGAGTTGCGGCAGCAGTTGCAGGCGTCCCCGGGCGAAGACTGGGAGCGTCTGCACGAGTGGGCCAAGCGAGAACGGGAGCTGAGCGAATCCGTGGAGCGACTGATGACCGAGTGGGCGAGCGTATCAGACGAGCTGGCCACGCTAGACAGTCTTCCGGAGGCCGAGCCATGACGGCGCTCGCTCGACTGTTCGGGTATTGGCTCCTCGGGCTGTCACTCTTGCTGGCGGGGGCCTGCGATCGGACTGCGGCGACCGAACAGCAAGAGCCGGAAACGCTGGAACCCAAGCCCAATGAGCTGCCGCCACTGCAGCTTCGGGACGACACCAAGGACCTGCTCTTGACCTGGGTCGACGAGAAGGGCGACTTCCACGTGACCCAGAAGATCGCCGACGTACCCGAGAAGGCCAGAGAGAAGGTGCGGGTGGTGGTCGCCACCCAGCGCGAGGGCACGGGGCGACTCGTGTACGTAGCCGACCTCAGGAAGGCCAAAGGGGACGGCACCTACCCAGTGCACACGCTGACACGCGCTCAATGGGACGAGATCGGAGCCGAACGCCGCACAGCGCGTCTGGAGGCGCTGGCACCCAGTGCCCGGCCGCCCATCCCGGTGCCGAGCGGGGAGGCGCCGAGCAAGTCGGCCACGGACGGGCAGGCGGGCGTCGTGGCCATCATCTACGGCGCCGAATGGTGCAAGCCGTGCCACGACGCGGCCCGCTACCTGCAGCGACTCGGCGTGAAGGTCGTGGAAAAAAACGTAGAAGAGGACCCCCTCGCCCAGCGAGAAATGCAGACCAAGCTCACGCGCGCCAACCTACCGGGTACGGCCTCGATCCCAATCATCGATGTGGGAGGGCGGATTCTGGTGGGGTTCAGTCCCCCCGCGCTCCAGCGGGCGGTCAAGGCGGCGCAGAACACCAAATCCCTCTGAGCGCCGCTCCGGAAATGGGGTAGTTAGCGGTGAGTTCCCCCTCTCTGCGTCCCGAATCCAAGTGGCCAACCGCATCGTCCCCAACGTTCTCGGCCCGGCTGGTCGCTTTGCGATTCAGCGGGAGCTGGGACGAGGGCAGTTTGGAGTGGTGTACCTGGCTCACGACCGGGAGCGCGGCCAGACGTTGGCGCTGAAGCTGCTGGAGCGACGAGTCGTCAAAGGGATCGGCCTGGAGCGCATCCGCGAAGAGTTTCGCCTCTCGTCCTCCCTGCAGCACAATAACCTTGCGCGCCACTACGAGCTCCTCCAGGACGACGGCGACGCCCTCATCACCATGGAGCTCGTGGAGGGCCGCGACTTCGTGGAGCACGTGCGCCGAGACCTTTCGCAGGAGGAACGCTCGCGCGCCGCTGCCGAGTTCTCCGCCTGTCGGCCCGAGGGGATCTCGCGGCTGCGCGCCGCCTTCCCGCAGCTGGTGGCGGCCGTGGCCGCTCTGCATGATGCGGGACTGGTGCACCGGGATCTCCAACCCGCCAACGTCCAGGTCACCTACGACGGCAGGGTGGTCGTGCTCGACTACGGGCTGGCCGCGTCCACGCTAGTGAACCCAGCCGGCGTCACGCCAGACGGCCTGGTCGGGACGCCCATCTACGTGGCGCCAGAACAGTGGAACCGCACAGCGACCGGTCCGCCCAGCGATTGGTATTCCGTGGGAGTGGTGCTGTTCGAATCGCTGACCGGTGCCCCACCGTTTCGTGGTGGGGCTCAGGAAGTCATCATGCGCAAGCGCACCGTCAGCGCGCCTCGCCCAAGCGAGCTGGTCAGCCCGGTCCCGCCCGATCTCGACCAGGTCGCCGAAGGGCTCCTGCGCATGGACCCGGAGCAGCGCCCCACGGGGAAGGCGCTGCGGGAGCAGTTCCCCGTGGCGATCGGGTAGCCGACTTCAGCCAGAGCGGGCTATTCGGCGAACGCCTCGTCGATGACGGCGACCGTCCGATCGATGTCCTCTTCGGTGTGCGCCGCACTGATGAAAGCCGTTTCGAATTGAGAGGGCGGCCAGTACACGCCGCGTGCCAGCAGAGCGCCATGCCACCGTGCAAAACGTTGGAGGTCCGATGCACTGGCATCTCGATAGGAGCGAACTGGCTCGGCACGGAAGAACACCGTGAGCATGGAGCCCACGCGCTGGACGCGCGCGCTCACCCCGCGCCGACTGATGGCTTCCTCGATACCGGCCTGCAGCCGACCGCCCCGCGCCTCCAGTCGCGCGTACACTTCAGGCACGAGCTCGGCAAGTGTGGTGAGCCCCGCCGTCACCGCGAGCGGATTGCCGCTCAGCGTGCCGGCCTGGTACACCGGCCCCAATGGCGCCACCGTACGCATGACGTCGGCCCGCCCACCATAGACGGCCAGCGGCATCCCGCCGCCCACGACCTTGCCGAGGCACGTCATGTGCGGCCGGACCCCATACCGTTCTTGGGCGCCACCGCGAGCCACGCGGCAGCCCGTCATGACCTCGTCGAATATCGACAGCGCCCCGTGTGCTTCACACAGTTCCAGGATGCTCGGCAAGAACCCGTCTTCCGGCGGCACACAACCCATGTTGCCTGCCACCGGCTCCACGATCACGGCCGCGATCCGATCGCCGTTGTCGGCAAAGAACCGCCGTAGGCCCGGCGTGTCGTTGTAGTCCAGCGTCGCCGTCAGCTCGACCGCCGCCGCCGGCACCCCCGCGGAGTCGGGAGCCCCAAACGTAGCCGCCCCACTCCCCGCCTTGACCAGCAGCGCGTCCGCGTGCCCGTGATAGCCGCCGTTGAACTTGACGATGACATCGCGGCGCGTGAACCCCCGCGCCACTCGAAGTGCGCTCATGGTGGCCTCGGTCCCACTGGACACGCAACGTAGGAGCTCCAGACACGGGTAGCGCTCCTGCACCACCTCGGCGAAGTGGACCTCCAGCTCGGTGGGGGCGCCGTACGAGAGGCCGTTCTCCGCAGCCTTCTGCACCGCAGCGACCACGCCAGGGTGGGCGTGGCCCAGGATGGCGGGGCCCCACGAACCGACGTAGTCGATCAGCGATTGGCCACCCGCCGTGTGAACTCGGGACCCCGCCGCCCGCGCGATAAACGGGGGATTTCCTCCGACTGCTTTGAACGCACGTACGGGACTGTTCACGCCTCCGGGCATCAGGCGCTCCGCCCGCTGCATGAGCTTCACCGAGTTCTCGTCCGTCACTTCCTTCACCCTTCTTCGCTGTCGTCGTCTCTGCCCGACGGGGCTACGGCTGAACCCGCCGGGAGCGGTCGTTGAGCACCGCCAGCCAGGCTTCGAGCCGAGCCGAGCCGGATTGGTTCCAATTCAGGCGAGAGAGTCGAGCCAGCAGATGTGGCGTGTGATCGCCCACCCGCGCTCGCTTGGTGTAGACCTCCGAAGCGGCGTTCACGGCGTCAAACGCCTTCGGCTCGTTGCCATCCAAGAGCTCCAACCAGGCCTCGGTCAGTAGACAGTGTTGGCGTGGTTCGGCTTCCTCCACCCGAATTTCGCTGCACTCCTGGAGCAGCCTCCGTGCCTCCGTGAGGTCACGCCGACAGAGGGCGATCTGGCAGTACAAGACCCGGGCCTCTAGGAGGCCCCACGGGTCGCCGATCTGACGATACAGGGACTCGGCCTGCCGAGCATGCAACTCCGCCGCGTCGGTATCGTCCGTGTCGATGCCAATCATCGCCAGTAGCCGCTCGCACGCCGCACGCCCCCGGGGCGTCCGCAGGTTCTCAAAGGCACTCAGCGCCTCCTGCGCCCCGCGTTCCGCACTGTAGTAGTTCATCAATCGGTGCTCGACGTGGGCCAACGAGGCGTTCGCCTGGGCAATTCCGAGACGGTAGCCGGCGCGCTCGAATTCGCTCCGCGCTTGCATCGCCAGTCGACGCGAGCGCTCGGTCGCGCCCTCCGAGTGATCGATCCAGCTCAGGAGCAGCAGGCACTGACCGCGTCCGAGGGGTTGGCTCAGACGCGCAAAGTGAGCCTCACCACTCTGGACGTACTCGCGTGCGTGGTCGTTGTTTCCGAGCAGATACTCGATCTCACCGGAGACTGCCTCGCACTGGGCCTGACCGAGGACCAGACCGAGTTGTCGAAAGATACGATAGCCCTGCTCGACGAGCCGCAGTCCTTCCACCGCGCTGCCGCGCTCGCTGGCCAGGTGACCGAGCAGGCGCAGACAGTGCGCCTGGCTCTCCTTGTCGCCCATGGCTTCAAACGCGCTCAGTGCCGTTTCCGCCTGGGTGGTGGCTTCGTCGGCACGTCCCACATGCCGCAGCGCTTCGGCCTGCCAGCGGTGTTTGAGCGCGAGCGATCGCCCGCCGAGATGTCCCATGAGCAACTCGAGGTCCGACAAAGTCGCCAGTGGCTCCCGGGCACCGTTCCAGGCTTGCTGGACGAAATGGAAAAGCAAGTCCGCAGCGCGATCGGGCTCGTCCGCGTTGAGCAAGTTGGTGACCCGTTGGCGCACGATCCGTCGGGTGCTGGCCAAGGGGTGGACCGTCAGCGCGTCGGCCGCAGCCACGTAGACGGTGCGGGCGTCGTCGCGCTGGGCCAGCCGTGCGATCAAGTGCTCGTGCAAGAGCGCATGCGGCCACGAGTACCGTCCGGGACCGCGTGGCAGAATGATCTCGGCGTCCTGCAGATTCACGATCGCCAAGTCGGCAGCTAGCCCGAGCGATGCAAGCAAGGCGGACAGTACCCGGCGCCGAACGTCGTCTCCCAAGGTGGCCACGGCGTAGGCGGCAATCTGCTGGTCCTCCGGCAGCGCGGCCACCCGGCTGTCCCAGAGCTCGGCCGTCGTGCGCGGCCGCACGGCGAGCACCTTGCCGGGCACGCAGTAGACCCCGTCCACATACTCCAGGTCTCCGCGCAGAGCCCAGGCGTGCACCTGCTGCAGTGCGAAGAGCGGGTTGCCACGCGAACGCTTCACGGCTTCGGCCACAGCGGCGTCGTCGAGGAGCATGGACCCACGGACGAGCTCGGCGGTGGTTTCGTCCGGCATGGGATTGACCTCGATCGTCATCCCGTCGAGCGCGTCGCTCAGCCGGCGTAGGTGCTCTGCCGCCGGCGTGTCCTTCTGGACGTCCTCGCTCCGCACCGTGGCCACCATCACCAGGCGCTGGTTCGGTTCCTCCTCGTGAATCTTGAGCAGCCCGTCGAACGTGGTTTCGGCGGCGTGGTGCAAGTCATCCAGCCAGAACAGCAGGGGCCGGCCGCGCGCTATGCGCGACAGGGTGTAGCGAATGACCAGTCGCCGCGTCTCCAGGGTATCCAGCGTAAAACGAATCCCGGTAGGCCCCACGGGCACGTCCACACCGGGAGGCGTGGGGCGTAACCACTCGGCGGCACCAGCGACCCAGGTGCGTCCGTTCTTGTCGCGCTTGCCCACGCCCCAGCGCGACAGCAGCGAACGCTCAATGGTGTTGCGGTCGGCGCGCTCGAAGTTGAAATAATGACTCACCGCGCCGAGCATGCCTTCCAGGGGGCCCCGGATGGCGCGGTACCGGGCGCGCAACGGCACCATGTGCCCCTCTTCGTGAGCGACCTCGCACAGCCACTCGGCCAGACGACTCTTGCCCACCCCTGCCGGCCCCACCAACAGCACCAGTCGATGCGGAGGACCGTCCTCGTCGATGATGTCGTCGCAGACTTCACGCAGGGTCCGGCAGACTTCCTCACGTCCGACGAAGGGGCTCGGCCGGATGCGCAACAGACCTGAGGGGTGATCCGGAGCCGGCGCGAGCTCTGCGGCCGGAGCCGGCGTCGCCGTCTGGCTCGTGGGCACCGACTGGGGCTGGTAGGCAGCACGAGCCAGCGTGGGGAAGCGAAACACTGCCCCGTCCGCATCGGCGCTCGGCCTCCAGTTAGCCCACTCGGCACGCGCGTCCGCGGCGAACTCCCAGCGCTGCCAGGGCTTGCGCGCCAGGGCTCGCATGACGAAGCTCGTCACCTCGGCAGGAGCCTCGATGGCCAGCACGGGTGGGGTTGGATCCTCGAACGCGTGCAAACGGAGCAGCTCCTTGGGCTCGCCGGCAAAAGGCGCCTTCTTGGTCAGCAGCTTGTAGAGCACACAACCGAGCGCATACACGTCGGTCGCGCCACACACGTGGTGCATCTCGTGTTGGATCTGCTCCGGAGCCATGAAACCGGGCGTGCCGGCACCGGCGTGAGGAGCCACCTCCATCGCCTTGAGACCATCCAGCCGCTCGTCGTGGTAGTCCTGCATCATCCAGGCCAACCCGAAGTCGAGTATGTGGATCTTGGGTGGCTCGTCCGCGGTCTCCTCGACCAGGACGTTGGATGGCTTGAGATCGCCGTGGACGATCCCGCGGGCGTGGGCATGCGCCAGAGCGCCCAGGATCTGGTCCACGATGAACCAAACGAGCTCGAAGGAAAGGTGCGAGTGAGACAGATCGTGGAGGGAGACGCCGCGGGCGAGATCCATCGCCAAGTACGGCGACCCGTCGCGGAGTTGGCCGAAATCACGCGCGCGCACGATGCTGGGATGGCTGAGCGCGGCCAGCGCACGTGCCTCCTTGTAAAACCACATCAAGTACTCGGACGCGAGTTGCTCGCCCGGCAAGACGACGCGTTTGACGGCCACGCGGTCGTTGGTGGCGCGGTCCAGGCAACGATAGACGATGCCCATCCCGCCTTCTCCGAGCACGTCGATGACCTGGTAACGATCCGCCAGCATGTGTCCGGGCTGGGCACGCGTCGGATTCGGAGGGATCCGGGGACGGTCCGCCGCATCCAGCGACGAGAGGGTGGGAGGCTCCACCACGGCCACGGAGATGTGCTCGGACGCAACCGCCTCGATCCGCGACAGCGCATGTGCGGCCCGCTCCTCGGCCGCGTCCGCTGGTGGATCTACGGGCGCTGGGACGTTCAGCGCCGGGTTTGCTCGCACTTGCTCGTCTTCAAAGGTGACGGCCTCGATCTCGGGTGGCTTCGATTCCACGCTCTCCGGTTCTGGGGCACCAGAACCGGTCGCCTCGTCCCTGCGGGAACGTTCCTGCGACACCCCCACGTCAGGCGGCGCCGCCCCCTTTCGGTCCGCTCGGTCGGCCATGTTCGCGCGCGAGTTTATCCAGGCAGGCCATCTCGTCGAGGGCGGGCGCCGACATCGGTCGATCCGGGCCAACCGCGGCCCTACTGGCTGCCTAGCCGAATTATACTTTCGTGAATGTTTACAGTGTGTTACGTTGGTATCGTTTGGTCACGATGCCGGGCCGCCGCCGCGCGACGTCCTACCGCACACCGCCCCGTCCGCCCGGGCCGGTCGCCAGCGTCCCGGCCGTGGCCGCCGCCGCAATCACCGGTCTGGTCATGCGCGCGTTCGCCGCTAACATCCCCCCGTGGACATCACCTGCCCGATCTGTGGAACCCAGCTACACGACGTGGCCGACGATTTCCCTGCCCGTCCGTTCTGTTCTTTCCGCTGCAAGCGGGCAGACCTGCTCAATTGGCTGGAAGGGCAGTACTGCGTTTCCGAGCCGCTCAACGCGGATGAGGTGCCAGAAGCCGAAGAAAGTGCGGCGGATGGCTCCCCGCGCCGGTCGGATTGACGGGGCGGCCCATGCAGCCTAATCCTTGAGATTCCGGGCACCTGCCCGGCCATCGAGAGCTGCGATGAGCACCTGGCGCGGGACCCGCTGGCCCCGGGAGGGCTACCGCCGCTCCCAACGCGGCCGTAGCGCCACACTGAACTCTCACCCCAGGCGAGGACCACCGCCGTGAACGGCAACGAAGACAAGCCCGCAGCTTCTGCCCCCTCCGCACCCGCTGCCAAGAAGCCACGTCGCGCCTCGCGGCGCCGCGTGGACGCCTATCTCGAGCAGATGGAACTGGCCATCGGCCGCATCAACGAAGGCGACACGGCTGCAGCGCTCCCCGAGCCCGTCGACGACGATCCGTTGAGCAGACGGCTGAACGCGGCGCTGACGAAGCTCGTCGGCGCGTTTCGTGGCGCGGTCGGCAAGGTCCAGGCCTTCGACGTCATGCGCGCGCTCGGCAACGACATCGCGGCCGCCACGGCGGAAATCCTGACCGCAACGCGCGAGCAGGCCGCGAGTGCGACCGAGCAGGCCGCGAGCGTGAACGACATCACGACGACGGTTCAGGAGCTCAACGAAGTCGCGGTGCAAAACGTCGAGAAGACGGAGAACATCATTCAGATCGCCGAGCAATCGGAACAGATCAGCCAAGACGGTCAGCGTGACGTGGTCGACGCCACCGAGGAGATCGAGCACCTGCGGCAGCAGGTCGGCCTGATCGCAACCAAGATCCTGGACCTGACCGAACGCACACAGCAGATCGGCGAGATCATCTCGAGCGTCAACGAAATCGCCGAACAGTCGAAGCTCCTGGCCCTGAACGCCTCCATCGAAGCGGCTAAGGCCGGGGAGCACGGACGCGGCTTCGCGGTGGTGGCACTGGAGATCAGGACCCTGGCCGAGCAGAGCAAACAGGCCACGCGCCAGGTGCGATCGATTCTGAGTGAGATTCAGAAGGCCAGCCACAGCGCCGCGCTGGTGACCGAAGAAGGGTCCAAGGCGGCGGGGGAATCCAGCATCAAGGTGCGCCGGATCGGCGAGCGCTTGAACCAACTCGTGTACGTGATCACCCAAACCACTCGCTCGTCGCGACAGATCGCGGCTGCCATCAAGCAGGAGGCGGTCGGCCTGGAGCAGATCGCGGGAGCGATGATGCAGATCAATCGCGCCACCCAGGAAGCGAAGCTCTCCATCGAGCAGGCCGAGAAGGCAGTCGGCAGCCTCAATGAGCTGTCGCAGACGGCTCGGACCATCGGAACCGATTCGGAATGAACGGTGGGCTCTCCCTCGTACTCGTTCGGATGGGGGGCCGCCCCTGCGCGATCCCGTGTAGCCAAGTCGTCGAGATCGTCCCGCGGGTGAATCTCGATCGCATTCCCGATGCCCCCGCGGCCGTACTCGGCGTCATCAATCTGCGGGGCAAAGTGATCCCAGTGATGGACGTGCGTGCCCACGTGTCGGGTCAGCCCGCGGACGGTAAGGGCTATCAGCATCTGGTCGTGGTCCAGGCGGGTGCGAAACAGGTCGGCCTGGTCGTCGACGACGTGCACGAGGTGCTCGAGGTCGCCGAGCACGACATCGAAAAGCCGGGCGACCTGACCGGCGTCAAGAGCCCTGGGGTGGTGCGGGTCGAACATGACATGGTCCTGGTGATCAACCCGGAGGACGTCATCCATGCCATTGGCTGACGAGGCCCCGGCTGGGCTCGATCGCCTGGTGGCGTTGGTGGGAGAGCGCACTCGCCTGCGGATCACTCCGCGCAACGTGGACATCCTCCACCGCTGCGCCGAGCGACGAATGCAGGCGCTCGGTCAGTCGCTCGGCGAGTACGTGGCCGGGCTCGCCGACAGTACGCCCTTCGCCGGCGAGCTGGAGCAGATCACTCGCGAGCTCACCGTGGGCGAGACGTACTTCTTCCGGGGTCCCCAGCTGGAGGAAGTGCGTGCACACCTGCTACCGCGGGTCGTCGAACGACGACGTCAGGAACACTCGCGCAACCTTCGCATTCTGAGCGCCGGTTGCGCCACCGGGGAGGAAGCCTACTCCGTGGTGATGTTGCTCTCCGAGTTGCTCCCCGACTTCACCGATTGGCACGCGACCGTCCTGGGGTTGGACATCAACCGAGACTTCCTGTCGCGTGCCGAGCGCGCCAGCTACACCGACTGGTCGCTCCGGGATGTTCCCACTGGCGTCGTCGAGAAGCACTTCGTGCGTCACGACGCCCGGTTCGAGGTCAAACCCGAGCTCCGCAACAAGGTCCGTTTCCAGTACTTCAATCTTGCCCTCGATCCACTCCCCGCTCCGGCGCTCGGCGCCATGGGGATGGATCTCGTGCTGTGTCAGAACGTGCTCTACTACTTCGAGCCGGACGCGCGCGATTCGGTCGCGGAGAAGCTCGCTCACTGCCTGCGGACGGGCGGCTACCTGGTGTTTGGTCCGGCCGACATGCTCGGCAAGACGGTTCCGCTCTGTCGGACTCGGACCTACGGCGACTTCGTCACCTACCAACGCGTGGAGCGCACTTCCGCCCGTCCCGGGCCACCGTCGAGCCGGCCAGCGCGCGGCGCGCGCTGGCCGACCCCCGCCCCACCACCCCCAGCCCTCACCGCGGGCCCCCCCCAGGCCGCGCCGGAAGACGAGGACCTGGAAAACGTGTTCGCGCGCACCGACGACGGGGACCTGCCGGGCGGAATCGACGAGATCGAAAGCCTGCTGGCACGGGATCGGGAACGCCCCGACCTGCATGCGTTGCACGGATTCTTGCTGACGGAGGCCGGCGAGCTCGACCAGGCACTGGAAGCGTTCCGGCGCGCGACGTACCTGGACCCCAACCTCTTGCTCGCCCACGCCGGCGCAGCCATGACCGCACGCCGAGCACGCCGTGACGATCTGGCTCGACGCGCCGCGGCCAGAGTCCGCTCGTTGGCCCAGCAGCAACCCGCCGACCGCTTAGTGGTTGGTTGGGAGGGTATGACCGTCGGCCGGCTGCTGCGCTTGTTCGACAAAAACGCTGACGGTCGACTGGCAGAAGCGGAGCCCAAAGAGTGACCGACGTATTCGACCGCCTGCGCCGGAGCATCGAGGCTCTGGAAGCTGCCATCGGGGGCCCCGACGACGTGGACCAGACCGTGAGCCAGCGCATCCTGGCAGAGCGCACTCAGCGGGTCGCCCGCGAGCCGGTGCGCCTGGAAAAATCCCGAGATGCCCTCAGTTGTCTGGTGTTTCAGCGCTGCGCGCGCACCTACGCCGTACCGCTCGAAAGCTTGAACGAGGTAGCGCCGATCACTTCGATCGCCCACGTGCCCAGCGTGCTGCCGGCCTTGCTCGGGGTGACGGCTCGACGCGGGCGCGTGATCAGTGTGGTGGACGTCCCGCGCCTGTTCGGAACGTCGGCGCCGGACGCTGCCCCCCCGAAGTGGCTCATCACGACCTCTAGCGCCAACGTCGTGTGTGGGGTTGGAGCGGATGAGCTGAACGACGTCATGGACGTCAATCCGGCGGCAATGGCCAAGACCATGCCGACATTTCCCCCACTCATTCAGCGCCACACCCTCGGTGTGCTCGAGAATCGCACCGTCATTCTCGACTTCATCGGACTGCTGGAAGACCGCGCTCTGCGGGTGGAGGAGCGGGTCAAGTGAAGCCGGGTGATCAGGCCTACGAGGCCCTTTGTGCCACTCTCCGCGAAGAGGCTGCCGAACAGATCGAGCGGATTGGGTCGGCCCTGTTGAAGATCGAGCAGGGCGTCGAAGCGAACGAATTGGTGGAGTTGCTCGAACACTCGTTCCGCGAAGCGCACAACCTCAAGGGGGCAGCTGGGTCGTTGGGGTTCTCGCTGGCGTCACAGCTCGCCCACGCAATCGAATCGGTCCTGGGCCAACTCAAATCCCAGGGCGGGCGCTCGGGCACCGCAGCATTCGACATCCTGCACCGCGCGCTGAGCCTGGTCGACCCAGCGTTGTCGGCCGGCCCCGATGTGCACTCCGATCCAGCCGTGACTCCGATCATCGAGCAGCTGGAAGCGTTTCGAGTGCTCTCGCAGCGTCCTCCCCCCGCCGACGCCCCGCTGGCACACCAGGCCACGGTGCCGCCCGAGCCCAAGCCGAACGCACCTCCGCCGGACGCGCCCGCTCAGGCACCGGTCGGTCCCGCGCGCGCCGCTCCCCGCCGACACGTCAAGCAACCGACGGGCACGCTGGTCGAACGGGATTCGACCGCGACTTCCATCTTGGAGTCGACCCCGCCCGTGCCGGCGGCAGCTGCAGCCCAGCCGGCGGCACCGGCGCCCACCAAGCACCAGCCCCGGCGCGAAACGCGCACGAAAATGGGAACCGTGGACACCAGCAAGCGAGGCGACACGGCCGGGCTCGCTGCGCCCCGCGCCGAAGAGAACCTGCGGGTGTCCATACGCAAGCTCAACGCGCTCATGGCGCAAGTGGGCGAGCTTCTGGCCGCGCGCCTGCGGACCGATCAGCGACTGTCCGAGCTCCGCTCGGTGCTCGGCAACGAAGAGGAGTTGCTCGACAGCCGGAGCGTGTTGCTGTCGACGCTGCGTGATCGCCGCCCCGCGGTGCTCGACGCATTCACGCAGCAGTTGCTGGACGCCGTGGAAGAAGGCGTGGCCGCCCGCAAGAAGCTGGTGCGGGAGCTGCGCGAGTTGGTTCGATCCTTTGAAGCCGATGCCCTCCACTCGACCATCCTCTCCGGTGAGCTGCAGGAGGACATCCGGCGCATCCAGACTTTTCCGCTGGCGTCGGTCCTCGACCCGCTGCCGCGGGCGGTGCGAAACATGGCGCGCGAAGTGGGCAAGGATGCGGTGCTCGAGGTCGCGGGCTCCGAGATCGAGCTGGACAAGAAGGTGCTCGAGGCGTTGCGCGATCCGCTCAACCACCTGCTGCGAAACGCCGTGGACCACGGCATCGAATCGCCCGCGGAACGAGTCCGTGCCGGCAAGCCGCAGCGTGCGACCATCACCATTCGTGCCGAGCATCGAGGAGACTCCATTCTGCTCACCGTCGCCGACGACGGCCCGGGCGTTGACCTGGACGCGGTGCTGGACCGAGCAGTCGAGAAGGGTCTGATCGGAGTCGCGGAAGCCGAGCACGTGTCGGAGCAGCGGCTCCTCGAGTTGTTGTTCGCGCCGGGATTCACCACCCGCTCCGAGGCTGGCAGCCTGTCGGGCCGGGGCGTCGGACTGGACTCGGTGCGGACCAACATCGAGGAGTTGCAGGGGGTCATCAGCGTCGACTCCAGACCGCAATCGGGAACGACCTTCACCATCGTCTTGCCGCTCACCATCTACGTCGTACACTCGCTCATTTTGCGAGTGGGCACGCACCGGATGGCGATGCCCATCTCATCCATCCAGCGGATCCTGCGCATCCTGCCCAGCGACATCCTGCTGGTCGAACAATCCGAAGCCGTGCTGGTGGAAGGACGCCCCTTGGCACTGGTCTCGCTGGGCTCGCTGCTCGGCATCGACTGCGACAAAGCCGGCGACAAGGACCGCGTGTCGGTGCTCGTCGTCGGCGCGGGAGAGGCTCGGTGCGCCCTGGCGGTCGACGAAATCATCGGCGATCAGACCGTTCTGGCCAAGAACTTCGGGCCGCCGCTGGTGCGGGTGAAGAACTTCGCCGGCGCCACCATCCGGGGGGATGGCAGCGTGCTCCTGATGCTCAACCCAATCGACCTGCTTCGTTCCGCCAACGCTCAGCAGTACTCGACGTCAGCCTACGTGCGGGGTTCACGTCCTGCCGTGCAGAAGCCCCCGCGGGTGCTCCTCGTCGACGACTCGCTGACCACTCGTTCCCTCGAGCGATCGGTATTCGAGATGGCCGGGTTCGAAGTGCTGGCGGCCGCAGACGGCGAGGAGGCCCTCGAAATACTCAGCCATGCGGAAGAATTCGACGTAATCGTGAGTGACGTATCCATGCCGGGCGTGTCCGGTTTCGAGCTGTGCGAGCGGATCCGCAAAGACGAGCGGCATCGTTCCACCCCGTTGGTGCTGGTCACGGCGCTGGCCTCGGACGAGGACCGCCGGCGCGGCCTCGACGCAGGCGCCGACGCGTACATCGCGAAGCAGGAATTCGACCATGAAGTGCTCGTCAGCAAGGTATGCGAGCTGATGGGGAGGAGCTGATGCGCCGCATTCTCGTGGCGGACGACTCGGGGGTCATCCGCCAGCTCGTGGCGAGCTACTTGAGCGTCTTCGACGCCCAACTCGTGCTGGCGACGTCGGGAACGGAGGCATGGGAGTCGTTCCTTCAGATCAACCCTGACCTGGTCATCTCCGACATCGAGATGCCGGGGCTCGGCGGGGTCGAGCTGGCACAGCGGATCCGCCAACACGCCCCGACGCGAGTGCCGATCATTCTCATCTCCGCCGCACAGAGCGAGGAAGGGCGATCCGCCGTGAGCAGCGGCGATGCCGACGCTTTCCTGCAGAAGCCGGTGGCCTCGGACGTGTTGACGGACACGGTGGCGCGGCTCCTCGGCATCGTCCCGGAAGAGGCGTCGGTCCAGTCCAACCGCAACATTCGAGTCGTAATCGCAGACGACACGGAAGTCGGGCGCCAGATGCTCAGTCGCATGGTGGGGCTGGACCCACGCTTCCACGTGGTCGGCTTGGCCCGAGACGGCGCCGAGGCCGTAGCGCTCTCGGTGCGGGAGAAGCCTCAGCTCGTGTTGATGGATGCGCTGATGCCGGTGATGGACGGCATCGAGGCCACCAAGCGGATCATGAAGGAGGCGCCGACGCGAGTGGTGATCGTGACCGCGGAGAGCGGCACGCCGGCGACCGCTGCGGCGCTGGATGCGACCCGGGCGGGGGCGTTGGATCTACTCGTCAAGCCGAGTTGGCAGGAGCTCGGTGCCGCGAGCACGGCCGCGACTCTGGAACGCCTCAGGGAGCTTTCCGAGGTGCCGGTGATCCGTCGGTGGCACCAGACCAAGACGCCCGCGCGTCCCCGCAGCATTCCACCCTCCGCCCGGACGCGCGCCCTCGCCATCTGCGCGTCCACGGGTGGCCCCGCCGTGCTGTCCCAGCTGCTGAGCAGAATCGCCCCGGCGCTGAAGGACGTCTCGGTGCTGATCGTGCAACACGTCTTGGCC
Source organism: uncultured Polyangiaceae bacterium (assembly GCA_964610275.1). GTDB lineage: Bacteria > Myxococcota_A > Polyangia > Polyangiales > Polyangiaceae > JAFGBI01. The sequence continues at coordinate 27,357 of CAZSVU010000021.1, read as the reverse complement.
GGTTTCTCTCCCGCGCTGGCGGACTGGCTGACGGAAACCAGTGGCGTGCGCGTGGAGCTGGCGAAGGATGGCATCGCGGCCGGTCCGGGAATGGTAGTGCTCGCCCCGGACGGTCACCATCTCCTGGTCGACTCGGCCCACCGCTTGCAGGTCGTCGACGAGGCCCCGGTCGGCGCCCATCGCCCGAGCGGAAACCTCCTGTTCGAGTCGGCGGCACAGGCGTACGGGACGAGCCTGCTGGCAGTCATTCTCACGGGGATGGGGCGAGACGGCGTGGACGGGCTGCGGCTGGCACGCTCCCGGGGTGGAACCGTCCTGGCTCAGGCGCCCGAGACCTGCGCAGTCCCTGGAATGCCGTCTGCAGCGATCGACGCAGGGGTCGTCGACCTGATCCTGACTCCCGAGCAACTGGCCGAGGAGATTGCAGAAAGGTTAGGATTCCGACCACGAGGTGAACGGTGAGCGCGGACCCGGCGGCAGAACTTCCCAAGCACCTGGGGCAATACGAGGTTCTCAAGCGCCTCGCCCAGGGCGGCATGGGAGAGGTGCTGCTCGCGCAACGCGAAGGTGCCGATGGCTTCACGCGCAAGGTCGTGATCAAGCGCGTCCTGCCGCACTTCGGAGCCGACGCCGCCTTCATGACGATGTTCCGCGATGAAGCGCGCATCACCGGGCAGCTGCACCACGGAAACATCACCCAGGTGATCGAGTTCAGCGAGGCCGAAGGGAGCTACTTCCTGGTGCTGGAGTTCGTCGATGGCCCCAGCCTCGGCTTGGTCCTCGATTCGCTCGGCGACCACAGCAGACGGCTCTCGGTTCCGGAGATCGCTCACATCGGCAGCGAGACGGCTCGCGCTCTGGACTACGCCCACCACAAGCGAGGCGCGCAGGGCGAACCGCTCCAGATCGTGCACCGCGACGTGAGCCCATCCAACATGCTGCTCTCCCTGGAGGGCGAGGTCAAGCTGACCGATTTTGGCATTGCCCGCGCGCGTGCGCGACTGTCCCCGAAGACTCAAGGCACCGGGGTGGTCAAAGGCAAGCTCGCGTATCTCCCTCCAGAAGCGCTCAACGGCAAATCCGAGCCGCGTTCGGATCTGTTCGCACTCGGAGCGGTGATCTTCGAGATGTTCACCGGGCGCCCGGCCTTCGCGGCCGAGACCGAAATCGAGACGATCCACAACGTGGTCATCAACGACATCCCTCGCGTGTCGGACCACCTGCCCGACGTCCCGGCAGCCATCGACGAGCTGGTGGCAAGATTGATGTCACGCACGTTGACTGAGCGCCCAGCCCGCGGGTTGGAGATCGTCGAGGTGCTGACGCGATTCACCATGGCCGAAGGCCGCCCCGCGAACGAGATACTGGCCGAGACGCTGCACTCCCTCGGCTGTGTATCGCCTGCCGCGCCCGATCGGGGCGCGGAAACCCTGGCTCCGAGCAATTCGGAGCTCCAGTCGCGCTCACCCAAGGTCCTGATTGTGGACGAATCGCGCACGATGCGAGCTCTCTTGCGCGCCATCCTGGGCGACCACTACGACGTGGTCGAGGCGTCCTCCGGCGAGGAGGCGCGACGCGTGCTCGAGGCGACGGCCATCCAGGCTGTGGTGTGCCAGGGAACCATCCAAGGTCCCTCCGGGACCGAGCTCTGGAAGGAGATCGGCGCTGAGGCAGAGTGGGAGGGTCTGCCAGTCATCCTCCTGGCCGCGGAGGTCAGCCCCAAGCTGCAGGCGGCAGTGCGCGCGGCAGGCGCGTTCGCCGTGCTGCCAAAACGACTGGATTCTTCGGCTCTTCTGGACACCCTTCGGGCCGCGGTCGGGGTCGGGACGTCCCAGAAACTCGCCTAGCTGGTTCGCGGCGCTCAATGCGCCGGGGACTTGCTGGCGCGCCAGAAGGCCGGGCGGACTGGGCGATCACACTACGGGGTGACGCGGCAGTTTCGTGGTTTGCCGGAAACCTGGAGAAAGAGTAGCTTGCATGGGTCTGGGATGGATCCGTCGAGCATTGGCCCCGGCCACGTATTGGCCGGCAAGTACAGGCTGGACGCCCTGCTGGGAAAGGGCGGCATGGGATCCGTCTGGAAGGCGTACCACCTGACGCTGGAATCGCCGATCGCGCTGAAGCTCATCGACCCGACCATCGCGTCCAGCGAGGACGCCCGGGCTCGCTTCATGCGAGAAGCCAAGGCAGCAGCGGCGCTGCGCAGCCCCAACGTGGTGCAGACCTTCGACTTCGGCTTCGAGGACGGCGTGCCGTTCATCGCCATGGAAATGCTCGTCGGTGAAAGCCTGCAGGAACGGCTCACCCGCGAGCGCGTGCTGCACCCCGCCGTAGCCGCCCAGATCATGACGCAGGTGTGTCGCGCCATCGGCAAGGCCCACGAGGCGGGCATCATCCATCGCGACCTGAAGCCGGACAACATCTTCATCGTCCGCAACGAGGACGAAGAGGTCGCCAAGGTGCTCGACTTCGGCGTGGCCAAGGCCACGGGCAAGCTCGGCGACTCAGCTGCCTCGAAGACCGCCACCGGCGCAATCCTCGGCACGCCGTACTACATGAGCCCGGAGCAGGCGCAGGGAAACAAGAGCGTCGACTGGCGAACAGACCTGTGGGCACTGGCCGTGATCACCTTCGAAGCGCTGGTGGGGCGCCGGCCCTTCGAGAGTGACGGCTTGGGTGATCTGTTGATGCAGATCTGCGCAGCTCCCATCCCGTACCCGTCGCAGTTGGCGCAGGTTCCGGCAGGTTTCGACGACTGGTTCATTCGAGCCACCCAGCGCGATCCCACCCAGCGATTTCAGTCCGCGAAGGAACTCGCAGCCGCACTGCGGGCCATCCTGACGCCAGGCAGCGCACGCGCGTCCATGGGGTCCTACGCCGAGGGGATTCCAGGCCACTACCCGATCCCTCACCAGACGGCCGCGGGCAGCGGAAGTGGAGCCGGGTTGGCGGGTTCAGCGCCGGGCGCAGCCAATGCCACCAGCACGCCGAGTGCCATGGTGCACACGCCACACCAACTGTCAGCCCTGGAATCGCCCAGCATCCCCAAGAAGAGTCCGGTGGCGCTGCTGTTGGCCGTGGCGGTCGTGGGCCTGCTCGTGTTGGTGGGCGTCGTCGGAGGCGCCATGGCCTGGCTCGGATCGTCGGGAGCGGACGCCGCAGCCGCGGGCAGCCCAGACGAAGCCCCTTCGGCGGAGGCGTCGGCAGCGACCGAGCCGCACGAACCCCAGGTGGCACCGGCCGAGGAGGAGGCCAAGGCGTCCAGCAAGCCCGCTCCGAGCGCTTCGGTCGAGTCGACGGCGGAACCTGTCAAACCCGCAACGTCCAAGCCCACGCCCGCTCCCGCACACCGCGCGGCCGCCCCAAGACCGGCGGCCAAGCCCGCGCCGGCGGCCAAGCCCGCGCCGGCGGCCAAGCCCGCGCCGGCACCCAGGCCCGCACCGGCACCTCGACCGACGCGGCGCGAGGACCGGCTGGGGTTCTAGGGGCTCCTACTTTCCGGAAAGCAGTTCCTGCTGCACGGTGCCGGCCTCGACGCGGCTCGCGTGGTCGCTGTGACAGCGCGGTTTGCGACCGGGCTTCGCGTCAACCCCCTGCTTCACATCTGCCGCGAGCGCACGCAGTCGTTCGGGGTCGGTGGCGCCGCGTTGCTCGAGGATCTGCAGTTGTTCCGCCGTCAGGGGCTGGTCCGGTCCTGCCTCGGACGCTTGCATCGCCCCTTCCGTCTTGCCACTGGCAAACTCGGCCACGCTCTTGGAGATCCGAACCGCACACCAGTCGTGGCCGCACATCGAGCAGTAGTCGGCACTCGAATCGATGTCCTCGCGGTGGAGTGCACGCGCCAGATCGCCATCGAATGCCCGCTCGTAGTGGGCTTCCCAATTCAGCGCCGCCCGGGCCTTGGTGATGGAGTCGTCCCAATCGCGAGTGCCCGGGATCCCCAACGCGACGTCAGCCGCATGCGCGGCAATCTTATAGGCAACGCATCCCTGCTTGACGTCGTCCCTGCGCGGTAGGCCGAGATGCTCTTTCGGGGTCACGTAGCACAGCATGCTCGCGCCGTGGTACGCCGCCGCCGTCGCTCCAATCGAGCTCGTGATGTGGTCGTAACCCGGAAACACGTCGGTGACGACCGGCCCCAGCACGTAGAAGGGCGCGCCGTGGCAGACGCGTCGCTGGAGCTTCATGTTGAACTCGATCTGATCGAAGGGGACGTGGCCGGGCCCCTCGACCATGACCTGGCACCCCTTCCGCCACGCTCGCTCGGTGAGCTCTCCGAGCGTCTCCAACTCGGCGAGCTGGGCCGCGTCGGTCGCGTCGGCCAAGCTCCCCGGGCGCAAGCCATCACCCAACGAGAACGCCACGTCGTGCTCACGCAGGATGTCGCAGATCTCGTCGAAGTGAGTGTAGAGGGGGTTTTGCTTCCCGTGCATCAGCATCCACTGAGCAAGCAGGGAGCCGCCGCGACTCACGATGCCAATCAGGCGATCTCGGACGTAGGGGAGATGCTCCCGGAGCAGCCCGGCGTGGATGGTCACGAAGTCGACACCCTGACTCGCCTGGTTGCGTAGTTCCTGCAAAATGACCGATTCGGTGAGCTCCTCGAGGGATCGTCCGACGATCATGGCGTAGATGGGGACGGTACCGATGGGAACCACCGCCGCCCGAATAACCGCCTCGCGGCACGCGTCGAGGTCTCCCCCGGTGGAAAGGTCCATTACGGTGTCGGCGCCCCAGCGCTCGGCCCAGCGCAGCTTCTCCACCTCTTCGTCGGTGCTCGACGATACGGGTGAGGCGCCCAGATTCGCGTTGATCTTCGTGCGACTGGCTCGGCCGATGGCCAGGGCATCCAGGCTGTGCGCGCAGTGCACGTGGTTGGCAGGGATGATCAGTCGTCCCGCCGCTACCTCGTCGCGCACCTGCTGCGCCGTGAGGTGCGGCTCGCGCTCGGCAACGCGCTTCATCTCGGGGGTGATGGTGCCGAGACGCGCGTGCTCGAGCTGCGTGCGGGGCGTGAAGCCATCCGGTGGTGCGCACCATTCTCCGACACGACGCCAACCTTCCGGCAGGAAGTCCCAGGCAGTCCTCTCACTGGGTACCGGCATGCCGGGCGAATCCGGAGACGCGAATGCCAGCGGCCCGCCGATGGCGGGAGCCAGAGCGAACGAGCCGGGGCTGGTGCCTTCCGCGCGAGAAGACGGATTTCCGGCACCGTGGCGAGGGAGTGAGCGCTGGGTCATCTTCAGGTTCGACGGGTGCCTTGGAGCGGCCTCGAAGCCTCCGACCGCGCCCCGAGCGACGAGGCAACCATAGCCCTTCTGAGCGCAAACGCGAGTACCCAGAGACTCAAAAAGAAAGAGAACGAGCCGGAGCAAAGCTGGGATCACCTCCGTGACACTGGGTCGCGCGCACCGGTCGGCGGGACCGACACGGGTGGGCAGCCGGTCAAGGCGGCTGCCCTTGCCTGCGCACCCTGGAGGCGCCAGAGCCAGGGACCCCGCTCGACCCACGGGGTAAGCTCCCCACCGTGAGCTTGGTGAGCATCAGCCGGCGCTTGGCACACAGCGCGGACGCGCTGCGCTTCGCTCCCCCCGTGACCCACGTCTACAATCCCCTGCGCTACGCGCGCCGTCCGCACGAAGCCTACCTCGAGCGACACGGCGGGGGAGAACCGAGCGTGCTCCTGCTGGGCATGAATCCTGGCCCGTTCGGGATGGCCCAGACGGGCGTGCCTTTTGGCGACGTCACTATGGTGCGCGACTGGCTCGGGATTGAGGAACCCGTCGGCAGGCCCTCCAGCGAGCATCCCAAGCGCCCGGTTCAGGGGTTCGAATGCACGCGTTCGGAGGTGAGCGGATCCCGCCTCTGGGGCTGGGCGCAATCGCGCTTCGGAAGACCCGCGCGCTTCTTCGAACGCTTCTTCGTCGCCAACTACTGCCCCCTGGTCTTCATGGAAGAATCCGCTCGCAACCGGACTCCCGACAGGCTACCGGCGGCCGAACGAGCGCCGTTGTTCGATGTCTGCGATCGAGCGCTGCGCGACATCGTGACCGAGCTCAGGCCGGACTTCGTGGTGGGAATCGGCAGCTTCGCCGCGAGTCGGGCAGAAGCAGCGCTGGCAGGCTTCCCCGTGCGCTGGGGATGCGTGTTGCACCCGAGCCCCGCCAATCCCCGGGCCAATCGCGGTTGGGCCATTGCGGCGGAGGAGCAGTTGCGCGACCTGGGGATCCGGGTGTAGCCCCCCACTCTCCACGCCGAATCCCCGCCCGGAGGATTCCGGGGTAGCCGAACGACCCCGAATCCGCCTACTCTCCGCCCCGCATCCCCTGGTTCGCGCGGCCCCACAAACCGCGCACAGCAGCGCGCTCGAACGAGGAATCGCCACCTTGTCTTTGCCGAAGTTCACTTGGGACATCGATCCAGTCTTCCTGCACATCCCACTGCCGTGGGACTCGGAGCTGGGGCTTCGCTACTATAGCCTTCTGTTCGTCTTCGTGTTCCTGGGTGGCTACGCGCTGCTCAACTGGCAGGTTCGACGCGGCGGCGGCACGGAAGAAGACGCCGGGGACTTCATCGTCTACGGCGTGATTGGCGTACTGGGCGGTGCCCGGCTGGGGCACGTTCTGTTCTACGACCTCGACAAGGCGCTACGGGACCCGGGTTGGGTGCTCAAGATCTGGACCGGGGGACTGGCGAGCCACGGAGCCGTGGTCGGTCTGATCGTCGCCATGTATTTGTTCACCAAGCGACGCGGGATCCCCTTCTTGGAAGGGTCCGACCGCTTCGCCTTCTCGGCGGCGCTCGGCGCCACCCTGGTGCGGCTCGGCAACTTCTTCAATTCGGAGATCGTCGGTCGCGTCACCGACCAGTCCTGGGGGGTTCAGTTTCCCCGCTACGACCATCGGGCGGTCGAGGTGCCGTACCGGTACCCGAGCCAGCTCTTCGAAACGGCGATGGGGCTCGTCGTACTGGCGGCGCTACTGGTCGCCGACCGGGCCTGGGGCAAGGAGAAGCGCCCCCGCGGTGCGCTGATCTCACTGTTCTTCGCCGTGTACTTCCCCGGCAGGTTCCTGGTGGAGTTCTACAAGGAGTACCAGACCCTACCGGACACCTCGACGCTCACCATGGGTCAGTGGCTCAGCGTACCGGGCGCGTGCCTCGGCTTGTACGGGCTTTGGTGGTCGTTCAAGCACCGACTGCCGGTAGGCTGGGCGTCGCGAGAACCAGACTACGACGAGGACTACGACGACGAGGACTACGACGACGAGGACTACGACGACGAGCGCGAGGCCCTGCGAGATGCCGATGTCGACGAGGAGTTTGCTCCCCACCGCCGGCGCCGCACCTCCGCCAAACGGCGGACGTCTGAGGGCTCGAAGCGCAACTCGAGGCGCACCAGCGCGTCGCGCGACGACGACGGTGCCGTCACGCCGAAGAAGAAGAAGAAGAAGAAGAAGCGGAAGAAGAAGTCCTCTGCCGTCGACACGATGAGCGACTCGCCGCGGTCGAAGCGGGAAGAAGCCACGCGATCCCCGAAGCAGACGCGCACGAAGCAGGCCCGCACGAAAAAGACCCCGAAGCGCAAGGTCGCGGACGACGAGTAGACCGCGGGGCGACGGCCTCGGCCTCAGCGCGCGGGCGCTCGGTCAGCCCAGCACGTCCGCCATGCCGTACAGTCCGGGCTTGCGCTGGTGGACGAAGCGCGCCGCGCGGACGGCGCCGTGGGCAAAAAGATCTCGGCTGGTCGCTCGATGGGTGAGCTCCAGCCGTTCACACGGGCCGAGGATGTGGATGGTGTGGTCTCCCACCACGTCCCCACCCCGCACGGCCAGCACGCCCATCTCGTCCGTGCGGCGCTGTCCCACTTCACCACTGCGGCCCGTGACCTCGCTGAGCGAACTGCGGGCACTGCGGGCGGCCTCGGCAAGACGGCGGGCCGTCCCGCTGGGGGCATCGACTTTGCGGCGGTGGTGCACTTCCACGATTTCTACGTCGTATTCGGCGTCGAGACGGCGCAGCGCTCGTTCGACCAACTCGGCCAACACCTGGATCCCGAGACTCATGTTCGGCGCCCAGAGCGTCGGCACCGACTTCGCTGCCTGCTCCAGGGCCTGACGGCCAGCAGCATCGAGATTCGTCGTTCCACTCACGATGGCGACGCGCTCACGGGCCGCCACCGCCATCAGCCCAGCGGCGGCCGATGCGGTGGAGAAGTCGATGACGACTTCCGCGCCGAGAAGGCCCACCCCGAGATCCGCCGTGGCGATCACGCCCAGCGTCCCCACTCCAGCCAGTTCGCCGACGTCCTTGCCCTGTGCCGGGTCGACACTCGCGCACACCGCCCCGACGATTTGGAGGTCTTCGGCCGCGTGCGCGAGCCGTACGATGGCTTGGCCCATACGACCCGTCGCGCCATGCAGTGCAAGCTTCACGTTCCCTCGTAGTCGCGCATCACGCGCTCCAGCGCCTGTCGACACGTTTCACTCGCTTCCACGAGCGGCGGCCGAACCGCACGGTTCATCCTCCCCTTCAGCGCCAGCGCGGCCTTGATCGGTTGCGGATTGGGCTCACAGAACAGCGCGCGATGAACCGGTAGCAGGGCAAAATGCTTGGCGCGAGCGTCCTCCCAGCGCCCGGCCAGGACATCAGCGGCGACCGCGGTCACCTGAGCGGGATAGAGATTCGAAGTCACGCTGATCACTCCTCGTGCTCCGACGCTCATCATGGGCACGGTCAGTGGATCATCTCCGCTCATCACCGCGACTCGATCGCCCGCGCTCTGCAGCACATCCTGGCAGAAGTTGACGTTTCCAGTGGCGTCCTTCACGGCGACGACGTTGGCGCACGCATCCAGGATCCCGAGCAGCGTATCCTTCGCCAGCGAAATGACGCTCCGCCCCGGGATGTTGTAGAGCACGATCGGCGCCTCGACCGCCTGGGCGATCAGCTCCACGTGTCGACGCATCCCCTCTTGAGAGGGCTTGTTGTAGTAGGGCATCACGATCATAACCGCGTCGGCACCAGCTTGCAGTGCACTCTGCGAGGCTTTGATCGACTTGGCCGTGTCGTTCGTCCCGGTGCCCACCAAGAGGGGCAAGCGGTCGCCCACCACGGCGCGGGTCCGGCGCACCAACTCCCGCTGCTCGGCGTCGCTCAGGGTGGGCGTTTCTCCGGTCGTTCCGCACGGCACCAGACCCGACACCCCGCCGTCGAGCTGTGCCTGAACGAGCGTTTCGAACGCACCCCAGTCAATGGCGGAGCCGTCGGCGGTGAACGGCGTGACCAGTGCGGTAAACGCACCCTGGAACCTTATCGCTGCCATGGCGCGTGTTTCGCTCGTAACGGGCCCGAACGCAACCGTCTTGTCGGGCCTGGCCCCGCCCGTGGTCGCAGTGCCACTTCAGTGCCGCCTGACGAAACTGGCGACGAAGTAGCCGTCCGTCCCGTGCCGCAGCGGTAGCAATCGGAAGGATGTGGCTCCAGGTTCGACCGCTGGCGGTCGATCCGGGCAGCTCGGATCGAGGTTGGTCAGCGCAGGCGCGTCAAAGGGGACCGGCTGTAGCACGTCGTCGAGCGCCGCAACGACGCGCTCACATTCTTCGGGCAGCACGCTGCAGACCGCGAACACCAAGCGCCCGCCGGACCGCAGTCGCGTGGCAGCCTGGCGGGCTATCCGAGCTGCCAGCTCACCCAGGCGCTCTGGATCCTCGAAACCCAGTCGGCTGACCAGATCCGGACGTCGCCGCAGGGTGCCCACGCCGGAGCACGGCGCGTCCACCAAGACGCGATCGAAGCCACCGGGGACGGGCCCAACGCCTGCCGTCCAGTCGACCGCCGCCGTCTGGGGGGCCGGCAGCCCCAAGCGCCCGAACTCCTCCTCCAGCGCTCGCAGCTTGCCGGCATACAGATCCACGGACCACAGGACTCCGCTCGCGCTCAACTCTCGCGCCAGCAGCGAGGACTTCTGGCCTCTGCCCGCGCACGCATCGAGCACCCTCTCCCCCGGACGGGCGCCCAGTGCGAGCGCCACGACTTGCGCGCCTTCCTCTTGCACCACGAACGCGCCCTCGGCCCAGCCCTCACGGTGACGTGGATCGCCGAGTCTTCTCAGGAGCCTCGTGTCTTTGAGCACTCGTCCCGTCGGCGAATCGCGAAGCCATTCGGGCAGAGGCCGGTCGGGAATGACCCGCACCGCCATCGCTGGCGGCTCAGGGCGAGGAGCAGCCTCGGTCTCGGACTGAGCCGCACTCAACCCCAACAGCGCGTGGGCTTCGTCCGCCCCCACGGCCCGCTCCAGTCGGTCCCGCAGCCACGCCGGGGTACTCTCCAGCACGGCATCGGACCAGTCCAGCCGCTCGCCGGAGCTCGACAGGCGACGCAACACCGCGTTGACGAACCCTCCCACACGTCGTCCACGCTCCCGGATCACCAGCTCCACCGCCGCGTTCACGGTCGCAAATTGGGGCACCCGCTCCAGCACCAGCAGCTGGTAGGCGGCCACCAGGAGGTGTGCCGTGACCAGACGGTCGCTCTCGTCGATCCCCCGAGACGCACAGCGCTGCAGCCGATCGAGCAGCGCGGCCCGCAACCTGAGGCACCCGTAGACGAGCTCCGTGGCCAGCGCACGCTCGCGGACCTGGAGCTGCGGGTACCGACCGAGCTCCGCGTCCAGCGCGGCGGCAGCAAAGGCACCATCCTGGTCGACTCGTAGCAGCACTCGGGCGGCAATCTGCCGCGCGGATGGCGGCGTCGAGCCACCGCCCCGTGACGGGCTCCGGTCTCGGGCCCCACGCGCCGCTAACCGATCAGCTCGCGCACGTGTCCCACGATCACGTCCCAACGTTTCTCCACGTCGTTTCCGAGCGCCAAGAGCATGAGCCCAAAAAGGATTGCCATACCGACGATATGAGCGACCTCGCGCACTCGCAACGGTATCGGAGTGCGGATGATGCCCTCGATCACGAAGAACATCAGGTGCCCACCGTCGAGCACGGGGATGGGGAGGAGGTTCAGCAAGCCGAGGTTGATGCTCACGAAAGCCATGACCCAGATGAAGTAGTCCGCGCCTTTACGCCCCTCCTCACCGGCCACCTCGAAGATGGTGATGGGGCCGGACAACGACTTGAAACTGATTCGACCTTGCGCGAGGCGCACGATGCCCACCAGGATGAACCGCGTCATGTCCTCGGTCTCGTGCACGGCCTTGCTCAGGGCGTAGCGAATCGGCTCCGGGTGTTCGACGCGATTCTCGGGAGCCAGCGGAATCCAGTTCTGCACCGGGAACGAGTAGCGCTTCTTGACGCTCTGCCCGCTCTCGTCCGTGAACGTCTCCCGCCGCATCTGGAACGTCCCGGAGTGCACGCGCCCGTCTCGCGCCGCGCGGTACTCGATACTGTGCTCGCGATCCGGAGCAGCCAGCACCAGCTCACGGAAAGTGGACCAGGCGGGGACCGCGTGATCATCCAACTTGCAGATCTTGTCCCCGGGCCGCAGGCCCGCCTTGTGGAGATACGACCCCTCCGGCACCACGGCGGCGTAGAGATCGGCGAGCTCGATTCCGGTTCGCGCCAGGAAGTCCTTGCCCGCTGTATCCGGCGTGAGGGCCACGACCCCGGCCTCAAAAACGGCCATGTCGGCGAATCCGCCGAGCGCCGCCTCGACGGGCACCGGACGCAAGTAGGTCACCGGCACGGTCTCGCCGCGATTGCCCTCGAGCTCGTCCACGAGGTCCATGTAGCGACGTACGGGCTTGCCGGCCACGTAGGTGACGATGTCGAAGGTGCGCAGGCCAGCGCGATACGCGGGACAGTCCGGATTCGGAATGCCGATGACTCCGGCGGGAGCGCTCGATTGGACCCCGACCGTTCCGACTCTCCGCACGATGTCGTGGGCACCGCGCTCGACCTTCTCCTGCACGACGATCTCGACGTCGGAGTGCTTGTTGTTCCGGAACACTTTGAGTCGCAGCGGCTTGCCCGGACTGTCCGCCACCACGCGACGAAACTCGTCGAACGTTCCGATCTCCTGACCATCCACGCTCATGATCCGGTCTCCCGGGATCAGCTTTCCTTCTGCCGGGTAGCCAGGCAGGACGATCCCGACGGTGGGGGGCAGGAACGGCCCGTCCGTTACGAAGACGGAGAAGTAGAGCAGCACCGGGAACACGAGATTCATGACCGGACCCGCCAACACCACCAGCAGCCGCTTGTACACGGGGAGTGATTCGAAGGTCCGATGACGATCTTCCGGCAATACGATGTCGCTCTTGGACGCCTCCAGCATCCTCACATAGCCGCCGAGCAGAAACAGGCCGACGCAGTACTCCGTCTCACGTCCGCGCAGTCGCAGCACCTTGGGACCGAAACCCAGGCTGAAGGTAATGACCTTCACGCCAAAGGCCTTGGCGACCATGAAGTGCCCCAGCTCGTGTACGAAGATCAGCGAGCCGGCCAGAATGATGAAGTAGAGAAGATCCATGCACGCCCGCCCGGGTGGCGGTGGGCCAGGCGACGAGTCCGCCGCGCCGGCGCCAAGCCAGCCAAGCATGCACGACCGAGGCCGTCTCGCAAAGTCTTGGCTGGTTTCCCCGGAGAGACAAACGCGGTAGTTTCCCGCCATGGCGGACCTCCCCGAGAAGACAGTCTCGGATTCGCGCGTCCAAATCAGTCGGCTAACCCTGCCGGAACACGCCAATCCGCTCGGCCAGGTCCACGGAGGCGTCATCATGCGAATGGTGGATGAGGCAGGCGCCATCTGCGCGATGCGTCACGCACGGCGCCCCTGCGTCACCGTCATGGTCGACTCGATGACGTTTGACTCCCCCGTCCGGGTTGGCGAGTTGGTGAGCTGTGAGGCCTCGGTCAACTACGTCGGCGAAACCTCGTTGGAGGTATATGTGCGCGTGCGCGCCGAGAACCCACTCTCGGGGGACGTGACCCATACCAACACCGCACGCCTGGTCTACGTTGCGCTCGATGACCGGGGGCGACCCGCAAAGGTGCCGGGGTTGCATGTGGAAACAGAGGCGGAGCGGAGGCGCTGGGAGGCCGGAGCGGAACGACACCGTAGGGCGCTCGAGCATCGCGCTCGTGGGCAATCGACCGACGAGTGAGGCGGTGGAGCACGGCGCGGGGTGGCGCTCACCGCGGCTGGCGCACACCGAGCCCGCGACGAAGCACCGTGTCGACGGCGGCCGCCAACTCGCTCAGCGGCACCGGGTCCGATACGGCGGTCGTGCTCGCCGCACAGGCCGCTGCCAGCAGCCCGTGTGCGACCGCGAAGGCAGCCGTGACGAGAGCGCGGGAGCGATGCCCGGTGGCTTCAGGGTCCACTCTCGAGGCCTCGTCCAGCCGACGGGCAAGGTCTGCGCGCAGTTGGTCGCGTTCGACTCGCGCTGAGCTTTGCCTCGAGTGCTCGGTGGTGCCGAACACCTGCGGCCAGAGATAGGCGATACGGTAGCGATCGAGGTCACCCGCGTAGTGTCCCAGCAGTGCCTGCACCGCGCGCACCAACGCGTCGACCGCATCCGATGCCGGCTCCGTTGCCGCGTGTAGCGCCTGGGTCTCCGCTTTCAGGATGTCCGCGACCAAGGCCGCGACCAGCTCCTCTTTGGAGTCGAAGTAGTAGTACACCGCGGGCTTGCTGACCTCGGCCGCAGCGGCCACGGCGCTCACGGTAAAGCGCTCGGTCCCCTGGGCGGCCAGCAGGCGCCCGGCCGCCCCCATGATCGCTCTGCGGCGCTCGGTGTGGCGCCGTGCCTTGCGCGCCAGCCGCTGCTCCTCCCGCGTCGGATCCAGGCCAGGGCTCTTGCTCCTCGCCATGAGCTCAGAGGGTACGCGTGCCTTGGGCCGTGCTCCAGTGCGCGGCGGAAACGCTCAGTACCCGAGTGATGTCTGACATTTGTTCAGAAATCTGACCAATAGTCAGATAATCGTAGCTCCAGAGCGGCTCCCGTTCCACTCGGCCCGTGAGCGGGTGACGCCGGCGCCGGGCAGAACGCTGGCACGACGGCGACCAAAGGACTAGCTTCCGAGTCCCCTCCAGGACCGGACTGCAGCCTGCGGTCCTGATGAGTGGCCAGAACTAGGCTCATTTTCGAGCGGCGTCCGCCGCGAACCCGCGGCAGGGAAATCGAGACACCATGCTTACCTGGGTTGCCAGAAAGCTGTTTGGCACTTCGAACGAGCGCGCTCTCAAGCGCATCCGGCCGATCGTCAGTGAAATCAATGCGCTCGAGCCGAGCATGCGCAAGCTCAGCGACACGAAGCTGAAGGCAAAGACGCCCGAGTTCAAAGAGCGCATCGACAACGGGGCGTCGCTGGACGAATTGCTCATCGAGGCGTTTGCCGTCTGCCGAGAGGCGTCACGGCGATCGCTGAAGATGCGGCACTTCGACGTTCAACTCGTAGGCGGTGTCGTCCTGCACCGCGGGCGCATTGCCGAGATGAAGACCGGTGAGGGTAAGACCCTGGTGGCGACCCTGCCCATCTACCTCAATGCCCTGGATGGCAAGGGCGTTCATCTGGTCACGGTCAACGACTACCTGGCGCGCCGCGACGCCGAATGGATGGGCAAGGTCTACAACTTCCTCGGCATGAGCGTCGGCACCATCGTCAACCAGCAGCCCGAGCACGAGAAGATCGCCGCGTACCGCAAGGACATCTGCTACGGACAGAACAACGAGTACGGGTTCGACTACCTGCGCGACAACATGAAGTTCTCTGCGCTGGACTACGTCCAGCGAGAGCTCAACTACGCGATCGTCGATGAAGTCGACTCGATTCTGATCGACGAGGCCCGCACCCCGCTCATCATCAGCGGCCCGGCTGAGGCGGCCAGCGAGAAGTACCGGATTCTCAACGAGATCGTCGCGAAGTTGGTCAAGGACGAGCACTACACCGTCGACGAGAAAGGCTTCAGTGCGACGCTGACTGACGAGGGCGTCGATTTGGTGCAGAAGCTGGTCGGGCTCCGCAACCTCTACGATCCGCTGCACGTGCAGACACTGCACATCATGAATCAACTGCTTCGTGCGCACGCCCTGTACAAGCGAGACCAGCACTACATGGTGTCCCCGGATGGCAAGGTGCTGATCATCGACGAGTTCACGGGACGCGTACTGGCGGGCAGACGTTGGAGCGACGGGCTGCACCAGGCGGTAGAGGCCAAGGAGAACGTGCACATCCAGGAGGAGAGTCGCACGATGGCCACCATCACGTTCCAGAACCTGTTCCGGCTCTACAAGAAGCTGGGCGGGATGACTGGAACCGCCGAGACGGAGGCTCAAGAGTTCTCCTCCACCTACAAGCTCGACGTGAACGTGATCCCCACCAACATGCCGATGATCCGCGCTGACGGCGAGGACGTCGTGTACAAAACCGAGCGCGAGAAATTCACGGCGGTGATCCGCGAGATCCTCGAGGAGCACGAGAAGGGGCGCCCCGTTCTGGTCGGCACCACCAGCGTGGAAAAGAGCGCCGCCATCAGCCGCATTCTCAAGAAGAAGAAGGTCACGCATGGCGTACTGAACGCCAAACACCACGAGAACGAAGCCTTCATCGTCGCTCAGGCGGGCAAGCTCGGCTCCATTACGGTATCCACCAACATGGCCGGGCGCGGCACCGACATCATGCTCGGCGGCAACCCCGAGATGATCGCGCGCTGGGACTTCAGGCAATCCGAGCGGGACCCCGATCTCGAGCCCGAGGAATTCCAAGCGCTCGTCGAGAAGCACGAAGACGAGTGCGCCGAAGAGCACGAGAAGGTCGTCGAGTCCGGCGGGTTGCACATCGTGGGTACCGAGCGGCACGAGTCACGGCGCATCGACAATCAGCTGCGGGGACGCGCGGGGCGCCAGGGGGACCCTGGATCCAGCCAGTTCTACCTGTCCCTCGAAGACGATCTGATGCGCATCTTCGCCGGCGACCGGGTCAAGAACCTGATGGACCGCATGGGTATGCCCGACGACGAGCCGATCGAGCATCCGCTCGTGACCAAGAGCGTCGAGAACGCACAGCGCAAAGTCGAAGAGCGCAACTTCGACATTCGCAAACACTTGCTCGAGTACGACGACGTCATGAACGCGCAGCGGAAGACCGTCTACTCGCTCAGGCAGCAGTTGCTCGTGGGGCGGTACTCGCCCGAGGAGATGGACGAACTCGGCAAGACCACCGGCAAGCTACGCGAGGTCCCCGTCGACGAGGGGATCGCGGACCGCATGCGAACCCCCGTGGGCCAGCTGGTGGGCATGTTCGCCGAGGAAGCGATCGATCCGCGGGACGAGGACGGAAACGCGCGCCCCCTGACGGAAGACGAGTTGGACGGATTGGGAGGGTTGGTGGAGCTGCCGACGCTCCAACGCGAAGTCTATCAACTGTGGGGTGTGCGCCTCGACGTGGAGAGCCGCCGCAAGTTCATCGAAGAAAACGCGCTGGACGTGAGAAACCTGGACGTGTAAGGTCACGGCGCCGGCGGACGCTGCGGTTGACACTCTCTGGTAGACTTCTGGGTAGGGCCATGGGCAAGGATCTACGTGC
>CAZSVU010000021.1:0-10812 GCA_964610275.1 uncultured Polyangiaceae bacterium | reverse complement strand
CCTCGACGTGGAGAGCCGCCGCAAGCGGTCCGCCCGCCAGGTCCACGACGAGCTGCTCGATCTGGTGACGCGAGGTCTCTCCGAGCAACGCGAGCGCATGCTCGACCTGATCGATCGGGTGGTCTGTGCCATCGTGGAGGAAAGCTGCCCCGCCAACCGTCCCCCGGAAGACTGGGATTGGCGGACCGTTCACGAAGGATTCAAAGAGCACTTCAAATCCACGCCGGGTCCCGACATCGACGAGCTGGGCGATGTCGAGCGACTGGCGCGGGAGCTCTATGTGCGAGCCGAGAATGCGTACGTGCGCAAAGAGAAGCTGCTCGGCGTCGAGATGGCCTTGCGGGTATTCCGACACCTGTACCTCGAGGCCATCGACGAAGCATGGGTCGATCACCTGTCCAACATGGAGCATCTGCGCGACGGGATTGGTCTGCGCGGCTACGGGCAGCGCGACCCCAAGAACGAGTACAAGAAAGAGGGCTACAACCTGTTTCTGAACATGATGGCCAAGGTCTCCGGAACCGTATTGATCCGGGTCTTCGAGGTTCGGATTCAGGAGCAGGCGGAGATTGAGGCCCTGGAGAGCGAGGCCGAGCAGCGACACCAGGCGGAGCTCGAGGCGGCAGTGGCGCGGCATCCGGGTGAAGGCGCGCCGTCCGCGCCTCCGGGTGCCAACGGTGAGCCACAGCCCGACGCACTGGCACAAATGCGCGAAGCTGCGGCCGCGCCGCGGCCCAAGCCGGCCAAGGCCGCACCCAAAATCGGTCGCAACGATCCTTGCCCCTGCGGATCAGGCAAGAAATTCAAGCAATGCCACGGTAAGGCCCTGGACGACGACCACGCCGAGGCCCGGGCCTAGACTTCAGACCGCTCCGGGACGCGCCACTGGCACAGACCGTGCAAATGTGCCCAGATGGCGCAAGATTGACTCAATCTGTGCCATCTGCCCACCCATCGGGCGCAGACGCACGGAGGACCCGGTGACCGCACTCAAGTCCCAGCCCGCACGGCCACGCGCGGCTTCTTCCAAACCCGGCTATCCGCGCCTGCTCAGCGCGACCTTCGTGGTTGGGGCGGTGGCGGCGTGCGGAGGCACCGTGGAGGGCGAGCTTCCGCTCGACGGCTCCCCTGCAGCAGCGGTGGCGCAGACCACGTCCAGTGGAGACATGATGCCGGAGAGCGACCCGCAGGATTCGCCCGAGGCGGCCGGAGGAACCGGCGGCATGGTCCAGCCCCCCACGACCGGAGGAGGGACCGGAGGTGTGCCGTACTACCTCGAGCCGGCTGGCACCGCACCCGACCCGTACGGCTACTACGGCTACGGCGGCAGCCCCGGGACCGGTGGAGCAGTGGCAGAGCCAGTACCACCTGGCGGCGCAGGGGGCGCGGATTGGCCCCAGCCCACCGGAGCCGGAGCGGCGCCCTACGATCCCGAGCCCACCGCGGACGCGTCAGGAGGCGCCGGTGGCGGCGTCTCCGCGGGCATGGCCGGCTCGGGCTTCGACGGGGGCAGTGCCGGCTCGGTCTTCTAGTGCCCTGTCTCGGAAGCAACAATCCATGAACGCGTCTCGCTGAGTTCTCGAGGGACGCTCTCGTGGTCATCGGGACAGGGCACGTCGGCACCGCAGGTGCCGCAGGAAAGATAGGGTGCGCTGTCCAGATCGCAGCGGAGCTGTCCTTCGCCGGGCCGCCACCCCTGCGTTCGGCCCGGCGGAGGACAACGATTGCGACTTCTGGGACAGGACACTAGTCGGTGGCGACGAGAGCGAAGCGCCAGGCGCGCCGCAGTCAGTAACTCGTCTCGCAGGTGCGACGTTCGGCGAAATCCAGAATGTCCACGCGCGCGGACTCCCAGTCGAAGTCGGTGAGCGACCAACTGAGCGCTCCGGCGTAGCCGTTGCTGTACCAACTCTCGAGCAGCGTGGGGTAACTCGCGGAACTGAGTCCGGTGTTGGGGAACTCACCCATCACGACCGGCTTGTCCGTGATTCCGTACTCGTCCGGAGACCGGCTGTAGGGGTGCTCCTCGTCGATCCAGTCGTAGATGTGGAACTGGTAGAAGTCCAAGTCCAGCCCACTCCAACTCTGGCCCCAGAACGTGGCCACGCTGCCCAGGGTGATGAGGGCGCTGCTTTCCTCCCGCAAGACGCCGATCACGTCGCCCAGGAACGTCTCCATCTCTTCGTGGGTCACGTGCTCGAGACCGCTCCAAGCGGGAAACTCGGGATCGCCGTACAAGCTCGGTCCCGTCATCGCGCCTTCGGGCTCGTTGATCACGTCCCAAGCCATGAGATGATCGCGATGCGGGCTACCTTCGGCCGTTCGCGCCAGCGGACGCACGACGTTCTCGAGCAGCGCCGCACGCTTGTCCGGATCGGTGGCGACCGGATGCATGCGCGGATAGGCCACGGCAGAGCCGTCGCGGTTGGCGATGCGAAACGCGTCGAACGAGAACAGACAGAGCATGAGGTACACGTCGTGCTCGTCTGCCAACTCGAGGGCCCGCTCGAGGTCTGCCAGGAGCGTGCCTCCCCATCCGACCGGGGTTCCCGAGTCGTCGAACTGCACGGCCGCACCCCGGAAGTCCGGAACCACCCACCAGCGGACCACACTGACTCCGTGGCTGGCCATTTCCGCCAGGTTTGCGCTGACGGCCGGGTTCGTCGCGGTTCCCGGGTCGCCCCAGGCCGGGACGCCGCCGAAGTCGGCGGCAAACTGGTTCCAGGCGAAGTTCGAGCCGTACATGAACCGCTGTCGGCATCCCCAGGTGATCCCGTTCGGGAACGGGCACGCATCAGAGCAACTCGCGTCGGACTCGCACTCTCCATTCACACAGGCAAACCCGGGGTCGCACGCATGGCCGCACTCGCCACAGTGGTTGGGGTTTGAGTCGAGGTCGGCGCAGGCGTTGCCGCAGTTGGTCCGGTCTTCCGTGCACGTGCAGGCGCCATCGACGCAATCGAACCCGCTTCCGCAGACGCCGTAGCATTCGCCGCAGTGGTACGGATTCGTCTGGACGTCCACGCACTGGCCACCGCAGTACTCGTCGTCGTCCCCGCACGGATCGCGCTCGACGGCGGCGTCCCCCTCGTCCGGAGCCGGTTCGAGCGTCCCCGACCCGGTCGAACAGGCGGCGGCTGAGCCCAATGCCAATCCCGCCGCCAGGGGGTGAGAGATCCAGTGCCTCATGTCGTGGCCTCCATGAGTTCCTTCAGTTTGCCCAATGATCAGCACGCTGCGTCACGTCAGCGCAGGGCATAACTAGCACAGCTAAAACGTTTTAGCCACTCGGCCGATCAGCCAGTGGATCCTGTCGGCGCTTGCCAGCTGCGCCGCCCGCTCCAGGCCTCGGAATCCACCACGAAGTAGGGCCGACCCTTCGGCGTTGGACACGAAAACGCGCCGGTGTTCACGTAGTGCGGACCATCATCCTCTCGGTGGGAGTGCCCGAACACGACACACTCGGCTCCCGACACGGCGGCGACCCGCTGCGCCGCTGCCCTCAGGTTCGGCGCCAACCGCCCACGGTAGCGGCTTCCGCTGCGCACCACCGAGACGGTCAGGTAACTGGCTCCGAGGGCGCCGACGATCAGCCCGAGCGGACGTGCCGGTCCAACCAGCGACGCCGCCGCCGACGCCGTGACGAACAATGCCATGGAGCGATCGAGGTACAGACGCATGAAGGTGTCCCGCCGCCGGTGATGAGTGGGGGGCGGGGCAGCGCGCACGAGCTCCCGGATGCATTCCACCGGCACCCCAACCCGCTGCGCGAGCCCTCCCACGGCCTGGTCGCCCGCAACCCGTTCACCGGCGAACTGGCTTTGGCGTCCGGCTTCGAGCCAGACCGCGGTTGCGGTGGCGTAGTAGCGGGCCACGATGGCAGGACCGCGAAGCCCGTACCAGCTCAGCGCCCGCCAGAGACCACGAGCAAAGGTCGTCTCGTGCGCATGGGCAAAGCCCCAGGCGCGGTTCGGAACCACGAACCGTCGGGTCAGGGCGATCCCCAGTGGCTCGGATCGAGGCGACCAACGTGCCAGAGGATGAGTGGGAGCGTTGTCGCGGTCGTACAGATGCCCGTGTTCGATGTGAAAGCAGCCCCGGCGAACGAACCACGGCTCGACCGACAACGGGACCGCAGCACCCAGCTCGAGTCGCTCGAGAATCAGCTCACGTGAGGCGGGGGCCATCAGGGCCATATCGTGGTTCCCAGCGATCAGCGTCACCGGACTGCCCGCCGCGAGATGGCCACGCAGCGCGCTGCGGAGGTCCGCGTGATCGTCCAGAAGCTGACCAAGCGCCTGGAACGCGGCTGGCTCCGAGGACTCGCCGGACAGAGTGAAAGTGTCGCCGTTGAGCAGGATTTCAGCCCCGCGGTGATTGGCGACCAGGCGGGCCAAGTCATGCGAGACGGCGACCCCGTCACCCGGAGCCAAGTGCGCATCGCTGAGGACAACCAGGGGCCTGGACGCCATACCAGAATGCCAGCGTAGCGCATTGCTGCTGCCAGGATCGACGTTCGGCCTGGCCTGGAAGCACCCGGACGGCCCACCAGGGCGTTTTGTCCGCTCGCCCAGCCCACCCTTGACGTGTATTCTCCGCACCGCCATGCAGGGAGATACCTCACGCGCGGGCCTCAAGCAGGCAGCCGAGCGATTGCTCACCATGGGAGCTCGCGCGGCGTGGCCGCTGGTGGAGACGGTCAACCGGCGGTTGGCGCGCGCACCGTTCCACCCAGCCTGGGCGCCCGCCCCACTCATCCGGAGCTCGAATCGCACGCGGCCACCTGCAGGTTGGCCCCGCCAAACCGATTCGCTGTGCCCCAAATGCGTCCAGCGCGTTCGACGCGAAGTGCTGTCGGGTCGGCTGACTCTCACCGAGCTCGTTCGCGGCTCGCACGCCCAGATCAAGGCGGACATCATCGAGCGGGACGGTCGGGTCCTGATGGTCAAGGAGTGCCCCGAGCATGGTGTCTTCGAGGACGTGCTGAGCATCGACCCCGCGTTCCTCTCACGGATGGAGCAACTGTTCCCCGGCCGCGACTTCGAGGCGCGCGCGCACGGGCTGAGAGATCACGGTTCCTCGAGCATCAAGTACGGACGCGGATCCGTGCTCACGGTAGATCTCACCAACCGCTGCAACATGAAGTGTGACCCCTGCTTCATGGACGCCAATCAGCCCGGCACCGCGGTCGACCTCAACTGGGATGACATCCAGCAGATCCTGGATGATTGTCTCCAAGTCGAACCCCGTCGCCAGATGAGCGTTCAGTTCTCGGGTGGGGAACCGACGCTGAGCCCGCACTTTCTGGAGGCGATCCGCTACGCGCGCAAGCTCGGATACTTCTGCGTGCAGTGCGCCAGCAACGGCCTCCGGTTCGCACGCGACCCCGAATTCTGCCGCCTGGCCAAGGAAGCGGGGTTGCGACTCTGCTACCTGCAATTCGACGGCGTCAGCAACAGCCAATCCGGGCATCGCGGCATCGACAACCTGTTTGACATCCACAAGCAAGCCCTCGACAACCTGTACGCGGCCGGGATCGACGTCGTGCTGGTTCCGACCATCGTGAATGGTGTCAATTCGGACCAGGTGGGAAAGATCGTCGAATTCGCCATCGAGAATGCCGCCAAGATCAACGTCGTGTCGTTCCAACCGGTGAGCTTCTCCGGTCGCTGTGAGGAGGTCTCCGACGAGCGTCGCCACGCCGAGAGGTACACGCTGAGCCACCTGGTCCACGACGTGCGTGACCAGACGGGACTCACCGAGCCCCTGCGCGACTGGTTCCCGTTGGGCGCGATGAATCCGTTCAGTGACTTGGCGGATCTAGTGCTGGGTCCTGACTCGCCGTTCGGGGCGCTCAAGTGTGGTTGCCACCCCCACTGCGGCGTCGGGACCATCCTGCTGGTGCACAAGCGGACCAGGCAAATGGTGCCCGTGTCCGCTTTCGTCGACCTGGAGCAACTGCTCGCCGACATCCAGGTCGTGATCGACTCCGGGCAGGGGCGCACGGCCACCCTTGCCAGTCTCGCGGTGGCGGTCTTGCGCAACGTTCGCCCGGACCAATTGCCCAGTGGCTACGGCCTGACTGCGCTGGTGCGACAGCTCGTGAGCCAAATTGGCGCCTCGGGCAACCGGATCGGGGCAACCGAGGGGGATTCGAGAGAGTTCGACTGGCGCCTGCTGTTCATCGCCGGCATGTGGTTCCAGGACCTGTTCACCTACGATTTCCGCCGCACCGAGATGTGCATCATCCCGTACGGCACACGCCTGGGCGAGATCTCCTTCTGCGCGTACAACACCGGGATTGGCTGGCGGCACTTCCTGGAGCGCTTGGGGCGTCCCTCCCAGACCGACACTCGGGCGCTCTGCGGCGGCGGCGCGAAGCGAAACGAACCGGCGGTCTTCTCGACCCGCGAGGGTCTCCCCAACCGCAGCGTACCAGGACCCGACCACACCCGCCGACGACTCCCGGTGGTGAGGTAGACGCCCCACTCGACGGCTCTCGCACTTCTGCGCTATGGTTCCGGCCATGACGCCGAGCGAGAAGAGCATCGCCAAGTCCCTGATCGTGGTGGCCTGGGCCGATGGTAAGTACGACGCGCCGGAAGAAAGCATGATCGACGCCCTACTCTGGGCGTTCGGCGCAAGTGAAGAAGAAGAGGCCGAACTCCGGAAGTTCGCAGCCAAAAAGCGCAAGCTGAAGGACGACATTCCGTTCGACGACCTCGACGCCGACGATCGGCAACTGCTACTGGCCCACGCGGCCCTCTTGACACACGCCGACGGCAAGCAAACCAAGGCCGAGGTGAAGGTGCTCGATATGCTCATCGAGCTGTTGGGCTTCCCGGAGGAAGCGGCGCGCCCGATCATCGAGAAGGCGGCAGAGCGAGCGAGCAAGCTGGCCGAAAAGCTGCGCGAATAGTCCCGCGCGCGTCCGAGCCGAAATGCAGGCAAGCGCGGCGGCGTTGACCCAATGTGAAGGTCAACGTCCCGGAATTCGCTGTCCTCCTCGCGCTGGCGACGGTGCTGTCGGACTGCCGTTCGGGCTCAACCCCGCCAGAGCGCCTCTCGCGGGCTGAACAGCCGCCGGCCCGCGCGTCCAGCAGCGAGCCGCCGCAGGACCGAGCGCGGGAGGCGTGCCAGCGCGAAATCGTGCGGGTCACAGCCACCCCGAGTACCCCAGGCGCCCCGGAGTTCGACCGACACCGTGCCGAAATCCTCGGCCGCGCCCGAGGGGAGGCGGTTTGGTTCGTGGACGGGCCGACCATCACTCCGGACGCGCGGCTCACACCGGCAGCGCGGGAAGCCCGAGCCGCCTGGGCCCGACGGTCGCCGCACCGCCGAATCGGAGGGTGGAAGCGTCGCCTCCGGGCCGATCCGGCAAGCCTTCGCGCGCTGGTTCTGCGCGACGGCTATCTCTACTCCGCCGACCCCCAAGAGGCGCTGGCGCTGGTGTCCCGAGTGCGCCTCACCGATCTCTTCGACCAGCCGGAGATCGTGCTGCAGCGCGGAGCGCGGGTGGACACCCTGCGCAGAGTCGGCGAGCGTTCCCCCGCGTATGTGTACGTGAACGGCAAACGAATGGGCGAGGCTGCGGTCTTGCTTCTGGGCGATCGAGTGGCCCCGAGCGCCGCGGATCTCGGCCCACCCTGGCACCGCGATCTGCCGGGTCTCGCGCGTGACGAGGGCTGTGACCGAATCGAGCCGCTGCACGTGACCCGAGATGCCCTGGTGGCGAGACTTCGCTATGGTGGTCAGTGGGCACGTGCGCTGGTCCTAGCCGACGGAGCGCAATTGCGCGTGGAATGCCTGGACGAGCCGGCAGCCCTCCGGCGTGCCATCGCCGCTTGGAAGCGTGCCGATGCCCCCCGCCGCCGAGCCCTGGCCGCGCTGCGTGACGCCGTTCGACGGCAGGTCGCCGAACGGCTCCCCTTCGACCGGCCCCGCGGTGAGAAGAGCATCGACCGAGATGGTTCGCTGCGCCGCGAGTGGAAGAGCGCGTATCGCTGGCGCCGGAACGTCTTCCAGTTCGACGGTGAGAGCTACCCTGTCTTCAACGCCCGCGGCAGTCCCCTGCCCCCACAGATGTGCGTGGATTTCGTGCTCGACAGCTTCGAACGGGCCGCTGGAACGTGGTTCAGACCGCGTGGCGAGCCTCCGAGCCGAACGACCGGAGCCTTGGACTTCGACGCCCTCGGGATCGAAAACCGTCGCGGGGTGCTGGCCTTCGGGAAGTTCACCCGGCAGCGACCCACACAGTTCGACTACCTACAGCTTAGCCCCGAGCACAGGATTCCGTTTCGGAATCGCTCCGCCTTCTTCACGTTTCTGGTGGACCATTCCGACGAGTTTGCACCGGGCGACGTGGTGGCCATTCGAGGACGAAAGCAAGATGGGTTGATCCACCAGCACGCCATCTTGATCGAGGATACCGACCCGACCAATGGTTTCCCGCACGCGTTGGCGGACCAGATGAAGTGGCCACGGCAGCGCACTTGGGAGGGGATCATGGCCGAGGCCCCCCGGCGCAGCCTCTACTTCCGCGTCCGCCTGGCACCGACGCTACTCGCTACTCTCGGCCGATGACTCACAGGGTCTCACCGCGCTGGTCCGGTCGGCGATCCACCGGACCGTCGAATCGAGGCCGCTGCATGGATCCGAGGATGCAGTAGCGCGCTCTGGGTACCAGCTCCCGAACTCTTTCGCCGAGCTCGCGCGGCCCTGCCAGTCCGACCGCCGCAATGCCAGGCACCAGCGGGCCGAGTACGCCGTCGAGGTCGGTGAGGTGCACGACGTGGACATTCCGCCCGATGGGCGGCAGCAGCACACGATCCGGTTCGAGGTCGAGCCCCACCCAGCCCCGACCCGCACCCAGAAGCTCCGCACAATAGCGTACGGTGTCTCGATACCAAGCCACGTCGGCGGTCTCGTCATGCGAGAGCGAACCGCGTGGCACGGTGGACTCCAATCGAGCGAGCTCTCGCGAAAGTGGGTCGGCAAAAGCTCTGGCGGCCGTTGGCGACCCCAGCACCAAGACCAATCGAGGACTCAAGCACCCCTGCTGGTCAAAGGGGATGACGTCTTGCGCCAGGGATCTCGCCGCCGCTGCGAGCTGGCGTTCGGCCACCTGCTCCGACTCGGCCGTGGCCTGCACCACGGCCACCCCAATCCCCGGTCCATGGCAATGGACCACGACACCGGAAGCAAAATCGTCGCGCAGCTTCGCGATGGTGCGGTCCTCACCATAGAGCCAAACGTGATCGCCCGGCGCAGGGGCGAGATCATCGACCAGACGAAACAACCCCGGGTCGCCTTCGTGCATCAAGGCCGCCATCACCGGCTCACGCGTGGAGGCCCGGACCTCGACCTGAGCCGATGCGGCCACCGCAAGTGCGATAGCTCGATGGACCGCAACGAACACGTTTGCGGACAACAGCACGTGGGCCCGCGGTGCACGTGGCACAGACTGACAGAGAGTCCGGATCTCCACCTCGGCAGGGTTCGACTCCAGGCATTCCGTCAGCGCCAGCTCGACTCCCTGTGGTGACAGCCTCGTCGACTCGGGCAGACGCGCCCGGGCCCTGCGTCCCAACGCATCCGCTGGATCCGCCAACCGGCGTGCCACCGCAACCAGCCTGGCAACGCGAGCAGTGCGAGCGTCCAGCGGTTCCTTCACCAGCCCGGGCCTCCGCTCCTCCATCCCGCGCCAGCCGAAACGAGCGCTTCCACACCGAGGGAGCAACCGCGGATCGGTGCGCCGCGTCGCCGGCCCACGAGCTCCACCCCGCCATCGCGTCGGCGCACGAGGTCCTGGGTCAGAACCACCACCGCGGAATCCACGTTCGCCAGGTCGACAATCCGCGCGAGACCGCTCTCCCCATCCGGGACGGGGAGAAACGTGGCCGGATCGACCGGTACGACGCGCAGCCACGGTGGTTCGAGATACACACCGCGCTCCCCCACCCATTCACTGCCCTGCGGCCCACCCTCATATAACTGGCTGGAGAGCTCCGTCATGCCGTACTCGCCGATGACCTGCTCTTTCGGGATCCGGAACGTACGAGCCGTCGCAGCCCGCAACCGGTCCGGCGCCACGGTGCGAGTGCGTCCCTTGAATCCGCCTGTCTGCATCACCAAGGTGCGTCGCGGCGCCGGCAATCGTGCGCCGGCCAATGCATCGAGCAGAAGCACGAGCGCAAACGCCGTGGTCAGCACCAGGAGAGGTTCTCGGCGCTCGCGAGCCAGCAGAGCGGCGCGCCTCAGCCCAGCCACGTCCACGCCGCTGCTGCTGGCCAGCCAACGGGATGGAGCGTCGGGATCAAACGCCGCACCGGTCGGATCGCGGGTGAGCGCACGCCCGTCAAAGGCTTCCATGAAGACACGCAACATGAAGCCCAGTGAGGACGTCGGCGGGCTGCCGGGGTGCGGGGCCAACGCAACCACCATGCGTCGCCCCGGCCACGCCGAAACCAACGCGCGGGCTCCCGTGCGAATGGATAGCTCCCGGTAGGTGCGCGTGGTTCGCAGGGGGTGGAGTCCCGGCGTGCCGGTCGTGCCGCTGGTCAGGAATCGAACTTCGTCGAGCTCGGGCGGGTGCACAGCGACACGAGTCAGCCGAAAGGCGTCACAGGGCACGGCAGGGATGGAGTGAACGCTGTCCAGAGGCGCGCCGCTGCCTTCCACCAGTCGGCGGAACCCCGGTATCCATCGAGCCTGAAACCGGGCAATCTCGAGCGCAAGACCGTCGAAGCTCTCGGTTGGCTCGCCGTCACTGCGCGCAAATGCTCGCACGCGTTCATGCAGCAGCTCGCTCTC
>CAZSVU010000020.1:0-45933 GCA_964610275.1 uncultured Polyangiaceae bacterium | reverse complement strand
GGCTTCACCCGCTTCACGTTCTTCTGCAGGGTGGCCTTCTGGGGCGGCTTGCGGTTGAAGCCGAGGCGGCAAAACGTGCGATAGGTGGCGGAATCGGCCAGGTGGAAGGCCAGTTGCTCGTAGCTGAAGCCCTCCATCTGCTTGAGCATCGCGTAGAGCTCATTGCCCAACGCGAGCACGCGCGGCAGCACCTCGGCGCACGCATCGCCGCTCCAGACCGCGATCTCGGCGGCGGCCACCGCCTCCACGGCCTCACCCCGCGCCACGGTGTAGGCGCGGGCCTTGTCCGCACGGGTGAAGCGCCCGGCACCTTCAGCGCAATTCAGACAAGCTGACTTGGCCGCGCGAAGCGCTTGATCCCGCAGCACGCGATCACGAATGCGCGCCGCGCGCACGGCCCCGAGCAGCTGGACGGCCACGCCGTACGCGCGCAACCGATGATGAGGCATGAGTGAGGTGTTCGCTGTGTTCGTCACGGGAAGTCTCCTTCGCCCTGGCCAAGGAGACTTCCCCCTGCGCCGTGCCCCTCTCCCTCGCCCCTTTCCTTGCAGGCGCCAGTGCCAGCGTAAGCTGGCGCGCGCCTGCACGGTGCCGTTCCTACGCCCGATCCCCCGCGCCCTGCGCGACGCACTCAGCGAAGCAGTAGTAGCCCATGAGCCGCGGGTGGCGCCGCACAGAAGCCCGTGGGCGCACGCTGCACGCGATTGAGGAAGGCGCCGCCCGCCTGGTGGTTGCCCGGGCCCTTGGGGGGGCCCGGCAACCGGGCGGGCTATGGCCGGTCAAACAGCAGCACACGTATGCGCCGAGCGCGGGCACCCATGCCCATCCCCTCGCCCACGCCCATCCCCTCGACCTCGCCCATGCCCTTACCCTTGACCATACCCGTGCCCGTTCCCATCACCCCCCCCCTCGACCGTGCCCGTGCCCTTCCCCGTTCTTCAGCATGCTGCTGCAACTTCTCGCGACAATCTGCGCCGAGCACCCCGAACAAACAACCCTCAGCCTCCGCAGATTCTCGTTTGTATCCGCGCCCTTGCGCGTTTTTATCCGAGAACTAGCGAGCCGTCCGGGTGTCGACGGGTTCCCACGCGCTCGAGCGGATCGCTCGCTTCCGTAAGCGTTCCGCCTGGAGGCGCGGCGCTACCAGCCAAACTTCCACATCGCGACTTGGCGCACCCACCAACCCGCCACGGGGTCGGCCAACGGTGAGCACCAAACCCAGAGCACACCCGCCACCGCGAACAGCGAGGCGACATTCCTCAAGTCTCGAGCCCAGGGCGGCGGAGGGGGCAAGCCGCGCCGGCGCAGCATCGCGAAGGCGACGTGGGCGGCCACGACACAGAGGAGAGTGCCGTAGAAGAGCAGCACGAAGTCTGACGCCGCCCAGTACTCGCGTCGGCGCGCCACCCCCCATCCCAGCCAGACCGCCAAGCCGGCACCAACGACGGGGGTCCAGGTCGCTACGGCTCGAACGCTCACGTGGCGCCCTCCTGAAGCATCTCCAGCACGATGAGCAACCCGCTGACGTTGTGCTGAACGTAGTCGATGCGAACCTCCCCGTGCACCGGGGAGCCCCGGAAGCCGCCTCGGGCTTGGCCCGGGTTCGGCAGGAAGTAGCTGTTCTCGGGACGGTATTGCTGGTTCAACTGGAACCGCGTCGACTGTACGGCGATGTCGCGCACGCGCGCAGCGCGCTCGCTCTCACCTCGCCTTTTCGCCATGCGCCAGATCTCGCCGGTCCCCTCGGTACGGGAGCCCGCTGGCGTCACCCGGGGAAAGCCGAGCCCATTGGCAGGGCCTCCCGCCAGATCGGGGGGTGCCCCCTCGTCCGCCCGCAGCATGGACATCTCGGTAATACCGAAGATCTCGTAGGCGTAGTCTCGCAGCCAATCGGCGGGTGCCACGGCGTCGAGCTCCGAAAGCGCCTGCGCCAACCACGCATCGGGCGGAACGTAAACCTCGACTCCCGCCCAGCGCCAGCGGCGTTTCACCAGAAAATCTGCCGCTCGTTGGGCTGCCTGAAGGTACCGAGGCTGGGGATCGATTCCATGGAGGCGTACCAGACCCAGCAGTGCCTCTCCGGGGTAGTAGATGGAATCCCGCTTGGGCAGCGCGATGCCCGGCTTCCAGGCGAAGTAGCTGTGGAAGTATCCGTCCCCCCGCTGCTGGCTGATGATGAAGCTCGCCAGTCGGGTCATGAGTTGGCGGTCACGGCCGTCGCCGACGTCCTGCTCGCGCTCCACCAGCGCAATCAGCGTCAAGCCCACGGCGCCCAGCTTGGCCTTGTCACCGTCGAGGAGGAACGCGCGCGATGCATCACCATCCACGGATCGAACCCGCCGGCGCAGCCAATCCGTGGCACGCTCCGCAGCCCACAACATCCGCGGCTCTTGGACGTAGCGGTGCAGCTGGAAGAGCGAGTACGTCGTGCCAGCGTGCCGCAGCAGGTTGTAGTCCGACGAGCAACGGTCGCCGCGGGGTCGATACTCGTAGCAGTACTTTCCGTCTCGATCGACCATTCGCGTCAAGTAGCGACCGGCTTCGACCAGTGCCGAGTGAATGTTGGCCGCGCTGGGCGGACCCAACAGCACATTGCCCCGGTACAGGTGGTGAGCCACCCGGCTGCCGGGAGCCTCCACGAAGGACGTGGTTCGGAACCGACTCAGCTTCACACTGCCCTTGCCGCCAGCCAGCTCCTCGACCAGCTCATGCGCACCGCCGAGCGTTCCGCTGCGTTCCACGCCCCACGACGGAAGAAACCACCGCTGTTCCTCCCCTCGCCACGCACGCAACCCGTCTTGCCCTACATCCAGCACGAGTCGGAGGTAGCGGTCGGAGTGCAACCAGACCCGGCGTGCGGGGCCGGCCAGGTCGACCTTCACGATGGCCCGCCCGAAGTCGCGACGGAGGGAAGGGGAAAGGCGGTCTGCAGCGTCCGACGCCGCGAGAAAAACGGCGCGCGCCGCGGACAGCGGGGCAGCGTCGTCCGTGGGCTCCCAGCGACCCACCACGGGAAGCCGAGGACGCGGCGAGGCGGGATGGTAGATGGAGACGAAGACCGGTTCGGAGACGATCACCGCGTCGTCGGCAGGGCTGGGAGCAGCTCCGCTCTGCCGCCCCGAGACCTTCGCCTCGATGGTCGAACGCGCCACGCTCGTGAGCTCTTGCATCTGCTCGGCCGTCAACGCGGGTCCGGCCGGAAGCTGATGACAGGCTTTGGCGCCAAAACCGAGCGCTCCCACGAGAACCATCACGCTGACCAGCCGCACCAAGCGCAGAACCATGGCACCGAGCTCGTGGCGCACGGGCCGACCCTCAGCTCGGTCGGGGGGGTGTCGAGCAGTCTTGGCTCCCATGGCACGTGCCCTCAGCGCGAATCGCCCCTCGCTCACAAGCGCGTCACGGCCTGTGAGTCAATCCTGTCGATGCGGAAGTCGCGACTGGAGCCGATCCAAGGCGACCGGGTGCCGTCCGGACGGACTTGCCCGCGCCCGCGTCCGCCGCTAGACCCTCGCCATGCGGAGCCAGGCCGTCCCCCCGAAGGGTCGTCGCCGCACCCTGGCCCTGGCGGCAGCTCTGAGCTGTGCGCTCGGCGGCGCGGGCTGGGTCCTCCGCCCGATGCTCTTTGCCCCGGCGGGCGCCGAGCTCGCACTGCCTGCAGCGACACCGCACGCCGTATCCGGGAGGCCGACGAGAACGTCGCTGCTGCTGGTCGGGGACACGGCTTTTGGCGAAAGCTACCAAGGCAGCCGCGCCCAGGTGCTGCTCGACAAGTACGGCTACGATCGCCCGCTCGCCGGACTCGGGCCGCTACTTTCGAGCGCGGACTACGTGATCGCCAATCTGGAGACTCCGCTGTCCGAGCCGAACTGGTCGCCCTTGCGCCTGGTCAAGCAGTACGTCCACTGGGCCGATCCCGAGCCATCGGCCGCGGCTCTGCGCCGCGCTGGAGTGGACG
Source organism: uncultured Polyangiaceae bacterium (assembly GCA_964610275.1). Lineage (GTDB taxonomy): Bacteria > Myxococcota_A > Polyangia > Polyangiales > Polyangiaceae > JAFGBI01. The sequence goes on along the minus strand of CAZSVU010000020.1, from coordinate 41,975 downwards.
CGGTCAGCCTGGCCAACAACCACGCCTACGACCAGTTGGGCGCGGGCCTGACGAGAACGTTCGAGGTCCTGGCGGCCGAAGGGATCTCGTGGTTCGGGGCGGGCGCAGATCTGCTGGCGGCAGCCCAGCCACTGCGCCTCCGGGTGCGCGTCGGCCAACAAACGGTTTCGGTAGCAGCATTGAGCGTCACTGCGCGCTATTGGGCGGACTTCCTTGCCGGCGCGCTTGCCACCAGCACGGGCGGGGGCGCCTACCCGCTTGCGCTGGACACCATCACGGAACAGATACGAGCCCTCAAGCAAGCCGACCCCGACTTGTTCGTGCTCGTGCTTCCGCACTGGGGTGAGATCTACAGCTGGTGCTCCGCGGATCAGGTCGCGCTGGCGCATGCGCTGATCGACGCGGGCGCAAGCGCCGTGATCGGCCACGGAGCCCACCTGTTTCAGGAGGCCGAAATCTGGCAAGACCACCTCGTCCTCTACGGCCTGGGAAATTTCGCGTTCCTGTCTCCCGGCCGGTACACGAAGCGGGACATGCACCCCTGGAGCCTGGTGGCACGGCTGGACTTCAGCGAACAGGACGGTGAAGTGGCTCTCTCCGCCCGCCTCTACTTCCTGGCGAGTGACAACCGCTCCACGGGCTATCGACCCCGCCTGCTCCGCAGACAGACATTCGACCGCGCTGCACGGCTGCTGCTCCAGGGCGGGACGCTGGGGCCAGATTCGCGTCAGAAGCTGGCGGCCAGGACCGAGGAAGGCCGCGACGACATCGGCCAACACCTGAAGATCCAACTGGGTCGAGTGCCGAGCTCCCAACGGTAGCGCGGGGGTGTTGCAGCAATCCGTTTGCTTCGCCGCCCTGGTGCGGCGGTCAGGGCTGCGCGCTCGAGGAGTACCCGGCAACCACTGTTGTCTCGCCCTGGGACACGCTCATTTTTCGCTGCACGATCTGCGCGTGCCAATTGAGTTTTTTGCCGACCGTCCGTGCGTCTGGCCGAGTTCATGCAGCAATTTGCTTCCATTTCGAGTATGACGTGCGGTGGAGTGACTTTGGGCGGGCGAACGTGGAGTCGCACCGCATATCCTTGTCCCGGGTAGGCCGGGATTACCGTCGGTCTTCCGTTGGTTCCTACGATGACGGGATTCTGCAAGAGTCAGCATTGGGCGGACGCTGATTCGGTGCTTTGCCAGTGCGATGGGTGCCTGGCGGCAGCGGATCTGCTCTCGAGTCTTCCGGTCCTGTCGTTTCGGGCTGCCCTGGACTCTTCGCGCTCGCTGACGTTCGTCAGCGGAAGCTGCACGGAGCTGACAGGATACGATGCGCTGGAGCTCGTCGAGCAGCACGCGGCGTACGCCGAGCTCATCCATCCGGACGACCGTGGCAACGTGTTCGCCGAGATCCAGTCCGCGATCTTGCAGGATCGAGACCTGGAGCTGAGCTACCGATTGCAGGTCCCGCATGGCGGTGCCAAGTGGGTGTGGGAACGAAGCCGAATCGTGCACGACGAGGCGGGGCAACCCAGCGCAGTCCGCGGGTGTGTTCTGGACCTCTCTTCGCTCCCCCTGGTTCGGTCCCAGGAGCGAGTAGAGCAACTTGCCGCTGGCGTGGCTCACGACCTCAGGAACCTGCTGACGGTGCTGACGGGCAGTGCCCAGATGCTGGCCCGCCACGTGGCGGCCACCAGCCCGCAGAGACGTCAGGTGGCACGTATCCTCAGCGTGGCCAACGAGGCGGCCAGCCTCGCCTCGCAACTTCTCAGCATCGCCCGGCGACGGCCCGTGCAACTGAAGGCCGTGAGCTTGAACGAAGTGGTCGTGCACGCCACACCGGTGCTCGAAGAAATCGCAGCGCCCCCCATCGAGCTGACCATCGAGCTCGACCCGGAGCTGGGCACGACTTTGGCGAATTTCGCTCAACTGGAACAGATCATCCTCAATCTGGCCGCCAACGCGCGTGATGCGATGCCCGGAGGGGGACTCCTGCTGGTGGCGACCCGCAACGTCGACGTGGGACGAAACGACGCGAACAAGCCTCCCGGGGTCGTGAGCGGGCCCTATACCGTTCTGGTCGTTACGGATACGGGGATCGGAATCCCGCGGCGGCTATTGGCCCGCGTGTTCGAGCGCCACTTCTCCACCAAGGAAAGCCTGGGGCTGGGGCTGGTCACCGTGCAGCAGATCGTCAGTGACTGCGGTGGCGCACTGCGCCTGCAGAGCGAAGTCGGCACTGGAACGCCATTGGAAGTCTCCCTGCCGCGCTTCACTCTTTCCGGCGCACCGCGCCGGTGGTGTATCGGGCCCACGTGGCGCCCTTGAGCTACGCTGGTGGGCGCCCGCCAGCCAAGCTGGCGGGCGCCCCATTCAATCGCCATCCACCTTTGCTGCTGCCCAACGAGAGGCGGCCCAGGGGGTTTCAGAACGTGATCCGTGCCCACCTCCTGCTGCCCAACGACATGCGCGCCAGGGGGATTCAGTGGGCGATCCCCCCTCCCCTGCTCACCCTCACGCCCTTCCCAACACCGCCCTCAGTGCCTTCCCCGTCAGTGACGCGCGCTGTCGGGCGACTTGCTCGGGGGTCCCGGCTGCGACGAGTTGGCCGCCTTCATCGCCGCCCCGCGGACCCAGATCGATCAGGTAGTCTGCGCATTTGATGACGTCCAGGTTGTGCTCGATGATGACGACGGTGTTGCCCGCTTCGACCAGACGGTCGAGCACTCCGAGCAATTTCTTGATGTCGTCGAAGTGTAGACCCGTGGTCGGCTCGTCCAGGACGTACAAAGTCCTTCCGGTGTCGCGCCGGCCCAATTCCCGGCTCAACTTCACGCGCTGCGCCTCACCGCCGGAGAGCGTAGTCGCCGACTGCCCGAGCTTGATGTAGTCCAGCCCGACGTCTGCCAGCGTGCGCAGAATCTGAGTCAGCTTGGCGTGCGCACTGAAGACGTCCAGCGCCTCGCGTACGCTGAGGTCGAGGACTCGAGCTATGTGGAGGTCCCGGTAGGTGACCTGCAGCGTGGCATCGTTGTACCGACGACCCCGGCACACGTCGCAGGGGACATGCACGTCCGGAAGGAAGTGCATCTCGACGCGTCGCACTCCATCGCCGGAACAAGCCTCGCAGCGTCCCCCGGCCACGTTGAAGGAGAAGCGCCCCGGTTTGTACCCCGACGCCCGCGCTGTCGGCGTCCGAGCGAACAGGTCGCGAATCAGGTCGAAGCACTTGGTGTAGGTCGCGGGGTTCGAACGCGGGGTTCGACCAATCGGCGACTGATCGATGTGGATCGTCTTGTCGATTTGCTCGATTCCGTCGATGCGATCGTGTCGGCCGACCGCGCGTTGAGCGCCGTGCAAGTGACGCGATAGCGCCGGATACAGAATCCCTGCAATCAACGAACTCTTGCCGGCTCCAGACACTCCCGTCACTGCCGTGAGCGTCCCCAGCGGAAAGTCGACGTCGACGTGCTTCAAGTTGTTTTCGGCTGCCCCCACCACTCGGAGCACGCCCTGACCACGACGGCGACGAGTGGGGACCTCGATACGGGTTCTGCCCGACAGGTACTTCCCGGTGAGGCTGTTGCGGCGCTCGAGTTGGGCTGGTGTCCCGGAGAAGACCACTTCTCCCCCGGCGAGCCCGGCGCCCGGTCCGAAATCGACGACGTAGTCCGCACTCTGGATGGTCTCGGCGTCGTGCTCGACGACAATCACGCTGTTGTCGGCGTCACGCAATCGGTAGAGAGTGTCGATGAGGCGTCGGTTGTCACTCGGGTGCAGCCCAATGGAGGGCTCGTCGAGTACGTAGATCACGCCCGAAAGCTCGCTGCCGAGCTGACTGGCCAAACGGATCCGTTGGGCCTCACCGCCAGACAGTGAGGGGCCGGCTCGATCCAGGGTCAAGTACCCGAGTCCCACCGAACGGAGAAACTGGAGTCGGGCACTGATCTCCTTCAGGACCTCCGCCGCGATGAGGCGTTGGTGTCCCTCGAACGTGAGTGCTTTGAAATGGGCCGAGGCTTGGTCCACGCTCATGGCGAGCACCTCGACGATGGTGTGCCCGCCGACCTGGACAGCTCGTGATTCGACGCGCAGTCGGCTTCCCTCGCACTCCGGACACGGCTGCTCCGAGAGAAAGCGCTGGTAGTACTGGCGCATCTCCTCCGACTTCGTCTCTCGGTAGCGACGCATCATGGCGCGCGCCAGGCCTTCGTACTGCATCGCCCAGCTGGCGGGCCGTCCTTTGGATCCCTTCCAGCGCACCTGAATCAACCGATCCCCCGCGCCGTAGAGCACCAGCCGCTGGAGCCGTTGCGGAAGGTCCTTCCAGGGGCAGTCGAGATCCACCCCGAACTCCTGCTCGAGGGCCTGAAACATGGCGAAGTTGACGCCCGATCCGCGCTCCATGATGGCTGCCACCGGCGCCAAAGCACCGGCGCGGATGCTGAGCGCAGGGTTGGTGACCAGGAGCCGCGGGTCGATCTCGTTGATCCTACCCAGCCCGTTGCAGGCCGCGCACATGCCCAAGGGACTGTTGAAGGAGAACTGCTGTGGCGACAACTCTGGCAGCCCGGTGCCGTCTCGCGCACAGGCCAGCTTCTGGCTGAAGCGCACCGGTTGCCGCGACGCACTCACCGGTTGGGCAACCAGCCACCCCTTCCCTTCAGCCAACGCGGTCTCGACGGAATCGGTCAGCCGTGACCGCTCGGTAGTGCTGGGATCGAATCGATCGACGACCAGCTCGAGCGTGTGCTTGCGGCGCTGGTCGAGCGTCCAGTTCGCGTCGAGCCGGCGGACCTCCCCGTTGTGACGCACTCGGGCGTACCCGCGTTCACGCAATTGTCGGAGCAGGCCTTCGAAGCCACCTTTGCGATTTTCGACCAGCGGAGCCAGCAGCAGCACCTGTCCGCGGAGCTCGCCCAGACGCTTGCTGATCTGGTCGCTCGACAGTGCCTCCACCACGCCGCCACATTTCGGGCAGTGTTGTACCCCCACCCGCGCGAAAAGAACTCTGAGGTAGTCGTGGATCTCCGTGATGGTACCCACCGTGGACCGTGGGTTGTTCGAGGCGGCCTTCTGCTCGATGGCGATGGTCGGACTGAGCCCCTGAATGTGGTCGTAGCCGGGCTTCTCCATCTGCCCGAGAAACTGGCGGGCGTAGCTCGACAGCGACTCGACGTAGCGGCGCTGACCCTCCGCATACAGGGTATCGAATGCGAGCGACGACTTGCCTGATCCACTGACGCCGGTGAACACGACCAGACGCTTTTTGGGGATCCGGAGCGACGGAATCCTCAGGTTGTGCTGATGCGCACCCTTGATCACGATGTAATCCTGCCGCATACGGTGTGCTCCGAGCTGAACCGCTCTACACGCGGCCACTGGCGCCGTCGAGCGCTCGCGTGGACGACGGGGCCCTTTCACGGTTGCACGTCAAATCTGAACGATGACCGGTGGCGGAGGGGGCTCTGAGGCCCGGTCTCGACCGGTTGCGACCCGATCGGGCTGGCACGCTCCCTGCTCTGACCCGCACCACCCCGGGCGCGTCGCTCGCGTCCCGTCATCAGGAAGCCTCCCGTGCTCTTTGCGTCCGATTCGTCTCATCGCGGTACACCAGCGTCAGCTGGTTCAGCCACCTTGATCGCGCGAGGGCTTCCCAGCCGCCGGATTCTGCTGGTGGGACACGACCCGCACGTGCGCTGGGTGGTCAGCATCGCAGCTCGAGAGCTGCAGGCCGAGGTGCGGGGGCTCGACACGAACGACCAGCTGGTGCTGACACTGCGCGCCAGTCCGTTCGACCTGGTGGTGGTCTGCGGGGCAGCGGCCGCCGGTGACGCGCAGCAGTTGCTGAGGAAGGTTCGGCGAGCCCGGCCGCATACGCCCTGCCTCATCGCCACGTTCATTCACCCGTGTCTGGCACAGGTCGTGGTCATGGACTCGGCGGGACGCCCGGCTTCGACCAAGGTCGTCGACTTCGGCAACCTGAGTCGCCTTCCCGGTCTACTGCTCTCCGGCAACGACCCCTGGCTCAGCGTCGATTGAGGCTGGGGGTTGGGACTGGCCCTACAGCAGGCAGCGTTCGATCTCGTCGACGCTCTTGGCCTCGCGGACTGCGCAGTCGAAATCACGTCGGGAGAAGAACTCGCGGCAATCCCTGAAACGGGGGGCGCTGCGGGCGCGCTCGCGCGCCTCCGATTGCATCTGTTCCACGGCTTCCACGGAGGCATCCGGCCTGCGCGATTGGGCCAGCAACTCGACATACCGGTCGAGCAGCTGCTGACACTCGGACTCCGTCAGATCACGATCGCAGGCCGTCGCGCTGGCCAGTAGCAGCAGCAATGCGGACGCTGCCCGGGCGGGTGTCCGAGCTCGCGAACGATCACGGGCGCGACCGGGGCACACTGGGACCAGCCTCACTGCCAACCGTCGAAGCAGTCCTCGACGATCTCCTGTGACGTCTTGGCGTTCCGCACACAGTTCATGGCCCCTTCGGTGATGCGCTTGCCGACGCAGTCTCGCATGGTCGATTCGCGCAGCACCTGCTTGGTCCGCTCCACCTCCGCCTTCACCACTTCGGGAGAGTCCTGCTGGCGCTTCTCGAGCTCGAGCCGAGCAATCCGTTCGACGATGTACTCACAATCTTCGACCGAAGCCGGACGGCCACACCCGCACAGGGCAATCGCAAGTAGGGGCCAGTACCGCATGGGCAGCTCAGCTCAGGGTCTAGCGCATGGCACGCCCGAACGGGGCGCAGAATTCCCGAAATCTGGACGTGTGTACAGCGGCTGCTAGAGTTTCAGCGATGTCGAAAGCACGGGGTGGCGCCGCCCCTGCAACTGCGCCCGAGACTCTGCTTCGGAAGGCGACGCTCGCCCAAACGCCGAGTCTGCGGGCCAAATACGCCGAACGGGCCCTGTCCGATCCCGCCGGGGTGGACCAAACCATGCGGTCCCTGCTCTTGCGACAGCTCTATCTCGCCCACATGGAGGGGCGACGCTTCGACGATGCGCTGAGTATCGCCGAGGAGATGATCGAGCTCGGCATCATGCCTGACGTGGCCCGCCAGGACGCTGCCCGGGCCTGTCTCGGGCTGCACGAGCACGAGCGCGCCGTTGAGCACCTTCGGCTGGCCAGCCGAGTGAGCCCAGCGTGCCGGCGCGCGTTTCACCTCTGGACGTTGGGCAGTGTGCTCTATCTTGCCGGCCGGGCTCGAGAGGCCATCGGTGCCCTGTCCCGGGCCGTCCGGTGGGGGACCTCGGACAAGCCGCTCTACGCTGCCCAGCTCGCGCTGGCCCACCTGGCAGCAGGAGACGCTGCCGCAGACCTGACGGCGCTGCGCCAACGCCTGAGCGAAGCGCCCTGCGGGCAAGGCTACGGCCAATTCGTGCTCGGCGAGCTCGCCTATCACGAGGGCGAGTCGGTGCTCGCTCAGACCTACCTGCGTCGGTTCGTGCAGCGCTCCACTTCGGGGCGGATCGCACTGGCCGTTGCGCTGGACGGAGAAATCAGGCGAGCGCGAATGCTGCTCCGACAGCTGGAAGGGCCCGCTGAAACTCAGTAGCCGCGCGCACCGTAAAGGGGCACGGTGCCCCCCGGAGCCTGGGCTCCCCCACCGAGTATGATTCAGCAGGGATTGCCGTGAGATCGCTCACCCGAGTCCACGCCGCGCTGGCCACCCTGGCGATGCTGCTTGCCGCCAGTTCCGTCTGGGCGGACGCCTGCCGCGTGGTCGGCAAAGCTGAGGGCGGCGCCGCAGGCGCCGACGCATTCACGGCCGCACTGAGCCAGGGTCCGCTCTACGCCGCGCTGGCAGCTCTCGTCGGAGGGTTGGCGGTCAGCCTGACCCCGTGCGTCTACCCGATGATCGTGGTCACCGTCAGTGTGTTTGGCGCCCGCGAAGCCAAGAGCCGACGCCAGGGGCTCGCGCTGTCGCTCGCTTTCGTCCTGGGCATCATGGCAATGTTCGTGCCCCTCGGGGTCGTCGCCGGCATGACGGGTGGGATGTTCGGCGCGGTGCTGCAGAGCCGCGCGGTCGTCATTGGCATCAGCGTCATCTTCTTGGCGCTGGCCGCATCCATGTTCGGGGCATTCGAGTTCACGCTGCCGGCAGCCCTCACCAACCGCCTGGCTCAGGTTGGCGGCATCGGCTACCGCGGGGCCTTCGCGCTCGGCATCGTATCCGGGATCATCGCCGCGCCATGCACGGGTCCGGTCCTCACTGGGATCCTGCTCTGGATCGCTCAAGTTCAGAATCCGGTGCTCGGGGGCGGGGCGATGGCGGCCTTTGCGTTGGGTCTGGGAACACCGTTCTTCCTGGTGGGTGCGTTCGCCCTGCGATTGCCCAAGAGCGGCCGCTGGATGGTGCACATCAAGTCCCTGCTGGGCATCGGCCTCGTGATCGTGGCGATCTATTTCCTCAGCACGGCGTTCCCGCAGATCTCGGCTCTGGCCCAACCGGGTGGCGTCTTCCTGGGGGTGATGGCCACCCTCGTGCTGTTGGGCGTGCTCCTGGGCGCCATCCATCGCTCGTTCGACGAGTCCGGTCGCGGAGTGAAGATCCGCAAGGCGGTCGGCATACTCTTGACCACCGTCGCAGGCGCTCTGCTGGTGCTCGGTGCACTGAAGCCCAGCTCCACGCTGTCTTGGCAGGCGCTCAACTACGAGCAGGCCAAGGCCGAAGCCCTGGGCGCCGAACGTCCGCTGTTGGTGGACTTCACCGCCGACTGGTGCGTCGCTTGCAAGAAGCTGGACCGCTCGACGTTCTCTCAGCCGGACGTCGCCGCGGAGGCAGGCCGCTTCGTGGCCATCAAGATTGACGCCACCAACGCCGACGACCCAGCGGTGGAGGCCGTCAAGGACCAACTCAACGTGGTCGGGCTGCCGACGGTGCTGCTCTACGACTCGGCGGGGAACGAGGCGGTCCGATGTACGGATTTCGTGACGGCGGACGCGTTCCTGAAGGTGCTTCAGCGCGTCAACTGAGGGGACTGTCGCGCCCTGCACGTGCGATGGCGACGACGGCGTACACTGTCGCCCCAGCGGTCCGCAGCGCGCGCACGCACGCCGCAGCCGTCGCGCCGGTGGTCAACACGTCGTCCACCAGGACGGTGCGGCAGCCCCGGACGAGGGTCGGGTGCCGCACCACGAACGCATTCTCGACCTGGGCGATCCTGAACTCGCGTGGTTGCCCCGCGAGCTGAGGCGTGAAGCGCTGGCGGCGGAGCGCCGTGGGCATGGTCCTGCCCCCCCAGCCACGACCCAATCGCCGCGCCAGCAGCGCTGCCTGGTTGTAGCCGCGTTCAGCCAACCGTCGCGGGTGTAGCGGCACCGGCACGAGCGCCTCAGGTGCGGACAGGGCGACTCGACCCAGCTGCTCCAGCACCACCTCCGCCAGGGGATCGGCCAGGTCTGGACGATCCCGATACTTCAGCGCTCGAATGGCCTCGGATAGCGGAGGAGCGAAAGCTCCCGCGGTCACCACCTGACATCCTTCCACGGACGGGCCTTCGCACCCGGATCGATCCAGCCGTTCCGCGCAGGTGGGACAGAATGCTCCCGAGGCGAGCGCGTCACACCCAGCGCAGCGACCGGGACTGAGCAACTCCCAGAGCTGCGACGCCAACCAAGACAGCGGTCTTCGAACCGCGCGCATGCTGCCCGTATCGGAACTGCGACGGGTCGAGTTGCGTGCCCGCTGTGGGGCCACCGCTTTTTGGGCTCAGAACTGAAATGCGATTCCGGCGAACAGGGTCGGCAGCCGACCGGTGCGAGGCGCCACGCGCGGCATGAAAGCACCGTCGGGCCGGGAGGGATCTTCCACATCCGTCCGCGACGCAAAGTAGAGCCCGATGCCTCCTGCCACCAGGGCGGCACCGGCCGCGTACATTGGGATCAGGATCTTGGGCTTGTCGATGCCGCTCTCGCCACTGGTGCCACTGATCAGGATGACGGTCGCGACCACTGCGGCCAACCCGCCCACGGCCAGGGTCAGCGAGCCGAGATTGCCCAGGTCCGAGGATCCCGCGCGCACCAGCAGGTGCTTGGGTTGCCGGTCCACACGCAAGAGCAGACTGCCGCGTGTGACTTCGGGGCTCTCCACCTCGAGCCAGTAGTTCTCTTCCGGGGGCAACTCGAAGGTGAGCGGGGTCTTGCCGATCTTGACGAACTCCCACTCCGCCGGCCGGTACTTCAGATCGGCTGCTCTGGCCACATACACCGTCACCTGCTGACTGCCCGGAGTCGTCACTTCGACCGGTGTTCCAGGACCAAACGGCTGTGGCCGGGCAAGCGGGGCAGGTGCTGGGCCAGCCCAGGGCTGAGGGGCACCGGGGGGGAGCGGTGCCGCTCGGTGGGGTGGAGGGACCGTCGCGCCGCGCGGTGGAGGCGCGGAGACCGGCGGCGGCGCAGGAGGTGACGTCACTTGGGCTCCGGCCGGTGTGGGTGCGGCGACTCCCAAGGACAGCGCCGCTACGACGACGCTGGTCGCGCCCCGAATGGTCACCCCACCCCGAGAAGCTTGTTCATCGATAGCTCGTCCGCGGGAGTGAAGGGATACTGATCGAACTCAGCGCTGGACACCCACTTGAATGCGTTCACGTTGAGCTCGGTCGGTTCCCCGCCGGCGAGTTGACACTCGTAGAGGTACAAGTCGACCACGTACCGCTCGTACGGGTGGCTCACGAAGCTGATGAGCTCACCAGGCACGACGTCGACCCCCAAGCGATGCCGTACTTCGCGCTCGAGCGCCTCTGCATCGGTCTCGCCGGGTTCCACACGCCCCCCCGGAAACTCCCACATCAGCGGGAGCACGGCCGACGGACGGCGCTGCGTGATCAAGTATCGCCCGCTGCGTTCGACGACCGCAGCAACGACCCGGATCGTGGGTGGGTTGTCCATGAGCGGGGCGGTGGTCTTTGCTCCGCGACTCCCCTTAGAAGTCGACTCGGAAGAGTTGCTGTCCCATCAGGAGCACATCGCCAGCCACCAACGCATGCTCGCGGTTGATGCGGGCAAACGTACCGTTCGAGCTGCCGACGTCGGTCAGGTAGATACCGCCGTCGTCGCCCTTGGCGACGGAGCAGTGCAAGCCCGAAACATAACCGTCCTCTGAGAAGAGAACGTCTCCGCGCTCACGGCCGCAGTGAATTCCTTGGGCTGGAACCGGGAATGAGTTACCCGTGGTATCTCGCCCAATCACCAGGCAAATCCGACCAATATAGCCCTTGGATGGGCTCCCAAACCGCTCGACGCCGTCGGGACCTGCTGCCTGCCCCTTGAGCTCCTCGAATCGGATGATCTCCTGTCCGATGCGGAAAACGTCGCCGTAGACGAGCTTCCACGGCTGATTGGGGACCAGCTTGACGTAGACGCCGTTCAACGAGCCCTCATCCTTGACCAGGACTTCGTTGCCACGCCGTGTCAGCGTCGCATGCTTGGGCGAAAGATAGCTGTCACCCGCAAAGACGGATCCGGTGTCGCGCCCCACGGTAACGGACGGGACCGCGGGAAGGTCATAGTGGCCCGCTTCGGTGCCGTCAGCACGCAGAGCCGTGAGGCGCACCGCGGCTCCCGCTGCCGAGGCGGCCACGGCTTCGGCGACGACTGGTGGGGCCTGGCTCACCAGACTGGCGAGGTTATACCCGCACGCGGCGCAGAATCGATTGCCGTATGGATTGCTCTGTCCGCACTGGGGACAGTCGACGGCCGCGCCACTTCCCGTAGGAGCAGTGGCAGGAGCCGGTGGTTCTGCGGCAGGCGGCGGGCCTGCTGGCATCGCTTGCGGGACTGGGCCCTGCTGGGGAGCAGGCGCGGCAGCGACTGGCGCCGGATTCGGCGGTGGTGCCTCAGTCTGCACCGGCACGGGTTGAGCAGCCGCGGGCATGGGCGGTGCAGCCTGCGCGGACGCTGGCTGGCCTGCTGCAGCAGGAACCCCGTGTGGCGGCGTTTGGGGATGGAACGGTTTGGGTGCCGCATCGACGCGCGGCAGCTCCGCACCACAACCAAGACAGAACTTGTAGTGGTCCTGATTCTCCTTGCCGCACTTCTCGCAGTTGATCACAAGTGGCCTCCAACGTGACTGGCCAAGTGGCCGTTCGCCGCTTGCCCCCTAGAGAAACAGAAAACCTCTGGTAACCGCGCGATTATCCACGGCCCTGGTCAAGAATCAAGAACCGCTCGACACCGCTGGGCGAGAGAAAGGGTCCGGGACGGCCTCAGCGCGTCAGCCAGGCCAGGGCTTCCCGGAGCAACTGCCCCAGCGGCTCGTCCTCGACCCGGTCGCCCAGCGCCTTGACGGCCCGCTCCGCCTCGGCCGCCCGGTAGCCCATGTTGGTCAGGGCCCCAACCAGCCGGGCGGCGGTGTCGTCGCCCGTCGTCGAGTCAACGCGAACCTGGCGGGCCGCTTCGGGCTGCGGAAGCTTGCCCTTGAGCTCGAGAATCAGTCGCTCGGCCGTCTTTTTGCCAATTCCGGGCACCCGGCTCAGCCTCGCGACGTCCCCGGCATGCACCGCCTGGGCCAGTTCCTCCGGCGGCAGAGCGCTGAGGGTCCCGAGGGCGATCTTCGGACCGACGTTCGGGACGCTGATCAGGAGCCTGAAAACTCGGCGCTCCAACTCCGAGGCGAAGCCAAAAAGCTCCAGAGCATCCTCCCGCACGTGAGTATGCACCAGCAGAACGACCCGCCCGTCCGCCGAGTCCCGCTGGGCTCGTCCGAGGGTGCCCAGCGGCGTCGTCAGGTCGTACCCGACACCGTGCACGTCGAGCACCACGGTCCCGTCCGCTTCCTCGCCCACCACCTTGCCCTGCAAACGCCCGATCACGGCCGCCCTCCGGGACCGAGCCAGGAGCCGGCGACCCCCCGGAGGGACGCCCCAGCGCCGTGTATGCTTTTCAACCAGTCAGTCAACGTGGTAGCTGCCGCGCATGTTGCCACGTTTTCTGGTGGCAGTCTGCTGGAGCACGGCAGCCGTGCTGGCGGGCTGCGGCGGCTCGTCCAGCGAGACTCCATGGCCGCTGGAGCCAGACATCCGATTGACGCGTGCCGAGAACAATCAGGCAACCGCTCCTCCGAAGGACAGTGACGTCACCGCCGCGGAAGACGCGCCGAACGCTCAGCCCGACGAGCCGTCGGACCACGACTTTCCCTCGACCTGGGGTTCAGGCGAGGAGCCAGACGCGCTGACGGAGCCTTGAGCCGTCGGGTTCGAGTCAGAAGGCACCGCTGAGCTGCAGTCCTGCATACCCGGGCCCGAACGCGGGCTCGACTCTGGGAACGCGAGGCAGCGGAGCCGCTCGCCCCGACTGCGGAGCGGGCTCGCGGGGGGAGAGGAAGTACCAGACCGTGCCGCCAATGGCCGCGCCCACGCCAACTGCGGTCACCACGGTCCACGTGGTCTGCGCAGTCCTCGCGCTGTTGGCCTCATCCGGGTCGACACCCACCGGGCATTCGCGACTGGGACATTTCTTCTCCCAGTCCTTCACGTCGCTCGCGGCACTCGCGGTGAGAATGCCACCCACCACGGCAACCACCACTCCACCCCCAGCCACGAACAGCGGGGTGATCGGACGCTTTCCCTCAGCCTCCGGCTCCGGCGGTGGCTCCACCGGGGGGGGTGTCGGCTGAGCGGTGGCGGGAGGAGCCGTCGGTGCGGGAGTCGGCGGCGGCTCGGGCGGCGCCTTGTCCTTCTCGATCTTCGCCTTCAGCACGTCGATGCGGCGTTGAATCTGATTGCGCTTCGGCGTCTCGGGATCGCGCAGCAGGTAGGTCTCCAGAGCGAGGACTGCCTGGTCCTTGCTGTCGGCCAACTCGTAAACTCGGGCCAGATTCAGCAACATCGCATGCGCGGTGCAATCGCGTCGGTAGGCATCTTCCCAGTACGTGATCGCGCGCTGGTAGTCACCTTCGTCGAACGACGCCTGCCCGGCTTGAAACGCTCCCTTGGCCGCCTTCACGTCGGCATCACTTGCTTCGCGCGTGCACTCCGGCCAGGTATGCGTTTGCTCCTGCGCGCTGGCAGTTGCGCTCAGCAGCACGACGGCGCCAACGACGGGCCAGAACCTGAGAGGCTTGAGCATGGTGCGACGGTTCCCCGAATACGTATGCGGCGCCGATAGCATAGAGGCACTGACGCCCGAACCTCAATTCTGTCAGCTGGATTGGGTCTCGCGAAGCCCCTTGACGCGCAATCGAGGTCCGCTGGGAGGCAGACCGGCCCCGTGGCCCATCCGCTGATCCATTACGATTTCAGCCGTCTGCTGGTGGAGCGCGCGCGTCGAGCTCCGAACTCGCGGCTTGTACTGGGCCGCGCTTCGGGGACAAAGTGCACTGCGAGCCCTCCGGTCGACCCCCGCCAGCTCCGGGACTCCCGCCATGATGCTCCCCGAACACAAGCAGATCCTGGTGGTCGATGACGAGCCGAATCTGCGCAAGGTCCTGACCGCCCAACTCGAGCGGGACGGCTACGACGTGCACACCGCAGAAGACGGTCAGGAGGGGCTCGACCTGTTGGCTGAGCACCACATCGACCTGGTCATCACGGATCTTCGCATGCCGCGGGTCGATGGAATGGAGCTCCTGCGCCGAGCACTCGAGCTCGACGACAACCTGCCGATCGTGATGCTCACGGCGCACGGCACGGTCGACAACGCCGTCGAAGCGCTGAAGACCGGGGCGTTCGACTACATCACCAAGCCTTTCGATCAAAACGAGGTGCGCGCGGTCGTCCGCAAGGCGCTCAAGACTCGCGACCTGTCCGCAACCGAAGCCACACGCCCGACGCAGACCCCCTCGTCGGGAGTCCGCTACGGCATCATCGGTGACAGTCCCCCGATTCGCGAGCTGTACGCCGTACTGGAACGGGTGGCGGACACGCCCACCACGGTGCTCATCTGCGGTGAGAGCGGCACCGGCAAAGAGCTCGTCGCGCGTGCGCTCCACGAGAACTCGTCCCGACGCGATAAGCCCTTCATCAAGGTGAACTGCGCGGCGATCCCGCGCGATCTCATGGAAAGTGAGCTGTTCGGCTACGAGCGCGGAGCCTTCACCGGCGCGGTGACGTCGAAACCCGGCAGGTTCGAGTTGGCCAACGGCGGCACGCTCTTCCTGGACGAAATCGGGTCAATTCCCCTGGAAATGCAGGTGAAGCTGCTGCGCGCCCTGCAGGAAAGCGAATTCGAGCGCGTGGGGGGCGTCAGAACGATTCGGATCGACGTGCGCATGGTGGCCGCAACCAACAGCGATCTGAAGCGTGAGATGGCCGGCGGCACGTTTCGGGAGGATCTGTACTACCGGCTCAACGTCGTCCCGATCCACCTGCCAGCGCTACGCGGTCGGGCATCGGACGTGGAACCGCTCGCCGCGCACTTCATCGAGAAGTTCAACACCCGGCTCAACAAGCAGATCTCCGGAATCGAGCCCGAAGCGGTCGGGCTATTGCGCAACTACTCCTGGCCCGGCAACATTCGCGAGCTCGAGAACGTAATCGAACGCGCGGTGCTCTTCTGTGACGGGGATCGCCTTCGCCCGGCCGACGTGCCTCCGGAAGTGCGCGACGACGGTTCGGGGCCGCGCGCGGCGATGGCTTCTCGCCCGTCCCTCGACGTCCCTCCCGAAGCCAGTGGCCTGAAGCAGCAGGTGAAGGCAGCCATGAGCCGACTGGAGTCGGAGCTCATCGTGCAGGCGCTGAAGCAGACCGGCGGGAACGTCACGCACGCCGCGCGCCTGCTCAAGATCTCGCGCAAGGGGCTGCAGCTGAAGATGAAGGAGCTGGGACTCAGGGAACGGGAAGAGCACCCGGAAACGTGACGCCCGGGCCCGGCCCCGCGGACCGCGCCCCGGCGTCCCGCACGAAGTCGGATGACTGGCATGACGGTTGACGAAACCACCTGGCCTCGCTTCGGGCTGGCGCTCATCGTCATGGCAGGATGTCTGGTCGCGTGTCGAGAACAGTCGCCGAGAGCACACCGCCACTCCGCGTCTGGGGCCCCGGCGGGGTCTGGTTCGTCCACACCCGGACCCCCGGACCTCGGACCCCCTCCGCGGCGGGGCATGGTGTGGATTCCCGGAGGGGCCCTGGTGGCCGGGACGCCTGCCGACAGTCTGCCACGCGTCGCCGACGAGGAGATGCCCGGCGAGCAGGTGATCCTCCGGGGATTCCACATCGACGTCTATCCTTACCCCAACGAGGAGGGGGCTCTGCCGCAGACCAATGTCAGCCAAGCCGAGGCGACCGATCGATGTGCGCGGCAGAACAAACGGCTCTGCTCCGAGCTCGAATGGGAGCGGGCCTGCAAGGGACCGAACAACCATCGCTACGAGTACGGCAACCAGTACCTCCCGGAACGCTGCGGGACGGGTGCCGCGCCCGCCTTGCGCCCCAACGGAATCCTGGTCGGCTGTCAGAGCGATTTCGGGGTCCGGGATCTGCACGGTGGCACGTGGGAGTGGACGCTCAGCCCCTGGGGTCGCGGCACGCGGAACAAGTTGGTCACCGTGCGCGGGGGCAACTCGACTGCCGGCGAATTGGTGGGACGTTGTGCCAACGCCATGGGGCGCGCACCGGATTCCAGGTCACCCGGCGTGGGGTTTCGCTGCTGTGCGGGACCGGTGAACCAGGCCGATGTCTCACTGAAGATCGTCCGTGGGCGAAAGCTCGAATCTCGTGACGCGGTGGACGGCAAGCTCGCCGAGAAGGTGAAGCGAAGCTTCCCGGAAGCGGCCTACGACGAGATTCGCGACCCGACTCGATTCAAGTTCGAGCGTCTGTGGGTCTGGCGTCCCATCGGCAACGAAGAGCTGCACGTGCTGGGGGGGTGCTCGGGGCTGGGAAAGCGTCCGACTTGCGGGATACTCGTGGCCCGCGTGCTGTACGATCACGCACAGGTGCTGGCCTGGAGCTCCAGCGGACACTGGCTGCCGACCGTGCACATGGACGTCGATCCACGAGACCTCTGGCTGTTCGGGGGGGACAAGGCCGGCGGGTTTCGGCGCCTGGTGGCCTACCAGTGGGGCCGTATCGACGTGGGACCCAAACAGCGACGCATGCCGAAACCCAAGCGGGACTGACAGCCCCAGTCATGGATTCTGACACATTTGACTGAGGCGCTTGGCCAACGCCTTCTCCTTGCGCACGACGGACGCCATCTCGGCCTGGGCGCGGGCGACCGCACCCAGGTTGCCATGCTCCAACGCCCCGGCAACGCTGCGAGCCGTCCCAGCCGCTCGACGCAACAGGTCCGCGTACTCGCGCACCGACCTCCCGAGATCGGCGTTGGTGAATCGCAGGCGAGTGACCCGAGCCGCCAAGTGGTCGTAGCGACGCGCCGCGTCCCGCAGCGCGTCTCGCTGGTCCGCCCCCGCCCCCTGGCGCGCTTCGATGGCGGCGAGCGCCGGATTGACGGTGGCCACCAGCGCTTGGCACTCCCGCGCCCGCTCGACCCGGCCACAGCCACCGAGGCCAAGCATGCAGATCACCGGGAGCAGCCCGAGCCGCATCTGCCGTTGCCTGCCGTGAGAATGCGCTCTGGTGGATGCCTGGGCCATCGTGATCCGTTCCCGCGAGGCGGGGGCGAGACCGTAGCCGCTAAACCGGAGTGAGGCCAGCATCGCGGCCCACGTCCAAAGCGGCTATGTTGCTGACCCGGTGAGTGGCCCTCCGCCCCCGACGATCCCCCGTCCGCCTCAGTCGCCTCGCGTACCCCGTGCCCGGCGTCCCGCGCGCGCTTGGCTGTGGCTGCCGGTCCTGGGCGGGGTCATTGCGGTCCTCGCCGCGGCGTGGTTGACCGAGCAGCCCCGGTTTCTGTTCGAGGAGGGTCCACCTCGAGAGCCCAACCCGCCTGCGCTGCCCCGCGACGCGCCGGAGGGTAGCCCCAGCGCCACCGCGAGCTCGTTGGCGCCAGCCGCCGGGCTCCGCGACCGCGACGCCGACGCCGACGCCAGACCCGTGCCCAGCGCAATCGTCGAGCTTCGCGAACGCAAGCTCCGGTTGGACGCGCTGCGCGCCCCAGCCCAGACGCTGGCCTTCGGCCGAGGGCGCTTGGCCCGCCTGACCGAGGAAGGGGTCGAGGTATTCAGCACCGATACGCTCGAGCAAGAAGCGTCACCCTCACTGACCCAGCCCCGCCGCATCGTCGCCCTGCGTGACGGCAGCCTGCTCGTCGCGGCGAGCGAACGCACCCTGCGGCTGGGCCCCGGAAAGCAGCCCGCGGAGAGCTTCCCGCGGATCCCACTCTTCGCCGGGACCCTCGTGTTTGCCGACCGACTCGAGGAGAAGCGTTTCTGGCTCCTGCACGAGTTTGACCCCACCCTGTACCGCTACGACCTCGATGCCGGAGGCTCCGTACTGCTGCGCATGGACGAGTACCTGACCCTCGAGGGCTTCGACCACCGCGGCTTTGCTGGGCTCAAGGACGGCTCGTTCATGTTCACGGCCGGCACTCGCTTCCGGCGCTTCTTCCCTCTGGGCAAGGAGATGGAGCTCGGCAGTCCCGTACCCGACACAGAGGTCTGGAGGCTGCTGGTAACCCATCGCATCGATCGCGTGTGGGTGGCCCACCGTGGCAGTCGACTCGACCTGGTGCAGATCGGCGCACGTCTCCGCGTGGTACGAACCCTCGAGCTGCCCGGCGATCCCTACGACATCACCAGCAACGACCGCTACGTCGCTGTGATCCTGCTGCGGCAGGTCGCCGGTGAGCCGCGACATTGGCGTCTGGTCGTGGTCGATCAGAAGGGCGATGAGGTGTTCGCCGAGAATCTGCCAATGGACGAAGCGCTGGGCGGCGTGGACTGGGTCAGGGCGGTGACCCGAAACCGCAACGTCGTGCTGTCGCATCCAGGCTCGTTGGTGGCCGTGGGCGGCCCCACCTGGCTCT
Source organism: uncultured Polyangiaceae bacterium (assembly GCA_964610275.1). GTDB lineage: Bacteria > Myxococcota_A > Polyangia > Polyangiales > Polyangiaceae > JAFGBI01. The sequence goes on along the minus strand of CAZSVU010000020.1, from coordinate 23,118 downwards.
CGGTGTGGGACATCGAGAAGAAATCCTTGGTGCTCGGGCCACAGCGCCACGAGAAGGGCGGACCGTGAAAGCCAAATCAGATTCAGCAACAGCCGTCAGCAGACGAAGACGGGGCGTGGGGGCATGCAGCAGATCCACTGCGCTGAAGAGCGGCGCCCGAGCATGCTCGGGCGCGGGCGGGGGCCCCGGGCGGGGCGCGATGCTGACCTTGGTGCTCTTCGGAGTGGCGTGCGGGGGGGGTGGGTCACCCGGGACGCTGCCCCCGCCAGCGCCTCACCCCACCAACGACGCTCCCCCCGATCATCCGGTCAGGGCCGAACCAGACGCCGGCGGGCCCTCTGCCGTCGACCGAGCCGCCGGGGCCTGGGGACTGTCCTCCCCACCCCGAGTCCCGCTGGACCAGCTCCTGGGCCGTTCGCGCGCGGAGCTCGAATCCATCGTGCGGGAGCCGCCACGAGAGCTCGGGGACGGCTGGGTCGCATACCACGCGAGCTGGGCCATCCACTACGCCGACGACTGCGCCGTGGATCTGCGCGTCCGGCTGCCGAAAAACCTGGACTGCGCCGAGGTGGCGCGCCTGACCGGGTTCGCCGGTTGTCCCTGCTCCGAGTCGGCCCCGGGGCAGTGCCTGTGGCCGTCACGCTTCATGACCGCCACCTTCGAGCAGAGCTCGGGGACCTTTCTGGTTCGCCTGGCAGGGGAAGCGCGGATTTGCCCCTGAGCTGAGCTAACCGCGCATAAACCCCCGACTTTCTGCTGGCAGAAACTTGGCCGTTTGAGCCCGCTCCAAGCATTTTCTGCGCTCGATCCAGGAGCAGCGAACGACAGATGGCGAGGGTGAGAATCGAGTCCGAGCTTCGACACCTCCAAGAGCGGGCCGAAGAGCTCGCCAGCCAGCGCCACGAGCCGCTGACGACCGCTCACCTGCTGGCAGCGATTGCCGACTCGCCGAGTGCTGCCGCGGATCTGATGCAGGAGCGAAAGCTCACGGTAGAGCGGATCATGACCGCGGCGGCTGGACTCGCGGATGCCGGCAAGAAGCCGGTACCCAAGGCGTTGGGGCGAGCGCGCGAGCTGGCCCGACGCATGTCCGCTCCGGTTGCCACCACGGCGCACGTTCTGATCGCGCTGCTCACCGAACGCGACGGCGCGGCTCGACTAACCCTGGACCGGTGCGGCATCGACATCGGCAGACTGCGCACCGCCGCCATGAGTGTCGGTCAGGGGCTGATCGGCAGAAGACGGGTCGTTGGCCAGCTCGCGGTCGCGGAGGCGCAACCGCCCCGGCCAACTGCGTTGAGCCGCAAGCCCACCGCGGTGACGGTACCCTTCGTACCCAAGGGACCTCCGCCACGGAAAGGTCGCCGGCTGGCCAAGTCGAAGCTCCAGGATTCGCCGGCGCCTGCCACGAATCCCAGTCCACAGGAGGGCAAGCCACAGCCGGTCCCGGAGCCAGCCACCGAGGCCAATCAGCCCGCGCGCTTCGAGCTGAACGCCAAGCGCTTTCCCACGCTCACGTCGCTGGGAACGAATCTCACGCTCGCCGCTGCTCGCGGTGAGCTCGACCCGGTGGTGCAGCGCGAGGCGGAAGTCGAGCAGACGCTGGACGTCCTGGCCAAACGCAGCGCAAACAATCCGTGCCTGGTCGGCGAGACCGGAGTGGGCAAGACCAGCGTCGTGCGCGCGCTCTGTGAGCGAATTGCAGCCGCGGATTCCAAGAGTGACCTGGACCATCGGATCGTGATCGAAATCCCGGTGGGCGAGTTGATTGCGGGCACGGGTGTGCGGGGAGCGCTGGCGGGTCGGCTGTCGACGCTCCGCAAGGAGGTACTCGCTGCGGGGGGCCGGGTGGTCCTCTTCTTCGACGAAATCCATCAGCTGTTCACGGGCGACGCCGTGGAAGAGTTGGGGGCCGAGCTGAAGACCGCGCTGGCCAAGGGCGAGCTACCTTGCATCGGCACCAGCACACCGGAAGAGTACCGACGCACGATCGAAGGTGACCCGGCGCTCTCACGTCGGTTCACGCGCCTCGAAATCGATGAGCCGAGCCGCGATGACGCCTTCTTGATGCTGGTGCAGGCCAGCGAGAAACTCGCGGTGCACCATCAGGTGACCTACGCGACCGAGGCACTGGCCGTGAGCATCAACTGGTCGGTCCGCTTCCTGCCGGGCCGCGCCCTGCCGGACAAGGCCATCTCCATCGTCGACTTGGCCGGGGCGCGAGTGCGTCGGCGGGAGGGACGTGAGGTGAGCATCGAGGCGGTTGCCGACGTGGTCGCCGAGATGGCAGACGTGCCGATCGAACGCCTGCTGGAGACGGACGGCGATCGGATGCTCCGTCTCGAGTCACTCCTGCAAGGGCGGGTCGTGGGGCACGAACGGTCCCTGAGCCGAATCGCTCGAATCCTGCGCCGCAACGCCGCGGGGCTCGGGGCGGCGCGTCCGCTGGGCACGTTCCTGTTGCTCGGCCCCACTGGGGTCGGCAAGACGGAGACGGCGAAGGCCGTCGCCGAGGTGCTCTTTCACAACGCCACGGCCATGACGCGCATCGATCTGTCGGAGTACGGTGAGCCCCATTCCGTGGCTCGTCTGCTGGGCGCCCCGCCTGGATACGTCGGGCACGAGGCGGGCGGGCAGCTGACCGAAGCGGTGCGGCGGCGCCCCTACCAGGTCATCCTGCTGGACGAAGTCGAGAAGGCGCATCCCGACGTCCTGGTGGCATTCCTGCCGGTATTCGACGAGGGTCGACTCACCGACGGCAAGGGTCGCACCATCGACTTCACGAACACGATCATCCTCATGACCTCGAACCTCGGGGCCGAGGCGAGCGGGAGCAAGGTACGCAGGCGGGTCGGATTTGGCAGCGAGTCGCCTCCGGACCACTCCGAGGTGGAACGAGATGTGGTGGCAGCCGCGCGCGCGACGCTGGCGCCCGAGCTCTACAACCGTATCGACGAAGTCCTGGTGTTTGCGCCGCTCAGTCGGGAAGCCGTGAGAGAGATCACCCGGCGACTCCTGGGCGATCTGGGTGCGAAGCTGCACCAGGCTCGAGGCGTCGGGTTCGAGGCGGACGACGACGCCATCGAGCACCTGCTCGACGAGGGCGGGTTCGATCCGAGCTTGGGCGCTCGCCCAATGCGGCGCGCCATTGCCCGCATGGTCGAGGCTCCGCTGGCGGAGAAGCTCCTCTCCGGCGAGCTCGGCCAGGGCGATGTGGCGCTGCTCAACGTGCTCGACGGCGAGCTTCAAATCGACGTCCTGGACGCCGCCCCCGCGAACTTCACGTTCGCCGACGTCTAGCCACCGCTCGGCGCAAACGGCAGGATCGTCTTCAGATCCTCGTCGTTGAACCGGAGCTGCAGGCCCACGAAGTAGTCGCGACGGTCGTTGCTGAGAATGTCATCCACGCCGCCCAGCAGCCAGAGTCGCGGGATGAACTGATAGCTGAGAGCCATCCGCCAGCGTGGCAGCACGACCTCGCCGAAGCCGAACAGGTCCTGTACGAGCTCCAAGCGGTCGTCGAGAAGATGCAGGTCCAACCCCACGCCACCGGTGGACTCCTTGATGCCGAAGCGGCCAGTAAGTGGACCAAACCGCTGGGCAAACTGCAGTGAGAAGCGGAACGAGTTGGTGGTGACCGTGCGCACTTCCCGGTAGTGCGGCGGATCGTTGGGGTTGGTGCTGTCCACGTCGATCTGCTGGATGCGAGTCAAACCGCGTGGGTCGTTGACGATCTCGATGACGTAGTACTTGTCCTCGCGTGGCTGGAGCCTGAGCTCGACATAGCTCTTAACGGTGCTGGCCAGGAACTGGTAGTCGGTGCGCAGCCCCACGATGGTCTGCAATCGTTGCAGCCCGCTCACGAACTCGCCCACTCCCTCAGCGACACCCTCCACCTCGTCGATGAGTTTCTCGTCCTTGCTGAGCCGACCCAAGGTGCCCTCACCGCGCTCGATCCGATCGGTGGCAGACTCCAGGTTCCCCATGGTCCGCTCCAAGCTGGAGGACGCCCGGTTCACGCGCTCGATGATCTGCCGAAGCTCCCCCGAGGGCTTCTCGGTGTCGTCGTCGGTCTTGGCCAGCAGTACCTTCACCTCACGCGAAGCGTCGCGGACGTTGGTCAAGATCTCCTGTATCTCCGGACCGCCCCGGGAGGTGATCCCCTCCACATTGCCCAGGATATTGCGAATGCTCTCGCGGTTCTCCTTGACGATCGTATTGAGGTTCTCGGTGATCTCGGCAAGGTTCTCCAGCGTCACTCGGATGTTCTGCTCACCCTTCTCCGAGCCAACGGTGTCCGCGAGGCTCGCCGAGACCTTCTTCACGTCACGGGCGATGTCCGCGACGTCCTTGAGCAGCTGATCGGTGGTGACGGCTTCGATGACCGTTTTGATCCGGTCGCCGTCCTCGAGCTTGCTCTTGCCTTCGGTCCCCTGGGCAATCCCGATGAAGTACTCCCCCAGGAGGCTGGAGGTGACTCGCGACGCGGCGGCGTCGTCGTAGAGCGCGATGTCATCGGCGACGGTGATGTCGATGCGCGCCTTGCCGTTCTCGAGCCGAATACTTTCGATCTCGCCGATCGGAATGCCCGCCATGCGGACTTGCGAGTGCTTGGCGATGCCGGTCGCGTCGTCCATCAGGCAGTAGACGGTGTAGCCTTCCCCTCGTATCGCGGTCTTGCTGATGAAGCGGTAGATGAGCACCCCCGCGACCACCATAACGATGGCGAAAGCACCGACCTTGGCAGCTGTCGAGAACCGGCCCATCGTTGGGAATCGAGCCTACCAGGCGAGGTCTGGTGGGTCGACTTTGCGCACTCTGCCGGGGCGACACGTGCATCTCGCCTCCCCTGAGGTACCATTCAGTCCGCGCATGAAACCTGCAGCGTTGGCTCTCTTGCTGCTGGCGGCCATTGGGGGCTGCAGCCGGACGGGTGGCTCTCCGATCCGGCCCGCGTCCCCGGATCCACAGCTGGCACTGGCCCATCAGCCCGATTGGCTGACGCCGTATCGGGCTGAGCAGGAAGCTCTGCTCACGGGCCAGCCCAAGAGCCCGGTGACCTCCCCTGCCCGGCCGGTCTATCCGCTCCTCGACCACTTCACTTACGTACGTGCGGAACCGTTCTCGGAAGTCCGAGCCCGCCTGGCGGCGCGAATGGTCTTGGAGCACATCGAGGCGTCACCACTTCTATACGTGGCAGGACGGACGAAGCCCGAGCTCGCCAACCTGGTCGCACAGTACGGCCCGGTCGCTCCGGTCGATCCCGATCCCTGGGTCAGGGTGGTCCGCAAGGGGGCCTACTACCGCCTGGAGTGGGCCGCGCCCAACGCGTCCGCACGAAAGGCGGTGGCAGAGGCCAATCGGGCCGTGACCGCCGGGGACTTGCCGCAGGCCGTAGCAGCGATGCGTCGCGCAACCCGCCGTTCTCCGCAGGTGCCGGGACTCTGGACGACACTCGCCCCCCTCCTCGTCGCCGTCGGCGACGACGGTGGGGCAGAAGCAGCGCTGCGAGAAGCGCTGGGCATCGACGACCGCTACTTCGAAGCCTATCTGGGGCTCGCCAGCTTGTACGCTCGCCGCGGCGCCGCAGCGCCCTGCGTCGAAGCTGCGGCACGTGCACTGGCACTGTACCCGGTCAGCCCCAGGGCGTGGGGCGCCGCCGAGCTGTTGGCTCCGGTGCGCCCGCGACCCGAACCGCCCCGTGTCTTCGTCGAGGTGGGCCACTCGGGCGCCATCCACGTTGGCGCTCCAGGCGGCAAGCCCGAAAAGACCTACGCCCTGTGCCGTGCGGGTATCCGGTTCGAGCCCGAACTCAGGACGCGCCTGTTGCAGGTCCCGGCAACCCGTCCCTATCGACTCAGCGCTGGCGAGGAGCTCCTGTGCCTGGAGGCCATGTTGGGGACCTATTTGAGCACTCGCGCCGAGCGAGTGCCCAACCTGGAAGCCCTGCTCGACATCGCACGTCAAGGCGCGTTGTCCGGCTACGTGCTGTTCGAGATCGTTGGCCAGCACCGGCCCGAGTGGCTGCGGCTGGCGCCAGATCGCCAACTCGAATCGGTCGTGACGTACGTGAAACGCACGGTGATGGGACGGCGGTAGTGACGGAGCGTTCCGAGCAACGCGCGCCGCGCAGGCTGGCTCCAATGCTGCTCTGCGCGTGGGGGTTGTCGGGCCTATCGTGCGCCCCGGCCGAAGCACTCGAGCCGGCGCAACCCACCGGGCAACCGACATCCAGCAGCAGCGCGCAGCCACCAACGGGTTCAAGCGCCCAGCCCGCCACGGAAACGTCGGACGGCGAACGCTACGAGTGGCAGAGCTCGACCCGCTCCCCTCGACCGGGTGAAGATGATCCCGAGCTCGAGAGACTCTGGTCCCAGTGCAAGCAGACCGACCAGGCCCTGCATCGAGTGGCACGACGGATGGCAGCTCGCCGCGCGCGGGGTCTGCCGAAGTTCGAGCTGCCGCAAATCGTGTTCGCCTTGCGTGCGGAGGGCTCTCCCTATGTCTGGGCACGGGGATGGACCGTCGAGGGGCTCGCTCTGGATCCCGAGAATACGCGCCAACGCATGCAGCGTTGGCTCGACTCCTTCGAAGCGACTGGCTCGCTGCGCTGCGGCGTGGGCACCGCCCGCGCCCCCGACGGAACGGAAATCGTATCCGCCGTGGCGGTGGACGTCATCGCTGACTTGATGCCGCTTGCCACCAGGGCCCGGCTGGGCCAGTGGCTGAAGCTGGATGCGGAGCTCGCGATGCGACCACGGGAGGCACAGTTGGTGTTGCTCGGACCACGCGGGCTGCCCGACATTCGCTCCGGCACCATCCAGGGCAAGACCATCAGCCAGAGTTTCTCCCTCGATCATCCGGGCACCTGGTTGATCCAGGTCGTGGCCACGGTGCCGGGTGGTCCGCGCCCGGTGGTGGAGGCCATGGTGCACGTGGACGCAGAGCCACCCCGATCGTTTCACTCGCAGCCGGCACCCGGTGAGGAGGCTGGCCGCACGGGCAACGGCGATCCGTCCAGGATCGAACGCATGGCGAACGCGGCCAGGGCCAGCGAAGGCGTCGGGCGACTTCGGCGCGACCGCCGGCTGGACGCGATCGCACAGGCCCACGCCGACGCCATGCGCGACGCACGGCGGATTGGACACGACGTGGGCCAGGGGGATCCGCGGGCGCGCATCGAAGCCGCGGAACTCCCCATCCGCTCCGCTGGCGAGAACGTGGCCCACGCTGACGATCTCGGCCGAGCCCACCGCGCTTTGTGGTCGAGTCCCTCACACCGCGGCACGCTGCTGCACGCGCGATTCAACTCCATTGGCGTGGGCGTCGCGCGCGATTCGGACGGCAGCGTCTGGGTCTGCCAGGTGTTCGCCGAGCTCTGATGCAGTCCGCTCACCGCACCGGAATGGGCGGCCGGCCAGCGTATCGAGACCGCCACACGGTGAGATTTCAGTGCACTGTGATCCAGGCACACGAAAACTCACACACTCGACTACGGTGTATGTTGTGTTGGGTGCGTCGGACGGAGTAGTTTTCCGGCCAAACGTCCGGCGCCTATTGAGGTGCAGAGGGTTCTGTTGATCGGAGGTTCGAATGTTCCATCCCCGGCGCATCTGGCTGGGAGCGTTCATCGCTATTGCAGTGTGGTTGGTCGCCCTGTCCGCGAGCGCTCAGCAAAGAACCTTCTACTTGGACCGTGCGCAGATATCGGGCGCACCGGACGACGGCTTCATGGTGTGGAGGCCAAACCTCTACGAGAAGACCCGATTCTATGGGATGGCCGCGCTCGGCTACTCTCACAACACCCTGCGTGACGACACGGTGCTCGACGACCCGGGAGCACAAAGGGAAGTCGACAACATCATGCAGGGGCAGTTCATCACCTATCTGAGTGGTGGCACCGAGATCGCGAACCGCGTCGGGCTCAATGTCTCGATCCCGATCTCCGTGTACCAGTGGGGCACGGACAACTACGGCCAGTACGTTGACGGCATCGATCTGCGACCGGTGGCGCTCCACGACATCCGCGTGGACACGAGGCTACGCCTCTACACGTCCGACAGCCGGAAGCTGCAGTTGGGGATCGCGGGCGGAGCCTGGATCCCATCCGGGAACGAGGACTCGTTCACGGGCGACGCCAAGGCCAGCGCGTTCCTCGGCGCCGCTGCCGAGTACGACTTTGGAGACTTCCTCCTGGCGGGGTTGGTGGGGCCACACTTCCGACCGGAAGGCAGCATTCAGCTGCCCACCGGTGATCCGGTGCTCGTGCTCGGTAACGAGCTCCGCTACGGCATCGGCGGCTACATCCCGCTGCGTGACAATCGAATCCGCCTCGGCATGGAACTGTGGGGGACCACGGGCATGGCGACGGTGCAGGGGCAGAATACGTTCTTCAGCGGCCGCAACACCGATCTGGAATGGCTCGCTCAGGGACGCATGCTGATGGGCGAGACCCAGCGCACGTGGCTCATGGCCGGTGCCGGCACTCGGCTCACCACCGGGTACGGCGCCCCTGACTTCCGCATTCTCGTCTCCATCGGCTACTGGTTCACCATCAAGGACAAGGATCCCGGTGCTCCCGCGCGCCGTTGGCGTGCGCCGCCGGACGTGGAGGCCCAGGAGAGCGATCGGGACGGCGATGGGTTCCCCGACGACATCGACAAGTGCCCCGACGTTCCCGAAGACGGCAAGCAGCCAGATCCCACCGACGGTTGCCCCGAAGGCGCGGACCGCGACAACGACGGGATCCCGGACAACATCGACCGCTGCCCGGACGATCCGGAAGACAAGGACGGAGTCGAGGACCAGGACGGTTGCCCGGAGCGCGATGCCGACAACGACGACATCCCGGACACGGAAGACAAATGTCCGACCGTACCGGGGAAAGCGTCCGAGATCGCCGAGAAGCACGGGTGCCCGGGACTCACGGAGGTCAGAGAGGACGGCACCATCGCACTGCTCGAGCCCATCCAGTTCGAGACGGCCAAGTCCACCATCAAGCGGGTGAGCTTCCCCATCCTGGATGAGGTGGTCGACCTGATGAAGGCTCGCCCCAACCTACGCATCGGCGTCTACGGGCACACCGACAATCGCGGCGGCGCCGCCATGAACATGCGACTCAGCAAGTCCCGCGCTGCGGCCTGCGTGACCTACATCGTGGGCAAGGGCATCGCTCGCAACCGGCTGGAATCGGAGGGCTTCGGCTTCAACAAGCCCATCGACACCAACGACACGGACGAAGGCCGCGCCAGGAATCGGCGGACCGAGTTCAAGATGTTGAACATGGATGATGACTGACCCCCCGCCAGCCCAGCTGGCGGGGCTCCGTCCCAACGTCGCGCAGCGCTCCCCGCACTGAGCGCCGACACCTCCGCCCATTCCCCGCCAGCCCAGCTGGCGGGGCCCCGTCCCAACGTCGCGCAGCGCCCAACTCACTGAGCGCCTGTAGCTCCGCCCGGTGCTCCCCCCATTTCCCGCCAGCCCAGCTGGCGGAATTCCAAACCCCACCTGCTGCTACCTCTGCTGCTGACCACCCCCCGCCAGCCCAGCTGGCGGGGCTCCGTCCCAACGTCGCGCAGCGTCGCACCCGCCGAGCGCCGTCACAACTCACCTCACTTGCTGTGAGGCGGCATCTTCGCTTCTTTGAAGACGACGTGCTTACGGACGACCGGGTCGTACTTTTTGAACTCCAGCTTGGACGGCTGGGTCCGCTTGTTCTTCTTGGTGTAGTACGTGAAGCCGGTACCGGCCGACGAGACAAGGCGGATGTTGTCGCGCATGGGAGGCGGGCGAATACCATGAGCCTTCCGGGTTCGCAAGCGGGCCCTCCCCCGGAGCCGACCGTGCCCATTCTCCCTTGACGGATGGGCCAGAGCATGGCTCACTCCCGGCCCCTCCTGGGCCTGACACGATGCCAGCCAGGATCCCAACGCGCGGTCCGCCGCCGCCCTAGCCCGCCCGACGGGCCGAAGCACCATGACCAAGCGCACTTTCCAGCCTCACAACGTCAGCCGGCTGCGCACCCACGGCTTCCGCCATCGCAACAGCACGCGCGGTGGGCAGAACATCTTGAAGAACCGACGCCGCAAGGGCCGTTGGCGCCTGAGCGTTACGGCCTACAAGAAGTAGCGGTGCCGGCGTGTCCCGACCAACAGGTCGGTTCTCCCGCTCGGCGCGTGTCCGCAAGCGCCCGGACTTCAAGCGGATTCAGTCCCAAGGGCGACGGGTCTACACGGCTCACTTCGTGCTCCTGATTCACGCACGCCCGCCAGGCAAGTCCGGCGCCGAATGCTCGCGCTTGGGCGTGACCGTATCGCGCCGGGTTGGCAGCGCAGTGGTCCGCAATCGCGCCAAGCGTTTGGTGCGGGAGGCATTTCGAGCCACTCGCGACCTCTGGGATGACGACCTGGACCTGGTGGTAATCGTCCGCAAGCCGCCGGGGACGATGCAGCTCGCCGATGTGCAGAGAGAATGGCGCCACGCCCACCGAACCCTGTCCCGCCGCGCTGCCGAGGCCAGAAAGGACCGCGAGAAGCGGCAATCTGAGCTGGCGCAACGCGACTAAAGAAAGCAAACTCGCCCCACTCCAATGGTCAGGCAGGCACTGATACTGCTGATTCGGGTCTACCAGCTGACACTCTCGCGGCTGTTGGGCCCCTGTTGCCGGTTCGAGCCGTCGTGCTCCCGGTATGCAGCGCAGTGCATCGAGGTCCACGGTGTGCTGCGGGGCGCATGGCTCGCCCTGCGTCGCCTGTCGCGGTGCCATCCGTTTCATCCGGGTGGCTACGATCCCCCCCCCCTACCCCCTGGACACGAGGCTCGACAGTCCGCCGCGCTTCCGGCGGCCCACGAGAACCCCACGCCGCCGGAACGACGCGCGGTTGCGGGTGCTCGGCTGAGCCCAGTGGCCAGCGGTCCCAGCGCGCCCAGCTGAGTCGCGCGGGGTTATTCGAGAACGAGCAAAAAGAACGATGGAACGAGGCGGTCTCGCACGCTGGCTCCTGCTGGGTATTGCGGCGTTTGTGATGGTCACACTGCTGGGCAAGCAGTGTAACCATGAAGAAGGTCCACCCCAGGCGCTGTTGTACGACGACACCAAGGTCCCCAAGGAGCGCGCGCCCGCCCAGGTCTGCGAGCTCTGGTCTCCGGAGTTTCGCGCTCAGCTCACGACGCAAGGCGCCTCGCTCGAGCATTTCGATCTTCTCACCGCCAAGTACAGCAAGGAAGGCGTCGGCATCGATCTGTCCACGACGCCCGACCACGAGTCCTACCGGCAACTCCGCTTCGACTGGCGCAACGAGTCGTTGGAGCAGCAGCCGGGTGGCAAGCCGCCGGACTGGCAGGTCAGATACGATCTGTTCGATTGGAAGCTGAAGCAGGCGGACGGGAAATCCTGCTCGTTCAGCTACCGCGACGAGAGGGTCGAGCTCAGCAAGACGGTGCGGGTGAGTGGTCGTCCCTACGAGCTGGAAGTCAAGAGCCGCATCAAGAACTTGGCCAAGAAACCTCTGAAGCACGCGCTCACGGTGTACACGGCTGCGTGGCGCAGCAACGACGAAGTCAAGGGGGCCATGTTCCGCGTCAGCCCCTTTCGGACGCACGTCGAGTGCGTGATGCAGGACGCGGACACCACGCGGCTGACCGAGGGCGACTTCGAACCCAAGGACTTCCAGGAGGAGCCGGCGTTTGCCGCCAACACGCTCAACGGCGGGGACTGGTACCAGGTCCAGGGGACTACCGACCTGGCCGCGGTATCCAACGCTTACTTCACGCACGCCATCGTGCCGGTGTCAGCACCCAGCTCGCCCCTCTGCCAGCTGCAAGTCGAAACCCGAGGGGCCAAGAAGGACCCCCGCTCGGGCGCCTTCTATCGTGCCCGTCTGGCCTACCAGCAGAAGGAGCTGCCGCCGGGGGGCAGTGCCGAGTACGTGGTCCTGAGCTACATCGGACCCAAGGAGCGCGACGCGCTCGCTGCCGCCGGTGGCGGAGAACGAAAGCTGATCGAGCTAATCGATCTCGGCTTCTTCTCGGTGATCGCCAAGGTCTTGGTGTCGTTCCTGCTCAAGGTCTACAGCGTCATCCCAAATTGGGGCGTCGCCATCATCCTGCTGACGATTTCGGCCCGGGTCCTGCTGTTCCCGCTTTCGGTGCCGATGATCAAGAGCTCGGTGAAGATGCGCGAGCTGAAGCCGGAGATCGACGCCCTCAACGCGAAGTTCAAGGACGACCCGCAGCAAAAGGGGTTGGCCCAGATGGAGCTGTGGCGGAAGCACAAGGTCAACCCGCTGAAGGGTTGCGTGCCACAGCTGGCATCGATGCCCGTCTGGTTCGCGCTCTACACGACCCTGCAGACCGCCGTCGAGCTCTACAACATCCCGTTCCTGTGGTTCCCCGACCTGTCGCAGCCGGATCCCTACTACGTCCTGCCGTTCGTCATCGGTGGCACCTCCTTCCTGCAACAGAAGTTGATGCCGATGACGGCAGGCGACCCCGCGCAGCAGAAGATGATGCTCTACTTCATGCCCGGGATGTTCACCGTGTTCATGCTGTTCTTGCCGTCCGGGCTCGGCGTCTACATGTTCACCAACGGTGTGCTGGGCATCGCCCAACAGCAAATCGTGGAGTGGCACGTGCGCAGGACGTCGTCCGGAGGCACGGGGGGCCGTGGCGGCAGCGACGTCAAGGTGCGTGTTCGGGAGGAAAGCTCTGCAGTCTCGGGGGCCAAGGACCGCCGCGGAAAGCGCGGCAGGCGCGGCAAGCAGGGCAAGCAGGACGACGCCGATGACTCCGCACGAGCATCGGATCTCTCCAAGAATCGGCCGCTTCTCGAAAAGGGGAATGCGTAAGATGAATGACATCAAGGACGATCGTCCACTAGACGACGAATTGGATCCCGGTGACGACGAAGAGGCACCGCCGGAACTGGCCAGCGCCGCGTCGAACGATGCCGAAGCTGACGACACGTATGACGAGGACGAGACGGCGAGCGATGCCTCCGAGCCCAGGAGATCGGGTTCGAGACGCGACGACGGTTCGGATCGCGACAACGGCCGCCCTCGGCGGCGCCGACGCCGGCGCACGAGGCCCGAGGAGTACTTGCCCGAGGACGACGAGCGCGCGATGCGCGTCCTGACCTTCATGACCGACGTGATCGATCAGATGGAAATGGACTGCAGCGTCCGGCTGCGGCGCCCCAAGAGTGACGACGCCCGGAACGAAATCGGTATCGAGATCTACGGCAGAGACGCCGGTAGAGTGATCGGGAAAAAGGGCCAAGTCCTCTCCGCGCTACAGTTCTTGGCCCATCGCGTGGTCAATCGCCCCGGACTCGATCGCCGGCCCATCCTCGTCGACGCCGAAGGCTACCGCAGCCGGCGCGACAGCTCGCTGGCCAGCATGGCGCGACGCCTGGGCAAGCAGGCTGTGGACGAGGGCAAGATCATCACGTTCGAGCCGATGAATCCGCGCGACCGCCGCGTGGTCCACGTCGCGCTGGCCAAGTTCGAGGGCGTCATCACCAAGAGCGACGGCGAAGGCGACGGCCGACGGGTCCAGATCATTCCGGTCAGGCGGCAGGAACAGTAGCGGCTGCGAAGCAGCCGCTACCGGCCGCGAGCAGAGCTCGCGGGCGTCCTCACCCCCACCCTGCTGCTTCCCAGCTCCCCGCCAGCGGAGCTGGCGGGGGTCCGTCCCAACGCCGTATTGCGCCTGACCCGTTGCGCGCCGCTCCCGCACCACCCCCTCATCGGCCCCCCAGCCAGCTCCAAAAAGATCTGACGGTGCCGGAATCCAGCGCTAGATGATCGGTGTGATCTCTCGCGCCGCCACTCAGTCCGCCAGCTATGGTTCGATCTGGACAGGCACCGAGGGACTGAAGCAGCAGGGGTGGCGATTCGTCAGACGACACGATCGAGCAAGCTTGCCTACCGCCTGGAAAGGACGAGCCATGATGTTGGTGCGAAGAGGTTCACTCGTTGTGGGGTTCGCGATCGTCGCACTTTGCTCGGCGACAATCGGATGCGGCGGAGCCCAGCCGGTACGGGGCGAAGAGGTGGAGGGGCTGGACGACGAGGCGTTCAGCACCGGGCTGGACCGGCGCGACCTGCAGAAGATGCTCAACGAGAACATGGAAGCACTGCAGAAGTCTGCAGTGATCAAGCGCTGGGAATCGGAGCAGAAGCCGACGTTGTCGGTGCTGCCGATCCGCAACGAAACCTCCGAGCATGTGGACAGCGCCCTGCAGGCGCTGATCAGCGACATCGAAACCACGCTGACCAACGCCGGCCACGTACGCGTCATCAGCGTGCAGGATCAGCCCGAGCTGATCGAGGAAGTGCGGCGTCAATACTCGGACGGGTTTGACCGCAGCCAGGTCGCGCGTTGGGGGCGCCAGGTGGGCGCCCGCTACTTCGTGACCGGCAAGGTGTTCAGCACTGACGAGCGCCACGAGGGCGAGCGTAGAGTTCAATACTACCTGTTCCTCAAGGTCCTGGACGCCGAGACGAGCGAGTTGCTCTTCCAATACAAGACGTCGGTGACCAAAGCACTGGTGCGCTAGTGAAACAGATCGCGCTGGCGGCTTTGCTGGCAGTCGCGCTCGCTCTGGCCGGCTGCGCCGGGCACTCGGCTCGCACCGAGGGGGCGCGCACCGCGCTCGATGCCATGCAGCCACGCAGCGCGCTTGCGCTGCTCAACGACGAGTTGGGCGTCGACAGCGCGGAGGATCTCCCGGAGGAAATCGAAGGCGACAACACCCTGCTCTTGCTGGACCGCGCCATGGTGCTGCAACAACTCGATGACTACGAGCTGTCGAGCCGAGACCTGCAGGTAGCCGACAAGGCCATCGAGATCCTCGACTTCTCGCGCACCTCACTCGACGACGTGGGCAAGTACGTGTTCTCCGACAGCACCGGACCCTACAAGGCTCCAGCCTACGAGAAGTTGATGATCAACACGATGAACATCATCAACTATCTGGTACGCGGAGACCTCAACGGGGCCCGCGTGGAGGCGCGTCGCCTGGCCGTCATGCAGAAGTATCTGTCGGACCACCAGGATCCAGGAGCGGCGTTGCTCGGTCCCGGGAGCTACTTGGGCGGGTTCGTGTTCGAGAAGAGTGATCGCGCTCAAGAGGCGCTTCGCTACTACGACGAGGCTCTGCAGTACGGCTGGTACCGTTCGTTGGAGGATCCCATCCGACGGCTCGCGCAACGGGCCAGCTACCGCTCGCCACGCATCACTCAGATGCTGGGCGAGGGCGGCCGTGATCCCAGCCAACCGCCGGCGCCCGCCGGCTCCGCCGCGGACGAGAGCGCTCCGGCGGGTGAAGGCAACCAGACCGACGACGGCGTGACGGCGACTGCGGCTCCCTCTGCCAGCGCGACGGCGACTGCAGCTCCCCCTGCCAGCGCGGGCACACCGGCGGACGACCAGAGCGGTGAGGTTCTGGCGATCGTCAACTTCGGTCGGGTCCCGGCCAAGTACGCCAAGCGCATCCCGATCGGCCTGGCGCTCACCTACTCCAGCGGATTCATGAGCCCCTACGATCAGCAGCGCGCGAACCGACTTGCGCTGCAGGGGCTGGTCACTTGGGTCAACTACCCCGAGCTCGGCAAGCCGCGTGGTAGCTACGACACACCGGCCTTCGCGGCGGACTCGGAGTGGCAAGCCCTGGAGGGGATCCTGGCCGTCGATCGGGAGGCCAAAGCAGCTTGGGATCGCTCCAAGGGTGCGGTGATCGGCTCAGCCATCACCCGGGTGATCTCTCGCGTGATCGCAGGTGAAGGTGCCCGCAAGGTGGCCGGTGGTGGCGCCGCCGGGCTGCTCGCCAGTCTGGGTACTCAGGTCGCGCTCACCGCCACCGACACGCCCGATACGCGGAGCTGGGCGACACTGCCAGCGCGCATGGCGTTCGGACGTGTCCGCCTCCCGCCCGGGCGCCACACCATCGTGCTGGAGGCACGCGGCATCCGCAAGCGCCAACGGGTCGTCATTCGCCCGGGCAGCTGGACCGTCGTGAACCTGACGGTCCTGCACTGATTCTCGTGGTCCGGCGTCGCCAGAAGAGAGCCCCCAGCAGCGCGACCAGCCAGGCTCTGCTGCGCTCGTACGGGACGGGCGCCGGAGTGCGACAGCCGCACCCCCCGTCGTGGTCCGAATCGTCACCGGCGATGCCATCTCCGCCCCCGCCTGCACCGGACGTGGAAACGCCGCCATCGCCCCCCGCACCACCTGTACCGGGTACCACCGTCGTGTCGCCCTGTCCCCAGAGCGTGGCCACACCAAACCCGGGAACGGCCACCGTGACCTGGTCGGCGCTGACCGTCGCGCTGGTCGCCTGCCAGTAGCTGTTCTCGCTCGACGTTCGGACGTCGAATGACTGGACGCCCGTCGGCTCCGACGGAACCCGCACCGCTGCCTCAACGGCCGTATCAGAAGCATTGATCAGGACCACCGTGAGCGTGGCGTCGGTGTCGTGCACGTACGCGCTAGCCTGAAGCGCATCGCTACCGGCGACCGACACGGTCACACGCTGAGCGCCGGGGCGGATGTAGTGAAAGAAATGCTTGGCCGCAACGTACTTGGGTGATCCCTCCCGCAGGGTCGCATCGGTGAGTGTCTCGTTGGCGACATCGCTGCCGTCGGTCAGCTGCCAGTAGATCCAAGCGCTCTGCTCACCAACGGTCAGCGCCTGGTGGATTCTGAGAGCAATGCTCCACCCCCCGCCACCGGGAAACGCACCCCCGGCCAACCACGCCGGGTCCTCCCCGGACGTCTCGGTCATCCACGACTTCTTGCCGTAGCTCGCAAATCCCTGAGTCGTCGCGGGCAATCCATCGGCCGGCGCGGCGGACCAGCCATTGACCCACCAATCCCACTGCACCGGATCCGCTCCCGAGGAGCTGACGCCGTCCGCCGCGTAGCCGTGGATGCAGAAGAAATCGAGGGCCTGATCCGCCACCGGGTCCGCGGCGATGTTCTGCAGGTACTGCAGGTTCTTGTGCGTGACGTCGTTTCCACCGCCATACTGCCATAGCCCCCACTCGTCCCCGCCCAGCAGGTCCTCCGGACCCATGATGCGGATGTTCTGTAGCTCCGCGTGCTGGTCGAGCTCCGCGCGGGCTGCCTTGAGCGCCGCCAGATACATGTCCGAGACGGGGTAAGTGCAGCTGTTGTAGAACACCTCGAAGTTGAGCTCGTTCTGAATGCTGACGGCATAGAGCTCGACACCGTAGCGACGCTGGAATCCCAGCAGGTACGCGGCCAGCGCGCGAGCGAACTGCGTCAGGGCGCTGGTGGGTCCCGTCCCACCCAGCGCGGAGTCGTCAAATGCCGCCAGGGGAGCGTCCGAGGTATCCAGCAGACCTCCAGAGAAGTTCCCAGCCCAGATGAACGGCCAGGGCGCCCCGTCCCGAGGGAGCGGATCGCTCTGACCGCTGATGGTGTTTCCCGATGACAGCTTCAGCCACGGCGCTGGCGACCACATGGACGCCACGAGCTTGAAGTCCCCCAATTGGGAGATACGAGCCATTCCCGCCTGGGCCGCCGCTCCGGCCGTGGCGGGTGTCGAGTGATCATAGTCGAAGTAGTCGATGTTCTGTTCGATGTCCGGTCCCATCACCGCGATCTGCGCGTTCCGCCCGTTCCAGGTCGCCATGTAGTCCGCCGCGTCCGTGTACGCGCGCACGTTGTTCCCATCTGGCCCCGGCAGCGCTGGGTCGTCATGGTACCAGGGGCAGTTGTAGAGCTGATCCGAATAGGGTGAGCGAAACGCCGGCGTGATGTCGAAGCGTAGAATCGAGCTCCGCAGGTCTTCGTAGAAGAGATCCTGCCACCAGGCTTCCTGACCTTCGACCTCATACAGGCAGGTTCCAAAGCCATCGATGGTCTGATGCCGGGCGGCACTGGTGGTGTCGACGGTCACCGTCTGACCGGTCGCTGGCGCGGCAGCCAGAAGACCGCTCAGGGCTGCGCCTGATGCAGCGAGTGCAACGCGCATCGATCCTGCTGGGGGGGGTCTGCTCATGGGTCGCTCCTCGTGGCAACGTGACCCCGGGAAATGGTCACACCTTTGGCCGCAGCACACTGCTGCCCGATCCCCGGGTTACCACGTTCCCCAGCGCCCGACACCGGGCAGGGCTGCGAACCTACTCTCTCGCGAATGTCGATCCGTCGAAGCGGTAGGTATGCGACCAGCTGCTCCACGGGAGAGGGACCGGCTCGAGACCCCCGGCAGTCTCCGTGTCCTCGGGGAACGGATAGGTTCGCTTGGTCCATCCGGCGGCGTGACCCGGACGGAGCTCTATGGTCGAACCGCCCGAGCCCGACCGGAACGCCATGACACCCAACACGCGGTTATGGCCCAGCGCGCGACCGGTCTCAACGGCCAGCACGCGCTGCATCCGGTTGCCGACCACCTTGTAGATGAAGACCGCGTGGCGTTCGACCGTGGCGCCGCCCAACTCTTCGCTAGCTTCGGCGCGGAGCACCCCTCGCGCCATGATCTCGGCCTTCCCGTCTCCGGTGAGATCGCGCGCCGTGACGTGGAGGATGTCCGCGGGATCGGCGAATCCCATGGTCGTGTACGTGTACGTCCCGCCGTCCATGAACCCCGGTCCCCAGACCACCAGATCCCGTTCGTGCACGATGACGCGTTCCATTTGCTCGTCCGCGGCCACGTCGGTGACGAAGTCGAAGCGCGGCTCCGCCTTCTTCATCTTGCGGTCCTTCCGGTACAAGGCGTAGACCTTCTCCAGAAGCTCCTCGGGGTTGGGCGGACGAGGCGGCGGAGGCGCGGGCGGACCTTCGCGCTCGCGCTTGGGCTTCTTGCTCTTGCGCGGCTTCTTGGCCTGCGTCTTCTTCTCCCGTGACTTGACGAAGCTGCTGCCATCCCACTCGTAGGTACGGCTGCCGATGGTTTCCCAGGGCAGCAACGTGGAGGGGATGTCCTCTTGGGTGGCGCCTCGGAACGGCGCCTGATCTTCCCAGTCCGCCTCGTCCTGGGAGATGGTGATGGCGAGACCTCGCCTTCCCTTGGAGAATCGGACCTGGTTGCGGATGGTTCCTTCGGGCGTGACGATGGCGACGTCGTGCAAGAAGATCGGTTCCGGGGCCCCGCTCTTCGGGATCCGCTCCACGATGAGCACTTCTCGGTACGTATCCGTTCCGCCGAGTCGCTTCTGCAGAACGATCTCGTCCTTGCCGTTGCCGTCCACGTCCCGCAGCTCGAAACGGGTGATGCTCGAGTAGTCCGGGACTCCGAGCTCGCCGTAGAAGAACTGCTTGCCCTTCATGTAGCCCGGGCCGACGATGGTCAGGTAGTTCTGGTAGATGGCAACACGCTCGATGAGGGCATCTCCCGCCACGTCGCCGAACAGTACCTTGTTCGCCTGGCCGAGGTCGTTGTGTCGGATGTCCTCCTCCAGGCCTCGCTCCGCTTGCAGCAGGAGGCGGGGGAGCGACCGTCCGCTGCTGCTCGAGCTGGTGCCGATGATGGCGTGCACCTTGCCCGGCTTGTCCACGTCGACGAACCGGATGGCGCCGCGCAACCCGACTCGCCAGCGACGGGCCTGGCGGAATGTCTTCCAGGGGATCTGGGCTTCGAACGTGTAGCCCCCATCCATGGGCGCTTCCACGATCTTGGCGCCAGGGACTTTGCCCCCGCCGCTGGTCTTGACCACGCCCGCAATCTTGCCGGGCAGGCCCGGGTACAGCAGCACCTGGGACGTCGAGTAGCTGCCCCCCTTGGAGGGGAACGCCACGATCACGACCGCGTGGTCCTCCCGTTTGCCGTAGCCTCGCGTGCGGACGAACTTCTCGTCGCGCACCTTCATGGCCACGTAGAGGTTCTGGTCGTCGTACCCGAAAACCGCCGAGACCCGCGGATCCCGCCCCGAGGGGCTTCCGCTGATTTCCTCGTTCAGCTTGACGACGGCACGCGGCCACTCCCGCAGCATGCCGTCGATGCGTACCTTCTCCAGCAAATCGGCTGACAGCGTTGTGTCACCGGCCCGTGCGTTGCCCCCCGCCATCGCCACGGCCGCTGCCAGCAGCACCGTCCGGAAAACGTGACGTAGCATGTGGTTCTTTCCTATCGCTTGACCTGAAGCTCTCTTTCATCTTCGGCTTCCAGCTCGGCGAGAGCTCGAGCCAATTCTTCCTGCTCGGCCTGGTCCAACTGCTCGAATTCCGCCGCTTCGTCCACCCGTACGGCCGCAGGCTCGGGCTCCTGCTCGGGGGGGAGGAGCCCCATCTTTCGCTTCAGCGCCACCAGGTCCTCGTCGGCGCCGGCCGTCGCTTCCAGCTGCGCGAACTTCGAGGCCAGCACGTCGCCGGTGTACTCCTCGGCGAGCTCCGCGCCAGCCTCGGCCTCGGCTTCCATCTGCTCGATCTTGCCCGCCATCTGGTCGAAGGCCTCGAACGCGCTGGCATTGCGCAGCCCGCTCATCGTGGATTGGATTGCCTTCTGCGCCTCGGCGCGCTTCTTCCGAGCGATGAGCAGGTTCTTCTTGCGCTTGGCCTCCTCGATCTTGTGGTTCAGCGCCCGCAGCGCGAGCTTCAGCTGGTCCACCGCCTGCTTCTGCTTCTGCCACTGCCCACGGTACTGCTCCGCCAGATCGCCGTGCTCCTTCTTCCGCGCCAGGCCCTCCTTGGCGAGTTTGTCATCACCGGCGCGCACCGCCATCATGGCTCGACGCTCCCACTCAGCAGCGTTGGCAGCCTCCTGCTCGGTCTGCTTGGCAAGGCGCTTCTCATCGGCGATCGAGGCAGCGACTTGCTTCTTGGCCTCGATCAGCTGCGTGTTCATGTCGATGACGATCTGGTTGAGCATCTTCTCCGGATCTTCGGACCGGCTGATCAGATCGTTCAGGTTCGACTTAATGAGCCTGGCAAGGCGAGCGAAGATTCCCATGGCGGTCCCTTAGGCTTTCTTCTGTACCATTTCGCGTAGAACTGGAACGTGCTTGGCGAGCGCCATCCCCACGTCGGCCAGCGTCGCTTCCAGCTCGTTCAGGTCGAGGTTGTCCAGCTCCAGCGCCGCGCTCAGCACGATGGTCGATCCGTCCAGGCCATAGCCCGCATGCAGCAGGTCACTGGCGTTGAGCTCGAGCAGGCGCCGAAACACACTGGCTTCCGTTTCCGGATCGCCCGCCGGCGCCGCGCCAATCTTGACCTGGACCAGCAACACCGGCGGCTCCATCCGCACGGCGACGGGTGGCTGGCTCGGCGCCACGGAGACCAGGTAGGTGCCATCCTCGAGGCGCTCGAAACGGCGCTCGAGCCGACTGAGATAGGCCTGCAAATCCTCGTGTGACTTCACCATGGGGAGGCGAGGTTAGCACGACGAGCCGGCCCCTGGGCGGCCCCCAGGCAGTCGGCCCGGGCAAAAATCCCAGGGAATCCGGAACCGTGTTGCAGCGGGATGACCGCGTCTGCCGTTTCGTGTAGTAGAGGTCATGATTGACCAGCAGTTGCGCGAATGCTTGACGTTTGACGACGTTATGCTCGTGCCGGCGTTCAGCGACGTCGTCCCGGCGGATGTCGACGTGAGAACGCGGCTGACGGCCGACATCCGGCTCAACATCCCCATTCTGAGCGCCGCGATGGACTCGGTCACCGAGTCCCGCGCGGCCATCACCATGGCGCGCCAGGGCGGGATTGGCATCGTCCACAAGAACCTGACCCCGTCCGCTCAGGCCAACGAAGTCGACAAGGTGAAACGGGCTGAATCGGGGGTCATCACCGACCCAGTGACGGTCCCACCCACGGAGTCGCTGCGCGAGGCGCTGGCGGTGATGCGCAAGCACAACGTGTCAGGTGTACCGGTAGTGGAAAAGGACGCGCCGGTCGGAATTCTGACGGCTCGCGACATTCGGTTCGCCAAGAACCTCGACGAGCCGGTCAGCGCACTGATGACCACCAAGCTCGTGACGGTCTCGCCCGGCGTCACTCCGGAAGAAGCCCGCGACCTGCTCCACCAGCACCGCATCGAGAAGCTCCTGGTCGTGGACGACGGCCACCTCGTGGGTCTCGTGACCATCAAGGACCTGCTGCAGGCGGAGCGCAATCCTGCGGCCGTCAAAGACGACCGCAGCCGGCTCCGCGTCGGTGCCGCCATCGGCCCTGGCGCCGACCGTGACCGCCGAACCGAAGCGCTGGTCAACGCCGGCGTCGACGTGCTCGTCGTGGACACTGCCCACGGCCACAGCAAGGGCGTGATCGAAGCCGTGCGCGAGACGCGGCGCCGCTACCCGAAGCTCCCCATCATCGCCGGTAACGTCGCCACGGCCGAAGCCACCCAGGCGCTGATCGAGGCAGGGGCAGATGGCGTGAAAGTCGGCATCGGGCCAGGCAGCATCTGCACCACCCGCGTCGTCGCCGGCGTCGGCGTGCCCCAAATCACCGCCATCGCCGACTGCGCTCGAGTTGCCGAGGAGCGCGGCATCCCGGTGATCGCCGATGGCGGGATCAAGTACTCAGGCGAGGTGACCAAAGCCATCGCAGCCGGTGCGTCGAGCGTGATGATTGGGTCACTCTTCGCCGGCACGGACGAGTCTCCCGGGGAGCTCGTGCTCTACCAGGGACGCAGCTACAAGGTCTACCGTGGCATGGGCTCGCTGGGGGCCATGAAGCGCGGCAGCGCGGATCGGTATGCGCAGAGTGGAATCAGCGAAGAGAAGTTGGTGCCCGAGGGTATCGAGGGGCGCGTTCCGCACCGCGGCTCGCTGGCCTCGATCCTCTCCCAGCTGGTAGGCGGTCTGCGTTCCGGCATGGGCTACACCGGCTGCCACGACATCGAGGAGCTTCGCAAGAAGTCCAGGTTCATCCGCATCACCGGCCAGGGCCTGCGCGAGAGCCACGTCCACGACGTCATCATCACGGAAGAGGCGCCGAACTATCATGTCTGCCGCGTCGCCAAGCAAAGCTTGGCGACGCTGACGTTCCCATTCCGGCCGCCGACGAAGCCCGGCGGCAGCGCACCCGCCGGCGAAGCCCGGCAGCACCAGGCCCCGGCGAAGCCCCGGGGCCCAACAAAAACCCCCCAGCGAAGCCGGGCCCCCAAACCCCCGGGCCCGAAGGGCCCGCGGCCCGCGTCCCGCGGCGGGCCCCCCCCCGCCC
>CAZSVU010000019.1:35854-45959 GCA_964610275.1 uncultured Polyangiaceae bacterium | reverse complement strand
CGTTCGGCCCGGCGGAGGACAACGATTGCGACTTGTGAGACACAGCACTAGCCCGGATGATTCGTGAGGTGTCTCGCGAGTAGCCGGGCTGGCCGCCACAGGACCCGAAACGTCACCCCTACCGTGCCACGATCCGCCGTGACAGCGGCACAGAGTCGGGTGACCTCGATCCAGGCGGGATGCTGCGACCGGAACGTGGACCCGGACGCACCGAGAACGGTCCCCCGCGACGCTTCTTGGGGAGGAACTTGCGGTCGAAGATGCGCACGCGGCGGACGAGCAGGTCGAGCAGGAAGGCCACGATGGCGGCCAGGATGAAACGGCTCCAGAGCTGCTCGTAGTAGACGATCTTCTCGTCACCCGGATCGAAGAGCTCCTGCGGCTCCGGATCCCGCTTGCCTCCGCCGGCGAGTGCCGCTCGTTCGAGCCGCTCGAGGTCCGGCTCGAAGCTCGAGTACTCGCGCGGGTACGGGTTGGAGATGTGCCCGAAGCTGACGCCCACCTGTTTCGTGTCCCCGCTCTTGGTCGGCTTGCGGTGTTCGGCCTTGAGCAGGAAGGAACCATATTCGTCCAGCGTGAAGTCCGCCTCGTAGCGGCCCGGAGCGGTCTGACGCATGGGCACCTCACGCCGTTCGCCACCAGGCTCCGGTCCGGTCACGGCCAGCATGGACTCGATGTCGTTGTCGAACCGTTCGTCCACGGTGAAGGCATCGACGATCGCTCGCACTTGGTTGCCGATCACTTCGGTTTGCATGTCGAGCTCGCGACGGTGCTTCTTGCGCATGTACTCGCGGACCAACTGCCCCCAGAAGCGACTGAACCCGGACCACTTGAGCCAATCCACCGCCCAGAGATTCTTCACGTCGCTCGTCCACGCCACGGTCGTGCCCAGCCCGATGCGGCTCGTGGCCAGAACGGGCTCCCCGCGGTCGGACGCCAGGATAAGCTGGGCGGGAGGTGCCTTCATCTGGGTGGCCACGTAGCCATGCAGCAGTGGGGCCGTGCTGACGGCGATCCCCTTCAGGAAGTCCGCCGGGCCCACCTGCTGCACCGGGAACCACTCCTCCACCGCGGCCTGCCGGGCGATGAGCTCGGTCTCGCGAGTGAAGATCTTCGGTAGGCTGTTGGGGTCGGGAACGTTGTGATACCTGCCACCACCGGTGTCCGCGATCATGCGCAGGAGGTCGCCGTCCGCCCCCGCGCCCAGGCCCACGGTGGTCACGGTCACGCCCTCGGCGATCATCGCCTGCACCAGATCCTTGATGCCTTCGGTGGGGGACCGGCCGTCCGTGAGCAGGATGACGTGCTTCTTGCGCGCCTGCACCACCGAGATGTCCTGGTAGGCCATGTCGAGCGCTGGAAAGATCTCGGTACCGCCGCCTGCCTGGATGCGGAGGATCTCGTTCTGAATGCGGCTCCGATAGCGAGCTGGCTGCATCTTGACGTAGCGGTTGGGCTCGGAGTCGAACGCCACGACTTCGATGAGGTCGTCGCCCTGAAGCGTCGCCACGGTCGCCTTGCAAGCCGCCTTGGCCATCTCGATGGGCAGTCCACTCATCGAACCGGAGCGGTCGATGACCAGCACCATCGCGACGCTCGGCATCTCTTTGCGCCGTTGCACGTCCATCCGCACGGGCAGAATGCGTTCGATGGTGGTGTGTGCCCAGCCGCCCAGCCCGTAGCCGGCCTCGCCGCCAGCAAACAGAAACCCTCCGCCCAGATCCCGCACGTACTTCTCGATCAAGTCTTGGGACGAGATACTCAGCTTCTCCTTCGGAACGTCGGATACGATCACGAAGTCGTAGCGTTCGAGCTCCGTGAGACTGCCCGGAAACGCCACGGCCTCGCGGACGTCCACGTCGAACTGCTGCGCCGTCAGGGCACTGCGCAGGTAGTTGGCGCGCTGGGGCTGACCTTCCACGTACAGAACCGTGGGGCGGCCCGGCACGTCGAGAGTGACGGCGTAGTTGTTGTTCTCCGGGAACTCGTCGTGCTTCAGGTGGTCGAGCTTCAGTGCGTACGTGACCTCGCCTCCCACGTGCACGACGCTGCGGAACTTGACCTCGTTGGCACCCGGCTTGAGGTCGATCTCCTTGATCCCTTCGAGCCCGTTGAGCGCCTCGCCCTGGTAGAGGCGCGCCCGCGCCTGGTTGGCGCGGCTGGAGTAGATGTCGGCGATGATTTCGAAGGCCTCGCCGATTTTCACTTTGTCGGGCGCCTGAATGGAGCGCAGCGCCACTTCCCCCGGTGGGGGGCGGCGATAGGGAACGGTGAAGAGCTTCACTCCGAACCCGCGGGCACGATTCGCCTCGGCGAGCACGTCCCCTTCGGTCTCGACGCCATCCGTCACCAGCACGGCACGCTTCAAATAACCCGGGGGAAACACTCCATACGCGAGCTGCAGCGCAGCCTGCAGATCACTGCCCGCGGACGGCTTGTCGGTGGCTGCCGCGAGTGACTTGCGCTGGCCCCTGGTTGGCTTCCCCTGGGGAGGCGCTGGCGGCGCAGCGCTGGCTCCCGCCCGGGCGTCCTCGGCGCGATGCCTGAGCTCCTTCGCCGGAGGCACGCTCAGCTTGCCGTCCTGCTCCGGGAGATCCACCAGCCGTGGACGGCGGGCGAACGTCACCAGACGGACCAAGTTCTCGTCCCCGCGAGCCTCGAGGGCTCGCTCGACCGTGGAACGGGCGTCTTCCAGCGCCTCGGGAGGCACCGAATCGCTGACGTCCACCAAGAACACCGTGCACACCTTCTGGGTCTCCGCCGTGCGGACGAGGCGGGCCAGACCCAAGGCGATCAACGCGACAAACACCACTCGCAGCAGCAAGGA
This sequence comes from uncultured Polyangiaceae bacterium, assembly GCA_964610275.1. Classification (GTDB taxonomy): domain Bacteria; phylum Myxococcota_A; class Polyangia; order Polyangiales; family Polyangiaceae; genus JAFGBI01. The sequence continues at coordinate 43,132 of CAZSVU010000019.1, read as the reverse complement.
GAGCACGCGCTGCTGCCAGGGCAGATCCGCCAGCGAGCGCCCCAGCACGATCAAGAGCACCGGTGTGATCAGCAGCAGCCCCAGCGTACGGGGGTGCAAGAGCTCGTAGGTCACGCCGTCTCGCACCCAACTGGGCGTTTCGTCCCCAGCCGACCAGATGAAGCGGTGGTATGCGTAGACCATCCCCGCCGCGACGATGGCGACGAACAAGCCCCACAAGACTCGCTTGATTCGGTCGCTCACACCGTGATCCTTCGGTGGTAGGTGAGCCATTCGAGAGCGGATACAATCAAGACCGCCAGCAGCAGGTAGACCCAAATCTCTCTGCGCACACCGGGCACGAATCCCTGCAGTGCCCCCGCCTGCTTGCCCGCGAGCCGGAGCTCCTTGGCCGGCTCGATGCGACTTTCGTCGGGGTTAGCCAGGTTGGCAGCGAACATCGTGGTGAGCTTCTCGCTCTCGGAGGGAACGGTCAGCTGGTAGAAACCCGCCTGGTCCCCCAGATAGATGGCGCGTCCTTGCTTGACGGGAACCGGTCGCTGGTCGCCGGCGGGATCCTTGAGCAGCGCGCTGCGCGCCCCGCTCGGAGCCGGCACCTGCCACACGTCTCCGGTTCGATAGGACGAGAGGTAGCTGGTATCCTCTTCTACGAAATCGTTGATGGTGTTGAGCACGAACAGGGGCCACGCCACCCGCAGGACGAAGTCACTGTTTCGGGGGTCGAACCCCAGCGCGACGAACTTCCGTCCGCCACGCCGCCCCGAGATCAACACGGGCCCCTGGGCACTCGCCCCGACCACCTTGTCTCCGGGCTGCGGCTTCAAGGCATGCCCTTTGGCGACCTGGATGTCCCCCATTGCCATCCACCTGAGCAGGGGGCTCTTCCGATCCCAGACGTCGAAGCCGAACATCTCGATCTCGCGCCCTCGCTCGACCGCAGCCCCCTCGTCGGGAGGGTTCAGGTAGAGCGATGCTCCGGTGTGTGCGGCCAGAGCTGGCGCCACTGCGTCGAAGATGGTGACGTCGAAGTTCTCCTTGGGCGGATAGCGGTCGGGCGCGATGACGGTGACGTCCAGATACTCGTCGAGCAGAAGCGCGGCCTCGAGGTAGGTGTTCCCCGCGCTGACCACGAGCACCCGGGCACGCCGCCGCTCGGGCATCAGTGCATAGGCGTGGTCATCCGCAGGCAGCTGGTCCAAGCCGCCTTCGGTCGGCTTGAGGCGGGCCTCCAGGGTGCGACTGGCCCCGGCCAGATCCTTGTAAAACCGTGGCAAACGTTCGTTGGCCGCCAGCGTCAACCGGGTCACGTCGACGATGTCCCCATCGCCGAGGAGAGTCAGTTCCACACTGACCGGCTTGTCGTTGGTGTTGGTCACCTCGAGCATGACCTCGTAGCGCGCCTTGTCGAGCGGGTAGCGCCGCACCGAGAACCCAGTGATGGCCACATTCTGATCCGAAGCGCCCACCGGAACGAAGGTGAGCTCGGTCTCGCTCAGATCGAGTTGCCGCGCTTCCCGTTCGAGATCCCCAAACGCACCATCGCTGATCACCACGATCTCGGGCTTGGACAAGCCACGCAAGCTGTCCAGGGCGAAACGCAGCCCGCGTAACACATCGGCGCGAGTGTCCGTCGCGCGGATGTGATCGGCTGCCTTCTGCAAATCCGAAACCTCACCCGTCATGGTGGAGAGCGGAGTCAGGGCAGCGTCCATCTGCGCCACCAGCATGCGGTCCGAACCGCTGAGGCCACGGACCATCTCTCGCACCTGGCGCCGCGCGACCTCGATGCGGGAAGGCTCGACGTCGGTGGCCTTCATCGAAGCGCTCGCGTCGACCAGCACCACCACGTTTCTGCCCTCGATTAGAGACGCGGCGACGCGCGGATCGCCCAGTGCGGCCAACATGAGAGTGAGCAGCGCCAGCTGCAGCAGTAGGGACAGCAGCCGCTTGAGCTGGGAGAACCAGTTGGTCGCTTCCTTGTCCCGAAGGATCCGTTCCCACATCCGCGCAAACGGTACGGCCACGGGCCGGCGCCTGAGCTTCAGGATGTAGAACACCACGACCATTCCGCCCGCCGCGCCAGCGATTCCGAGCAGAGTCGACAGCGGCAGCCCGGCGAGCGACATCATCGCAGGAACCCTCCGCGACGAAACACCCGGAGCACCAACTCGTCGAACGGCGTGTCGACATCGGCGCGGAAGTAGGCCACCTGGTTGTTGGTGCAGAACCGCTCGATTTCCTCGAGGTAGTCACCCCAAGCGATCTGCATCCGCTCCAGGAGCTTCGTCGTGACGGTGACCTCGCGCTCCTCGCCGGTTTCGCAATCGTAGACGCGTACGTCCCCCTTGAGCTGCGGGACCGACTCGCTCTGGTCGACGATGTGCAGCACGTAGGGTTCGAACTTGTTGTACCGGAGCACGTTGATCCCGTGCTCGAAGCCGGCGGGGTCGTACAGATCACTGATGAGCACGGCCAGCCCTCGGCGCTTGTGCTGGGCGACGAAGGTACGGACGCTATCGCGCAGATCGGTCGTTCCGGAGGCTTCCAGATCGCGCAAATGGTGGAAGACCATGAAGATTCGCCCTTTGCCGCGGGCGGTCGGCATGCGCGCCACGAGCTGGTCGGCCACGCCCACGATGGTGACGCGGTCGAGATTGGCCAATCCCACGTAGGCGAGCGCCGCGCAGAGCCGGCGCGCCTGATCGAACTTGCGCCCGTCGCCGAATCCCATGGAGGTCGAGCAATCCACGATGAAGTAAATGCTCAAGTCCTCCTCTTCTTCGTACAGCCGCACCAACAAGCGGCTGAAGCGCCGGTAGATGTTCCAGTCGACGTAGCGGAAGTCGTCTCCCGGAACGTAATCTCGATAGTCGGCGAACTCGATGCCACTGCCCCGCTTCTTGGTGCGCCGCTCCGCGCGCAGCCGGCCAGAAAAAATGCGTCGGCTCACCAGCGCCAGCGTTTCCAGTCGTCGCTGAAAGTCGTCGTCGAAGAGGTCCTCGCGCGGGATCGGGCGCGTTCCCAGCCGCCGGGATACCGGTGCCGTGGCGCGTTTGAAGACGTCGACGAGTCCCATGGCACTCAGGGCTTGGCGTCCACCAACTCGTCGAGCAGCTCATTGATCACGTCGTCGCTCTTGACGCCTTCGGCCTCGCCCTCGAAGTTGAGCAGGATGCGGTGCCGCAAGGCCGGATGCGCCGCGGCCTTGACGTCCGCCACGGCGGGAGCAAACCGGCCATCCAACAGCGCGCGGATCTTCGCCGCGAGGAGCAGGGCCTGCGCGCCTCGTGGTGAAGCCCCAGTACTGACGAAACGGCGGACCTTCTCCGTGGCGCCTGCCTGGTCGGGGTGCGTCGCCTGTAGCAGCCGAATGGCATAGTCCTGGACGTGCCGGGCCACCGGAACCGTCCGGGCCAGACGCTGCATTTGGACGATTTCCTCCCGGTCCAGCACGGGCGAGACTTCGATCTCGGTGTGGGTGGTGGTGCGGTTGACGATCTCGTGCAGTTCTTCGCGGTCCGGGAATGGGACGTGCAGCTTGAAGAAGAACCGGTCGAGCTGGGCCTCGGGCAGAGGGTAGGTTCCCTCCATCTCGAGGGGGTTCTGGGTGGCCAGGACGAAGTAGGGTTCTTCGATGACGTGGGTCGTCCGGCCCACCGTCACCCGGTGCTCCTGCATGGCCTCGAGCAATGCACTTTGGGTCTTGGGGGTGGCCCGGTTGACCTCGTCCGCCAGAACGATGTTGGCAAACACGGGCCCGCGTCGAAACTCGAACGCCTGGCCGCCCGTTGCGGTTTCGTCGATGATGGTCGTCCCGATGATGTCGGCTGGCATCAGGTCAGGGGTGAACTGGATCCGAGAGAAGTTCAGACCCACGCACTGTGCCAGAGTCCGCACCAACATCGTCTTGCCCAGCCCGGGAACCCCCTCCAGCAGGGCGTGAGACCCCGCCAGCATGCAGGTGAGGACACCGTCGATGACCTCGCGGTTGCCGACGATGACGCGGCCGATCTCCTCTCTGAGGCTGCCGATTCTCCGTTGAAACTCGTCGACTTCTGCTCGGGGGGTCTGCTCTTCGTTCATGGGTCTCCTCCCGCGCTGATCTGCTCACGCGACCGCGCGAAGGTCTCATTCTCGGGGTCGGATCAGTTGGAAATAGCGCTGCACGTAGAAGCGGTAGCCGGCCGGAATCTCGTCGCGATTCATCACCTGCTCAGCCACCGTCCGGTAGTCCGTGAACACCCGACGGTAGCCGCGGCCGACGAATCCGCGCTGAGCGGCACCATAGATGACCTCACTGGACGCCGTGCCCTCGCCAGTGTCCACGGCAGCGGCGCTGACGTCGTGGGTGGTACCCTTGAGCTGGGACTTGTCCCCCTTGAGGTTGGGGTCATGCCCGCGCCCTGCCTCCAGCCCGCCTTGCCCGGCCCCTTCTCCGGGCTGGTCACCGCCCCGGGACCCTTTCCCTTGGCCACTCCCGGCACCTGGAAGGTCGCCGGCCCCCGATCCTGAGCCTGGCATGGGGATGGGGGCACCGCCTCCTCCCTGGCTGAGCACGAGGACCGGGTCGCCCTTGCCGCCCTGGCCCGGCTTGCCGCCCTGGCCCGGCTTGCCACCACGCTTGCCCCCGCCCTTCTGTCCGCGAGCGCGCTGGCCAAACCGCATGAGCCGCTTGAGTCGCTCCTGTCCCCCTTTGCCTTGTTGCCGGATGAGCTCCCGCAGCTCCTGCAATCTGCGGCGCAGATCCTCCTTTTCCTGGCGGCTCATCTCTTCCTGGGCCATGCGGTTGATGTCCGCCGCGGCGGCCTGGAGGTCGTCGGCGCTGAGGTCCAGCTCCTTCATCAGATCCGCGGCCGCCTTGGCCAGCTCGCGGTCGAGCTTGGACAGCTGGCGCTGCGCGCGCTTGAGGCGGTCTTTTTCGCGGTCGAGTCGTTCGAGTTGGCGTTCGAGCCGTTGCAGCTGCCGCTGATCGCCCTGGTTGAGCCCTCCGTCGGCGTTGCGCTTCTTCTTGAGCAGTCGCTGGCGCTCCTCCTCGACCCGCTTGCGCTGCTCCTCGATCCGTTTGGTGCGCTGCGCGTTGGCCACACTCGCCTTCTTGAGCGCCTCCCGCAGTTGTTTCAGCTGCGCCTTGGTTGGGGGCTTCTGCTTCCTCGCTAGCCGCTCGGCGAGCTTGCGCATGGCCTGCTCCGCGTCCGCCAGGTTCTTCTCCTCGAAGGCCTTGGCGATCGGCTTGGCCAAATCGCTCTTTTCCAGCTCTTGCGCGACGTTCTTGAGTCCTTCCTCCAGCGACTCCTTCTCGGCCTCGGCCGAGTGGAGCAACTCCCGGTCGAGTTGCTCGAGTCGGCGGAACACCTCCCGGCGTTCCAGACGCCTCTGTGCGATGTCTTCCACCAGCTGATTGAAGCGCCTCGCCGCGGCCAGAGCCTCCGGATCCTGGTTCTTCTCCTGCAGGTCTTCCGCAATGTCGCGGAACAGCTCCAAGTCATCGGGAGCCATCACCAGGGGGTCGATGCGCTTGTCCGGGGGCAGCTGCCGTGTGACTCGGACCTCCAGCAGACTGATCCCGACCAGGGTGGCCAACAGCAGGGCAACAATCGGGATCTCTCGCGGGATGTGCAGGGGCGCCGCCCGCCGCGGCTTGAGGCTCGTGGCCGTGTTCAGGGCATCGTCGATGGCCGCCCCCATGAATGGAGTGCGCGAGGACTGGGGCAGCTCGCCGAAGCTGAGCGCGGTGGTGATGCGGTCCTCCAGCCCGTGGTGAAGATCCAGTGCCAGCGCCCCCTCGTGGCGGGGGCGAGCGCGAAACCAGGCCTGCAGTGCCACTCCGACCAGCACGGCGAGCGGCAGAAGCCCCACCCATAGCAGGGTGGACTGAGTCTCCGGATCGAGACGAAAGACCTTGATGACCGTGAGTGCCCCCACACCGTAGAGCAGCGGCACGGGCAACCAGAGGAAAGTACGCGCCAACGCATGGTCGAACCGCAATCGCAGACCCGTCCAGCGCGAGGTACGCGAGAGACGCTTCAGTGTGGTTCTGGGGTCAGGCACCGGTGGCCCTCACATCGACTTGACGTTTGTAACGCGGGAAAGTTCCGTCTGCTTTCGGCATCCGCGAGGGAAGCAGCATCGTAGCGCAGAGTAACGCGGTTCTCTTCTTCTCACAGTACGGGGCCGCCCGAACCTGCAATGGGGTAACCATTGGAAAGTATGGCGTATTTAGTCTAGCACCCGCGTTCGCGGGTGCTTCGGTCCGCCGGCTCGGCAGCTTTCATCCATCCGTATGACAAGGCAGCAAACTTCCCCCTTGGGCAGACCAACGTCCTGGCGCCTGCATGCTGCCACACATCGCGAGCCTGGCAACGAGTGTTCAGTTCACCCCCATCCGTCAGTAACGTGCGACACACGCTGGGTCGGAGGCAAGGGCGCCTGGAGTGCCCGAACTGGTCAGAGCGAGAAAACGCGAACGGGACTTGACCGCTGTAGTGCTGCTGGTCTGAGATACGATGAAGATTGGAGCGGGAGTAATGGCTGATTCGAAAAGAACCGTTGTGCTGGTCGCAGATGACGAACCGAGCACTCGCGCGTTGGTTGCCAACCACATGCGCAACAAGGGATTTGATGTGATCGAGGCAGGCGACGGAGACGAGGCGTGGGGTCTCGCACACACGCACCTCCCCAACCTGGTCATCTTGGACGTGATGATGCCAGGCATGAGCGGTTGGGAAGTCTGCCGACGCATTCGCGAAGCAGTCTCGCTCGCTCACACTGGTGTGGTGATGCTGACCGGGATCGGAGAGAACCTGAACGAGATGACGTCGCCGCTGTACGGTGCAGATGCGTACGTCGACAAGCCGTTCGAGTTTTCGGAGTTGGACGAGAAGGTCAAGGAGACCTTGGAGCAACGAAGCGGCGGTACGATGGGACGACCAGACGGCGGCGACATCGAAGAAGTGCCACCCCCGTCCGGCGAGAGCGCAATGCACGAGTCGGCGCCTCCGGTAAGAACCGAAGCCAGCGTCGTTGCGCGGTCGGAGATGGAAACCGTTCGTGCCGAGCCCGTAGCCAAGCGCAGGCCTGAGAAGCCGGCGGCTGAAGCGAAGGCGGAGAAGCCAGCCAAGAAGGCGGCCGAAGCAAAGACGGAGAAGCCAGCCAAGAAGGCCGCCAAGAAGGCCCCGAAGAAGGCCCCGAAGAAGGCCCCGAAGAAGGCCCCGAAGAAGGTCGCCAAGAAGGCCCCGAAGAAGGCCCCGAAGAAGGTCGCCAAGAAGGTCGCCAAGAAGG
>CAZSVU010000019.1:0-35754 GCA_964610275.1 uncultured Polyangiaceae bacterium | reverse complement strand
GAAGGCCCCGAAGAAGGCCCCGAAGAAGGTCGCCAAGAAGGCCCCGAAGAAGGCCGCCAAGAAGGCCTCGAAGAAGGTCGCCAAGAAGGCCCCGAAGAAGGCGCGCCGGAAGTAGGCCTTCGAGACCCAGCCGCCGAGCTGTGCTCGGCGGCCGGCTCTCCTCGGTCCGTGGTACCGGAGTCTCGACGCCGGAACGCGAGCCAGTACGTCTCGACGGGCGACGCGTTCGGACACGTCAGACCGCTCTGCTCATCGAACCTCACAACACCGCGGGTGGGGGGTGAAGCAGCAGAGGCAGACGGATTCTGTTTCGGAGGCCCGGGTGCTTCCTCACCCGGGCCCTGCATGGTCACGCCAGAAGCTGCGCACTCGCGACAGCTCGGTCGTCCGCGCGGCGGGCGGAAGTGAAGCCAAGAGCTTCATGCCATACCCGCGCCGATGAACGCGTTCGTCGAGCAGTGCGACGATTCCAAAGTCATGCGCCGTACGGATCAGTCGGCCAAAACCCTGCTTGAGGGTGATGGCCGCAGCCGGCAGGTGTAGCTCCATGAACGGATTGCCCCCGGCCTCTTCAATCGCGACCGAGCGCGCTTGCACGATTGGATCGGTCGGCACGAAGAACGGGAGCTTCTCCAAGACGACCAGTCGCAGACTCCGTCCCGGAACGTCAACACCCTCCCAGAAGCTCATGGTCGCCACCAGAATCGCATCCTCGGCGCAGCGAAATTCCTCCAAGAGGGCGCTCTTGGGGGACTCACCCTGAAGCAGCACGCGAGCTGGTGCCGCACGCTCTCGCAACTGTCGCGCCAATGCGTGCATCGATCGAAGGGAGGTCGTGAGCACGAAAGCCCCTCCACCAGTGACTTCGACCAGCGCAGCAACGCGTTCAGCAGCTGCACCGAGGAAGTCACGGCTTTGGGGCGAGGGGAGGTCGCGCGGCGTGTAGAGCAGGGCCCGCTGGGAAAACTCGAACGGAGAGGGCACCACGGTCTCGACGACCTGCCGCTCCAGCTCCTCGAGGCCCAAGCGAGCCCTGAGGTAGCCAAACGGGCCACTCGGTCGGGGCGGGCCCGGGACGTCCGTCGCAACTGCTCGTGGCGAGCACGCCGTGGCCAGGGTCGCGCTCGTCAACACCACCGCCGGAATGGACTCGAAAATGCGCTCGCGAAAGATTGACGAGACGTCCACCGGAGAAGAGCTGAGGCGAATGTTCCGAGCTCCCCACTCGATCCAGCAGACTCGGCCGGGGGCAGACTCGACGACGGCGGCCAGCTGATCGCGCAGGCTCTCGAGTCGGCGTTCGCTGGACTCCAGGGCTTCGAGCGTCGCCGCACCGAGCCTCGCGTCGCCCCCCCGGGTGCGCTGCTCTCCGACTCTGACTCGAGCTGCACTCGCCGCTCCAGCGAGCGCTTCCAGGGCCGCGTCCAACCGATGCCAGAGTCCCGCGAGTTGCCCGGTCCAGATCTCGCGCTCCACGGTCGTCCGCACTTCTCGCTGGCCAATCTCCCGCTGCAACTGGTCCCAGAAATACACTGACGCTTCCCTCAGCTCCGCGGGGAGTCGCAGAGAACTCTCGTCCACCAGTGAGGGATCGGCGCCCCGCAGCACCCCCAGCGCCCGCTCCGCGTCTCTCCCGACTCTCTCGATGCGGCTCGGCGACACCTGTACGCCAAAAAAGTCCGTGGCAACGTCTTCCAGCCCGTGCGCTTCATCGAAGATGACCGCATCGTAGTCGGGCAACACACGCCCCGGATGGGCACCGCGCAAGGCCAGATCCGCAAAGAACAGATGATGGTTAACGACCACCAAACGCGCCGCCTCGGCTGCGCGCTTCATCCGCGTGACGAAACACTCTGGGTGATGCGAGCAGGCAGACCCGAGGCGGGTGTCCGGCGAAGCCGTGAGCTCACCCCAGATGGAATCACTCTCGGCAAGCTCCGCCACTTCCGCGATGTCCCCCGTTTCCGTTCGGTGCAACCAGGCTTGCACGACGTCGAGTGCCGGTGCGACGTGCGACGGTAGGGCGAGAGCGCCGGCTCGAACCTGCTCGTAGCGACGACGACAGACGTAGTTCCCCAGCCCCTTCATCAACGCGGCGCGCGGCTCGAGACCCAAGGTGCGACGAATCAGCGGCAGGTCGCGCGCGTAGATCTGCTCCTCTAGCGCATGCGTCGCCGTGGAGACGATCACTTTCTTCCCGCTCAGTATCGCCGGGACGAGATAGGCCAACGTCTTCCCGGTTCCGGTGCCGGCTTCGCACAGGAGCACCTCGTCCCGCTCGAGCGCGTACTGCACGGCACGAGCCATCTCCAGCTGACCCTCACGCGGCTCGTAGTCTGGCCAGCGACTCGCGAGCGGCCCGCCAGGGCCGAGCAGGGCGTCGGCGCGCGTGTGGTCGCCACTCGTGTGGCCGGATGCCGAGCGAGATGGCGCCCCCACGGCTCAGTCCGAGTCGGAGTCGTCCGGCTTCGGAACCCCTCCCTGCCCGTCGAGGAACTCGATGCCGGCGATCTGACCGTCCTGCTCCTCCTGCAGCCAAACGACACGGGACTGGTGAATGCGGGGTGGGTCGTCGCTCTCGGGCCCCACCACCACGGTGTACTCGTGGCCGAGCTCGACGGCTTCCTCCAGCACTGCACGCACTCCCCCACGGCTCAGGTTGAGCGTCCAGCCACCAATCTCGACGCCTTCGCTGCGAATGATCAGGCGTTCCGTGGCTTCGTGACGGACCCCGCCAGAAGTGCGGCGCTTGCCGGGCGCTTCGGTGGGAGGCTCAGAGTAGCTTCTTCGGCGGACCAAGGTCGGCGAACGATAGCAAACCCGACCTCCGGCGTCCGCCGGCGGATGCCATCCGGACCGTCGCTGCCCGCCCGAATGTGACGGATGGGCCGACTTCGCGGGTCTTCATCCTGGCCTATCTGCCAGGTATTGCCGAAGGCGGCCGATCGGCCGCCTTCGATGACAGTACGTTCTGAACGCCCGACCAGTATATTGCGTACTGTCGGGGGCTGATGTAGGATACTTACCGACAGGTTTCCAACCAGCCAGAATTGTTGGCTTGTTTTGACTGTCCCTGAACGCGCCGGGCCCCGAGCCCAGCCGCCACCGTCGGGTCCTGAAATATGTCGGTCCCTTCGCCTGCCAACCTGAAGCGGCATCTGATTGCCCAGGGCTTCGAGCTCTATCGCACGTTGGGGGACCACGTGATGCTCGCCGAGCGCGTGCGCGACAACCTGATCATGGACGCCGGAGTGTCGGCGGGTTTCGGCTCCCAACTCTCGGTGCGCTTCGTGGTTCGGGTACAGTCCAGCGATTTTCGCGGCGAGTCGTCAGAACAGCTGTTTGCCCGCGCCAGAGCGGCTGCGGCCGGCAGCGTCGACCGCGGTTATGCGGAGGTCGGGACCACGGTCGTCCCCATCAGTGACCCCGGCGACAGCTCTCGCACACTGGACACTTGGTATGAGGTTGCGCTGGAGCGGGCCGTCGCAGACTTGGACGAGCTCTTCAACGAGCTGCGCTACGCGCTGGAGCTCAACAAGACGGTCGGAGCCGAACGCAGCGGATAGACCGAGCCGGACGAGCGTGGTAGTTGCAGCGGCCGGGTGCATTCGGGCGCCCGTCCGCGGCCATGCGGCCCGGAAGGTCTGGCGGAAATGCTGAGCTTCTTCAGACAGAGTGGAGCTGCCAACTGGCTTGGCGCTGGCATCGTGCTCGCGATCGCCCTGGTCTTCGTGCTGGAATTCCGCCCAGGCCGACAGGCCACGGGAACTGGCCTGAACACCGAATGTGCCCTGGAAGTCCAGGAGCGGTGCGTTTCGGAGAAGGAGTTCTACGCCGCCTATCGCTTGATGGCTCCGCCGGGAGTCGATGCCAAGGCACTGCGAAAGCTGGGACTTCGCGCCCACGTAATCAACGGACTGATCGAACGTGAGCTGCTCTTGAAAGAGGCAGAGCGCTTCAGCTTGGCCGTGGGAGAAGACGAGCTCGATGCTCGACTCACGCAGGGCCGCGCCCAGATCTCGCTGCCCGCCGCCTACGCCGACAACCTAGCGTGGCAGCTGGGGCTGTGCCCGCGTCCCAGCACACCGCTGGTACGCGGATGTGATCCTGGAGCGGATCTGGGCGTCCGCATGCTTCCGGTCACCAGCAACAAGACCGGTGCATTCGACTACAAGAAGTATGAGCGGGTCGTACGCACGACGACGAATCGCGGCGCCAAGGAATTCAAGGATATGCAGCGCCGCGAGGTGCTCGCCGAGCGCATGCGCCGACTGGTACGAGCTCGCGTTCGGGTCTCGGAGAACGAGGCTTTCCTCGCCTACGAGCGCGAGACATCCAAGGCTGTGGTGAACACCGCACAGGTGAAGCGCGATTGGTTCGCCAAATACGTCGTAGACACGTCGGACGCCGCCGTGGACGCTTGGGCTACCGAGAACCAGTCGCAGGTCGACGAGGCCTGGAAGACGGACAAGGACAAGTTCAAGGCGGGCTGTCCGCTGGCGAGCGAGCTGATGGTCACCGTGCTCCCCGGGTCGAGCGACGAGGAGAAAGTCGTTCTGCGCGACAAGCTGGACAAGATGCTGGCACAGGTCACGGCGGGCGACGCCTTCGAGGCGGTGGCCCGCGAGTCCAGCGACGGCCGCACCGCGCTCGCGGGCGGGCACCTCGGTTGCCTGAACGAGTCCTACGGCGAAGGCAGTGAGCTGCTGCTGGAGGCAATCAAGGACCTCAAGCCGGGGAAGCTCTCGCCAGTTGTGGAGACCAAGCAGGGATTTCACGTGGTGAAGTACCAGGGCTCGTTGGCCGAGTCGGACGTCGAATCCGTAGGTCGGCGGCAGGTGGCTCGGTTGCTCTCCGTGCGATTCCGAGCCGACGAGATGGCCAAGGCTTTCGCCGCCGAGCTCATCCAGCGCGCCCAGAGCGGAGTGGAGCTCACCCAGGCGACCGACGAGCTCACGGCGGAGTACGTCAGCCGCTCCCCCGCTGGCAGTCGCAAGGCCAAGGCCGGCCAGAACGCGAACGAAGCAGAGAAGCCGGTCGCGCTTCAGGCCCCCGATCGACCCCAAGCCTCGGTCTCGACGCCGTTCTCGATCCTCAGCAGCCCGTTCCACAACGCGGCGCCGGGCGAGACCCCGGCGGTGAAAGCATTTGCCCTGGCGAAGGCAGGTGACGTGCATCCGACGCCGCTGGAGACACTGGATGGCGTGGCGGTGATCCAGCTGAAAGAGAAGACCATCGCTACCCGGCCGGACTTCGAGAAGGAGAAGGCCGTCATCGTGGCTCAGTTGCGGAAGGCCAAGGCTGCGGAGGCGTTGGAGAAGTACGTCGCCCGGCTGCGTGAAGCCGCGAAAGACAAGATCAAAATTAGTCCCTCCATCTCCGATGAGCCGAAGGGCGACGGCTCACGCGACGATGAGAGCTGAGCGCGCGACCGCCGCTTGGATCTCACGGACTCAGACTGCGTTGCTGAACGCGGTCGTCGACGGATCGAATCTCCGCCCGGCCGAATACTCCATCGGCCACCATGCGCAAGCGATGCCCCACCTCGGCCGTGGCGCCCGGTCCGGCCGCGTCGGTCGAGAACAGCAGTGCCAGGCAGCGCTGCACGGTTGCCCCGAACGCCAACACGAACCCCTCGATGCGCTCGCCGTCACCCGGTTGCACGCCCACCAGCAGGCGGGTGGTGTAGCCGTCGGGTGAGGAGAGGCGTCGTTCGTCCAGCCGGGTCTCGGGGGCGGCCCCGGGCAACTCGGGTAGCCAAAGCCGAGCCTGTGCCTCACACTCCTCGGGGCGGGCCAGACGCCCAGCGCGCCAGGTGCGGACCCGAATGGTCGAGCTGCTGCGGGGGTGCTGGATGGTCCACCAATGCCGGTTTCGCTCGTCCGGCGTCCAGTGGACGTAATCCGGCAGGGGTAGGAGGACGGAGAACCGAAGCGCGGTGGCCTGGCCCCACGCCGCGTCGGGCAGCAAGTGTGGCGCCAGCGGCTTCGCGGCAGACGCTGCTGCTGAAGGCGCAGGACGCGGAGGGGCCGATCGTGGCGGTGCCTCGGAGCCCGAGGACCCACAGCCCAGCACAGCGAGCGCGAGCGCCGCGCCCGCTATTCGACGAGGGTCAGCCACTCTGGATGGGAGTCGTCACTCCCCTTGACCACGTCGAAGTAGCGCTGCTGAAGCCGACGCGTCAACTCGCCTCGAGAACCGGCGCCAATCGGTCGGTGATCGACCTCGCGCACCGGAGTGACCTCCGCCGCGGTGCCGGTCAGGAAGACTTCGTCGGCCAAGTATAGCTCGTCGCGGGTGAGGTTGGCTTCCACCAGGGGGATCCCCTCCTCGCGCGCGAGCACCATGACGGTGTCGCGGGTGATGCCAGCCAGGATGGACGCTCCCAGCGGCGGTGTGGTGATCCGTCCATTCTTCACCACGAACACGTTCTCCCCCGTTCCCTCGCACACAAAGCCATTCACGTCGCACATCAGGGCTTCATCGAACCCCGAAAGCTTGGCGTCCTGTTTCGCCATCACCGAATTGACGTACTGGCCAGTGATCTTTCCCTTGGCAAACGCCACGCTGATGTGGTGACGACAGAACGGGCTGATCTTGCAGCGGATCCCCTTTTCCAGGCCCTCGGTACCCAGGTAGGCCCCCCAGCTCCACGCCACGACGAAGCTCTCCACGGTGTTGTCCGCGGGCAGGACTCCCATGGCGCCCGGGCCGTACATGATCACGGGACGGAGGTACCCGTCCTTCATGCCTTCGGCGGCAAGGAGCGCAACACATCCATCGCACACCTGCTGCACGGTGACTCGGGGCTCGAGCTTGACCAGCTTGCAGGAGTCGAACAGCCGCGTGATGTGCTCCTTCAACCGAAAGACGTACGTCTTGCCGTCGGCACGCTGGTAGGCCCGGATCCCCTCGAACGCCCCCACTCCATAGTGCAGTGTATGGGTCAGAAGCGAAGTCTTGTCCCCCGCCTCCCGGTCCAGGATTTCACCGTCCCTCCAAATCTTCTTTCCCTGTTCGACCATGTCGGACAGCCTCTCGCCGGCAGATGTCACGACGCCGGTCCCCGAGCAATACGGTGCTCCGAACGGCGGCGCAAGCAGGCGGCGTGGGCGCCAAGGGTCCTCTGGCCGACTGGGAGGCGGTCCGGCAAGGTGCCGCACGCGTCCGCGTGGGCCAACGGAGCATGCGACGAGTGCGTCTTCCGACCCCGCTCACCGCCAGAAAAGGCGACCCCGGCCAAAAAATATCGGCGCTTTCGGCCACCCTGTGCTACTGACCTGGGTATCTGGTTGAGGCTGATTTCTCGGTGACGCCGGGCGGCGGTCCGCCGGCTCGAGGGAACGGCACCAGCTAACTTCTACGTTGGCTCGACCGTCGGCGTGGAGGCATAGCGGGAGGACACCACGACCATGGACGCGCAACGCCAGAAGTCCGGTGGAGGACGCAGGCGGCGCCGCAAGGCGCGCAACGAGCCACGCAAAAACACAGAACCAGTGCTGATCGCAGCGCGCCGACCCAATTCGCCGGTACTTTCCGACAACGGGCGCAAGCTGGCGGCAGCCTCGGCCGCGCCATCCAACGCCTCCGGTTCGCCGGGGGCTCAAAATGGGACTGCGGGCAAGGACAAGCGCCGCCTCGCCCAACCACAGAAGCGGTCGGCTCGAATCATCCAGGTGGCTCAGGGGGAGCACGACGAGCGCGAGAAGCGGCGCATGCGCCTGCTCGACCGGCTACTCACCAGTGAAGGTCGTGGAGCCATCTCGCGCGCGGCCGAGGCCTACCTGGACGAAGACTTCGAATTCCCGCATGAGCAGGACGTTCAGCTGCAGCTGCTGGAACACTTCAACGAAGCCCGTGCGCGGGAGGCCATCGAGATCCTCGTCGGCCTGCTGGAGCGAGAATCCCCCATCAAGCTCCCCATCCTCTCGCAGCGACTGCGCCGCCTGGAGGAGTACGCGGACGAGGCGCAGACCCGCGAGTCGGCGGCCGCACTGCGCCGGTCGTTGCGCGCCTGAACACGCCGCCAAGGGACTCTTCACCCCATGAGCGCAGAGCTCGACGCACGGCAGTTCGACGCTCGCTACCGAGAGCTCGTGGCAGGGCTGAGCCGCGAGACGTCCAACGACTCCTGCGTCGAGTGCGGAAGCTGTCGGGCGTGCCGCGCCTGCACCTTCTGCCGGGACTCGGAGCGGTTGGTTCGTTGTCACTACTGTGTGGGGTGCGAGATGTGCGCCGAATGCTCGCACTGCCGTGACAGCACCAGCCTGATGGGCTGCCATCAATGTGTCGCTTGCGACCGCTGCTCTGCGAGCTCGTACCTGGTGCGCTGCACGGCCCTCACCCAGTGCACCTATTGCTTCGGTTGCGTTGGACTGAGTGGCGCGGACTTCTGCATCCTGAATGAACCGTACGAGCGCAGCGCTTACTTCGCCGTTACTCGCCGTCTCGCCCGCGAGCTGGGTCTCTAGCCCGATGACCGACCCGGCGCTGGAAGCACTGTGGAAGAACGTCCTCGACAACTGGGACGAAGACAAGGCGCACGGGGCGTTCCTGGAGCACTGCCAGAACGCCGATCAACTCGTCAAGGCGGCGGTGAGGTACCGCGGCATGTCGGGCGATCACGAGCGCGGCGAAGCGGCCAAGAAGCGATTGCAGGGAGTCGCCATCCTGGCGATGGCCAAGCTCGAATCTGAACGCACCAAGCGTCCGCGAAGTCGTGGAGGCCTCGGCGGTTGGGTGCTCGTCGCGTTCTTCGTGACCGCCACGGTTCTGCTGTTGGTGTACCTGGTGGGCATCCCCTGAGAGCGGCCGGCGCGACGATTCCATCAGAGCATCAGTGCGGAAGGGCGGCCGGTCGCGGGATCTGCGTGCTTTGAGGGGTGCGAACAAACCCTCGGTTTTTCGCCAGGTTAGCCAGAAACCGGCAATGCCACGGAAGCCAGAGCTACGCTTGAGGGTTCAAATCCTGCAAAGCTCTCCACCGCTCGGGCAAACCAAGCTATCAGGCTTGGCGCGCCAAGAGCGTGATGTCACTCGCCGAGGAGGTCCACATGAGGTCAGTTCCACTCTCCACGCTGCTGTCGTGCTTCGTGCTCTGGGGGTGTGGCTCCGATCCGGCTCCCCCACCCGCGGCACCCGCTGGAGGGACCGAGGCGCCGGTTGCGCAGCCCACTGCAACCGCCGCGACAGACACCAAGCCGGAGTCCATCGCGAACCAGTCCCAGATCAACATTTCGGACGAGATTCTCAGAGCCTGCGGCATCACCGAGTCCGACGCATTCTTCGCCTTCGACTCTGCCAACGTGCGCGAGCAGGATTCGCGCGTGCTCGGCCAGCTCGCCCAATGCTTCGCCACCGGGCCGCTGAAGGGGCGGGAAATGCGACTGGTGGGTCACGCCGATCCCCGCGGAGAGCCGGAATACAACCTCACCCTCGGCGGGCGCCGGGCCGACAATGTGAAGGCTTTCATCGCCAAGCAGGGACTCGCGGCCGAGCAAATGACCACGACTTCGCGGGGGGAAATGGACGCCAACGGAACCGACGAGGCGAGCTGGGCTCGCGACCGGCGCGTCGACGTCGTCCTCGGCGACTGACACACAGGGCGCGGTTTCGCGCTATAGAACCCACCTATGTCGTTCGCGCCCGCGCAACCCGTAGCCGTCGACCCGCAGAAGCTCGACCCCCTGGAGCTGATGCTCAGCTCCTCCGGGGTGGTCCTGGTGGTGCTCAGCATCCTCGTCCTCTTCTCCACGATGGTGTGGGTCATCTGGCTCCTGAAGTGGATGCAGCTCTCGCGACTTCAGTCAGCGCTCCGGCGCTTCGAGACCGACTCGGAGCGGATTGCCCAGAACGGAGAGTTGGTGAGTCTGGCGCTCAAACAACAGAGCTCGCCGGGCGCGCGGGTGGTGATGGAGCTCGCCAAGCGCCAGGACCAGGCGAGCCTCGGAGTCGACTTGCTGCTGACGGTGGCGAAGCGGGCCATCGCCACGGAGCAGCAGAAGGCTTCGACGCTGATGCCGACGCTGTCGAGCATTGCCTCCTCTTCGCCCTTCATCGGGCTGTTCGGGACGGTGTGGGGGATCATGGACGCGTTCCTGCGCATCGGCATTGAGAAGAGCGCGTCGCTCCCGGTGGTGGCCCCGGCCATCGGTGAAGCCCTGATTGCGACGGCGTTCGGGCTGGTGGCGGCCATCCCGGCAACCATCAGCTACAACTACATCGACCGCAGAATCGGCGATCTGCTCGACGAACTGGCGGCATCGAGCGAGGGCTGGGCACGCATCATGGCCGGCGAGCGCCGCCCGCATGCCGCCGATGCCTCCGCGGCACCGCACCAGCAGGGACCGACCCCGGCGGGGGCGGGAGGCTGAAAAGTGGGCATCCAGCTCGGTGGGAGCACCCGACGCGGCGGACGATTCCGCGACATCAACGTCACCCCGCTGGTCGACGTGATGCTGGTCCTGCTCATCGTGTTCATGGTGACGGCTCCGCTGCTCACCGCCGGGCTGCGCATCGATCTTCCCGAGGTCAAAGCCGCCAACACCCCCGCCAAGGACACCAAGCTGCTGGTCACGGTGACCAAGGACGAGCGCATTCTGCTCGGCGAAGAAGACGTCACCGCACGGATCGATCAGGCTCTCAAGGAAAGCGAGCGTGTGCAGACCGAGCAGGAACTGTACATCCGAGCTGACAAGGACGCCCGCTACGGCGTCGTGGCCAAGGTCGTGGCCGCCGCCCGCAACAGCGGCGTCGAATCTCTCAATCTGTTGGTGCAGCCCGAGCTCGTCGAGGACGAGGAAGCGGACGAGCCGAAGGCCAAGCCCGCGAAGCAACCGAGCAAGCCAACCGAGCCGCCGCAGGCGCCTCGCCCGCGCGGTCCGTCCCGAGTGAGCGCTCCGTGAATCCCGTGACGGCGAACCAGCACGCACAACTGCCGGCGGGCTACGTCGGCGCCGCGGTGGCAGCGTTCGCTACGGGCGAGCTCATCGTGGCGGTCACGCTGGCCTTTGCGATCGAGATCCTCTTCTTTGCCGTTCTGGTTCGGGCTGGTAGCAGCGCCGAGATCCGGGAGGAGGAGGTTAGAGAGGCGATGCCGATCCCGATCTCGGTCAAGCCGGTGCTGGATGACACGCCGCTGCTCAAGCTCGGCGGCAAGAAGCTTCACGCCAAGTTGCCGGACATGTGGCAGAAGCAAGCGCCGATCAAGCGTTTCCAAGCGCGCAGTGCACCTTCACCTGACGCCAAGAACGACGTCGAGGCCATTCCCCAGAGCGAGGTGGCCACTGGAGATGCCGGCGTTCCGCCTCCCGACGCGGAGGTCGCGAAGGAGGTGGACGAAGAGCTCCAACCAGAAGCCGGGAGCGACGCCGCATCGACGGTCGAGGGGGAGGGATCGCCGGATGGCGTCAAGGAGGGGACGGAGACGGACCCGATGAAGGCCCGCTGGGTGAGCCAGTATCAAATGAAGGTCTTGGCCTGGTTCAACGCCCGATTCACCCCTCCCTCGTCCGGGGCCCCATGCGAACAGCTAAAAAAATTGAGGGCAGCGGTGGCGGCGAACGTCGGAGGGGATAGAACCGTGATCGGATACGTCCTCACCGCATCCAGCGGCAACCCCACATTTGACGCCAAGGTTCGTGCCACGATGGACGGCATCGTCGGGCAGCAGATCCCGCCGCCGCCTCCGCTGCTCACCGATGCCAGACTGACGGTCGTCACACCAGTTTTTTCCGGAAGCAAATCCCAATGCAAGCCCGCTGCATCGCCCTCGCCGCCGTCCTCAGCCTCACCCTGACCTGGGGCTCCGCCCGGGCCCAGACGCCTGGCCCAGCACCGGACGAGAACCTGCTGGGCCCGTTTGTGGTCACGGGGCACGTCGCAGAGCACGTCACGAGCCTCGCCGTCCTGCCCTCGCTCGCGCCCGATCTGGAGGACGTCATCGTCCGCGGCGTGGTACGCCGCGACCTTGAGCTCTGTGGGATGTTCAACGTCATCCCGGACCAGAAGGCTCCACCGGGAACCTACGGCTTCGACGATGCCGTCGACGTGAACGCTTGGCGAAAGATCGGCGCCGAAGTGATCGTCAAAGTCGCGGCCCGCAAGCGCAGGAAGGGCAAGATCGAGGTCTTCGGATTGGCCTACTTCCTCGACGTCGGCAAGGACCCCGTCTACGAGAAGAAGCTCCTGGTCGAAGCCAGCGAGGTGCGGGTC
This sequence comes from uncultured Polyangiaceae bacterium, assembly GCA_964610275.1. Lineage (GTDB taxonomy): Bacteria > Myxococcota_A > Polyangia > Polyangiales > Polyangiaceae > JAFGBI01. The sequence continues at coordinate 23,541 of CAZSVU010000019.1, read as the reverse complement.
ACGGCCCATCGGATCACCGACGCGCTGCTCGGCGCAATCACCGGACGGCCCGGTGGCTTTGCCAGCCACTTCACCTTCTCGGGCAAGTGGGGCAAGAGCCGTCGCATCTTCACCATGGATGCCGACGGTCACGCGCTCAAGCCGGTCACCGACGCTTCGCTGACCGCCATCGCTCCAACCTGGGGTCCCGGTCAGTCGCTCTACTACACGGTCAGTGAGAAATACTCGCCCTTCCGTCTCACCCAGCTCATCGGTGGGCAGGTCAAGCGGGTGCCGCTGAGCTTCAAGACGTCGGTCTACAGCGTTGCGTTCAATCGCGACCACACCAAGATGGCCGTGGCGGTCGCGGCAGACGCCCGGAGCTCGATTTGGGTCGGAGCGACTGACGGCTCGGGGATGACGAAGGTTTCGACCACCCAGCTCTCCACGCACCCGGTGTTCAGTCCGTCCGGCAAGCTCGCGTGGATCGGTGGCGAGCCGCAGACGTATGGCTCGCAACGAGTGTACGTGGATGGAAAGGCGGTCTCTCCTGCGGGCTTCACCGCCGCAGCGCCGACGTTCTGCGATACCGAAGACGGAATCCGCCTGGTCTATGCCGTCGCCGTCGGCACCGACCGACAGGATCTGGTGATGAGCAGCGAAACCGGCGGCGGCATCGCGCGCCTCACCCAGAACCAGGGATCGAACAGCTACCCAGCCTGCAGCCCCGACGGCCGCCTACTGGCGTTCTTCTCGACCCGGAAGAAGAGCCAGCCCGGGATGTACTTGATGTCGCTCAAGCGCTGGAAGACCCAGTGGCTGGCCGGGCAATACGGCGAGTCGCTCCGGTGGGAAGCGTTGCCCCCGCCGAGCGGGGCGGCGCCGTAGGCGACGCGATCGGCATCGTGGCGTTCCGCCGCTGCTCCCATCCGTGAGGGCGACGACCGGTGACCGAGCAGGGTTGAGCCCGCAGCGCGGATGGTCCAAGCAAGGGGTCTCATGGCGCCGGAACAGCGCACATTTCGTCACCGAGTCGCCATCGTCATTTTCGAGGCGGACACCCCAGCGGGCAAGGCGTTCGACGTCGTCCTGCTCGGGGCCATCGTGCTCTCCTCGCTGGTGGTGGTGCTGGAAAGCGTCGAGGTGCTGGCACGGCGCTACGGTCCGCTCTTCCGCTGGTCCGAGTGGATACTCACGGGTCTGTTCACCGTCGAGTACGTTCTGCGTGTCTACTCTGCGCGGCGGCCGACCCGCTACGCCGGAAGCTTCTTCGGCGTGGTGGACCTGTTGAGCATTCTGCCCACCTGGCTCAGCCTGGTGATGCCCGGGGCGCAAGCACTGACCACCATTCGTACCCTGCGCCTGCTGCGGGTCTTCCGGGTGTTGAAGCTCGCCCGCTACCTCACGGAGGCGCAGTTCCTGCTTTTTGCCCTCAGGGCGAGTCGCGCCAAGATCTTCATCTTCTTATTCGCGGTCGCCGTGCTGGTGACGTTCACCGGCTCGCTCATGTACTTGATCGAGGGCTCCAGCAGCGGCTTCACGAGCATTCCCCGATCCATGTACTGGGCCGTGGTCACGCTGACCACCGTCGGCTACGGAGACATCGCGCCCCAGACCGTCCTGGGGCAGACCCTCGCCTCGCTGCTGATGGTGGCGGGCTTCGGGATCATCGCCGTGCCGACTGGAATCGTCACCGTCGAGATGGTCCAGGCGCGCAGACGCGAAAGGGGGAGCGTGCATGCGTGTCCCGGCTGCGCGGCTGAGCACCACGATGCCGACGCCCGCTACTGCAAGTACTGCGGCCACGGTCTGCACCCGAAGGTGGACGAGTAGGGCGCCTTGCGTCCGCACCGGGACCGGCGGAGGGGCTACGGAACTGTGGCGGTGAGGGCCGCGTTGATGGTGGCTTCCCGCTGCGTCCACCCGCGGCCGGCGCCATACTGGCGGGTCAGTGGTAGCACGCGCGACGGGGGAGCCACCGGCTGGCGCCTGGATCAGGCGGTGTCGTGTGGCCCGGTGCCGCAGCTCGAGCTCGACACGAACGGCCGCTCGCCGACTCCGAGCGCACCGGTCTGGGGCTCTGCCGCTCTGGTGTGCAATACTCGGGAGGTCGGCCTGAGAGCCAAGGGATGCACGTTCGACGCAGCGAGCCCAAACGGAGCTGGACTGCCCGCTGGGGCCGGTCCGGGCGCTGGTGCGTCCACGGGGCAATGGCTGCCGTTTGGACAACCGTCTGCCTGACCACGGCCCAGGCGTGCGGCCCGAGCGAGACCGAGCCCGACGACGTCGATGCGGACGCCGGGGACGGCTCTGCGGGGGACGGCTCTACGGAAGTGTCGCTGCTCGACGCAGGCGGTCCACCCCCGGTACCGCCGGACGGCGCAGTCCTCTGCCCCAGTGGGATCTGCAACTATCAGACCCAGGAAGGGTGCGCGCCCGATTTGGCGTGCCGCCCAGTCGTCGACGACGCCGGCAACGTGGAGCCCGGGTGTGTCGCTGCGGGCGACCGCCTCGCCGGAGAGCCCTGTGCGGCGTGGACGGACTGCGCTCCGGGGCTCCTCTGCGCCGAGGAGGCCTGCCGCCAGCTGTGCTGCGGCGGGGACTGGTCAGCGTGCTCGGAGGAGGAAAGCTGCATTCGGCAGCTCTCGATACCGGTGCACGACACCACCGTTCGGAGCGGCGCGAGTCTCTGCTACCCGGTGGGAGCGTGCGACGTGCTCGACCCCTCCTCCTGTGCCGATGAGGAAGGACGGACGTGCCAAATCGTCGACCTGCGCGGCAAGGTGGCGTGTGCACCTGAAGGGGTCGGACAGGCCGGAGACTTCTGCAGCACCAGCACCCCCTGTATGGGCGGCTTTGCCTGTGTGGCATCGAGTTGCCGGCGGCTCTGTCGAATGGTCGAGGGCGGCGAGCCCGCCTGTCCAGAGGACGAGGGCACCTGCGTTCATTTCACGCGGGATCCACCGGGCGTCGGCGAATGCACTCCGCTCTGACCCCTCCTCGCCGCGGCCACGGCTCAAGACTACCGGCGCTTGAGCGCCTCGGTGATCGCGTGCGTTTCACGCGCGCCGAGCAGACCGAACTGCACGCCAATGCCATCGGGCTTGCACCAGCGCACGATCGCGGGAAACCTCATCTCCACCTTGGACCCGGGCAGGGCTGCCAGCACGGCGAGCTCGGTCCCGAACGGCGGGTCGTCGCCGCACTCGATGTACATACCGCCGAGGCTCACGTCCTTGGCCACTCCGGCAAACCGGGTGTTGTCGCCGAGCTCACACACGACTTCGACGTCGATGGTAACTCGAGCATGAACGCGCTTCTCGTGCACTGTGGCTCCAGATGGACGGCGCTGCGGGCGGGCGCCGCGGGCGCGCTCTCGGAAGGGCGCAATCCTCCTTACGGCCCCAGGGGGTGTCAAGTTGAGTAGCCGGCAAAACTTGCCTCAGAAATCGGCCTGGAAGCGCCATCTGGAAGGGTGGCAGGTCGGCGCGGTGTCGGTGGGGATTGCGCTGCTCGGCGCCCTGTTGGCAGTACCGCGGGAGGTTCCACCGGACGTCTTGCCGCTTCCGCGAATCGACCGGCAGGAGCAGCGCCGTGCTTCGACGCTGGAACGGGAGCGGGCGGTGGAGGCGCTGCAGAGCCCGCTGCCCTTTGACGTGCGCGCCGTGGGCGAGACATTCCGCCGCTTCGGCCAGGCCGAGGAAGGCGGTCGGTCGGCCGCAGCACTGGCACTGCGAGAGGAACTGGCCCGCCGTGCTGCGAAGGCTCGGCAGGCGCAGGGCGATGCAATGCTGCTCCGGCTCAGAGCCTTGCAGACTCACCTGCTTCTCGGCTCGCTGGCCTCATGGGAGGCAGGTGGGCCCGTCGGCTCGGATCTGGCGGAGCTCGGTGGGAGTCTGGTCCGAGACGCCACTCGCCTGGGCTGGGTGGACCGGCATGGCCGGTTCATCATGTCGCGGGTCGAGCGCGAGGTGCTGTTTCGCATCCGGTGGGCGAGGCTCGCTGGCCTGCTGGACGAGCATCCGTTCGCACCAAGCCTGACGGATTGGCGTACCTACTACCGGTTTCTGTTGGAGCACGCTCCGACGCCCAGCCGCGTCGAAGCGAGGCGACAGCAGGCGCTGGCGACCCTCGAGGTCGTTCGTGCCCTCGAGAAGCGCGATCCAGACTATCCGGCGCTGCTGGCCCGCGGCGTGCTTCTCTATGAGCACGGGGCATACGCAGCGGCCGACCAAGCGCTTGGAGCACACCTGCTGCGCTTTCCCGAAGGGCCGTGGAGACTCCGCGCGCAGAACTACCTGACTGCGGCAAGAGCCAGGTCGCGGCATGCAGGACAACTGGGGCTCGAATGAGTGGGCACACGCGCCGACCGAATCGAGGTAAGAACCACAGCCGGACCGTGTGACCGAAGACTCGCTGGATACCGACGACGTACTCAGCCCTTTGTTGCTGCCGGTCGACCGCCCAGTCACAACGTCGGGTCGAGTCGCCGAGCTGGCGCGCGCTCAGGGCGGAACGCTGCACGTGGTGGGCGCGGAAGGCTCGGCCACCGCGCTGGTGGCGCGAGCGCTCGCCCGGGAGGGGGAGCGGCGCGTCCTCTACGTCGTCCGCGATTCCGACACGGCGCGGCGAGCAGCCGCCGACCTGTCACAGCTCAGCCGGTCGCTCCCGTTCGAGAGACCCCGTGCCGAATCGCGGCCAGCAACGCAGCCCCTCATGCTGCTGGGGTCCGAGGCGACCCCCTATGCGCAGGTGCACCCGGATCGCCGCGCGGCGATGACCCGGGCCAGCGCCCTGTTTCACCTGGCGTCCGCCCTACCCTGGCAGATTGCGGTCACCACCGCCTCTTGCCTGGTGCGACGGGTGGTTCCGGCGGAGCTCATCACGGCCGGCGGCGCAATAGTAGAACGAGGCGCTGAGCTGGATCTGTCCAGCGTCACTCGCAGGTTGAGCGCCAGTGGCTACCTCCGGGTCCCGCTGGTGGAGGATCCAGGCAGCTACGCCGTCCGTGGGGGCCTGCTGGACGTATGGCCACCGGACGCATCCCTGCCGCTGCGCATCGAGCTCAGCGGCGACTCGGTCGCCACCTTGCGCACGTTCAATCCCGAGGACCAGCGCGCGCTCGACGACCTCGACGAGGTGTGGCTCGCACCGGCGCGCGAATGCATCCTCACCCCCGAGGCCGCGGATCGCGCCCGCGAAGTGGTGCGGTCGCTGTGCGACTCGATCAATCTCCCCTCCACCAAGGCGCGGCAGCTTTCCACCGACATCGCGACCGGCAAGACCTTCTTCGGAGCCGATGGCTACTTGCCCGCGTTCGCCGACCTGGTGCCGCTGCTGAGCTACCTCGGTCCAGAGGTCGTAGTGGTGATCGAGCGCGCCACGGACGTGCTCGGCCGCGTGCGGGACGAGTTGCGGCGCGGTCGAGAGGCTGAAGCCGTGCGACTCGATGCGCCGCATTTCCCCTGGTCGAGCCTGTACGTCGGCGAGGAGGAGCTGGCCTCGGCGCTCGACACGCGCGTGGTGGTGGCCACCCATCGAATGGGCATCTCGGGTCAGACCACCACCGGCGGTTTGGATCAGCTTGAGACCGTGCCGCCTGACGCGCCCACCCTGGCAGTTCGCGATCACGCGGATCTCGGGCGCGCGGTGAAGCTCGCGCGGACCACGCACGGCAAGCACGGCGCCTTGGCCCCGCTCCTGCGCCGAATCGAAGCCTGGCTCGAGCACGGCCTGAAAATCGTGATCACGGCCCGCGCCAGCAGTCAGGCGGCGCGGGTTGCCACCTTGCTGTCCCACCGAGGCATTGCCGTGCGTCTCGCCCCGACGGTGTCGGTCGACCCGGACGCGCTCCCATCCCCCGAACCCTCGACGCTGCCCGACGCGCTCGCGCCCGGCGTGTGGATCACCACGGGCCCCCTGGCCCGGGGAGCCATTGCCGCAGCCGAGGGCTTCGTGCTGCTCACCGAAGAAGAGATCTTCGGGCAACGTGCGCACCGGCGCACGCACCGGGGCCGCTCTGCCCGTTCGATGCTCGAGGATCTCCGCGCCCTTTCACCGGGCGACGTCGTGATCCACGCGCAGCATGGCAAAGGCCGCTACCTGGGACTGGAGCGCAAAGTCATCGGCGAGGTGAGTGTGGAGCTCCTGGTGGTGGAGTACGCCGCTGGCGACAAGCTGTTCGTCCCGGTCTACCGTCTAGACCAGATCCAGAAGTACTCGGGAGGGGAGACGAGCCCACGCCTCGATCGGCTCGGCGGGCAGGGTTTCGCCAAGACCAAGGCCAAGGTGCAGCACCGAGTCCGCCAAATGGCCGACGAGTTATTGCGCCTGTATGCCGAGCGCGCCTCGATGACGAAAGTGCCGCTCCCGCCCGCCGACGACGACTACGCGGCATTCGAAGCGAGCTTCCCCTACGAGGAAACCCGGGACCAGGCCATCGCCATCCAAGACGTGATGCGCGACCTCTCCAGTGATCGAGTCATGGACCGTCTGGTGTGCGGGGACGTCGGCTTCGGCAAGACTGAGGTCGCGTTGCGCGCCGCCTTCCGCAATGCGCTCGCCGGCAGACAAACCGCACTGCTCTGCCCCACCACGGTGCTGGCGCAGCAACACCTCTGGACCTTCCGCGCACGGCTCGAGAACTACCCCATCACGCTGGCGGCCTTGAGTCGCTTCGAGTCCAAGCGGGAACAGCAAGAAGTGCTGCGTGGACTGAAAGGCGGTGCCGTGGACATCGTGATCGGAACCCACCGCCTACTGAGCAAGGACGTCCACTTCAAACGCTTGGGACTGCTGGTGGTGGACGAGGAGCAGCGCTTCGGCGTGGGTCACAAAGAGCGCATCAAGCAGCTGCGCGCCAAGGTCGACGCCCTGACACTGACGGCCACTCCCATTCCGCGCACCCTGCAGATGGCGGTGGGGGGACTCCGTGACATGTCGCTCATCGCGACCCCTCCGGTCGACCGCCGCGCCACCCGGACTCTGACCTCGCGTTTCGACGAGGATCTGCTGCGGGAGGCCATCGGACGCGAGCTCGGGCGCGGTGGTCAGGTGTTCTACGTCTACAATCGAATCGAACAGATCCACGAACGCGCGGCTCGCGTCCAAGCCACCGTCCCCGACGCACGCATCGCCGTGGTTCACGGGCGCCTGGACGAGGCCGTGCTGGAGCAGACCATGCTCGATTTCGTGGGCGGCGAGTACGACATCCTGGTGACCACCGCCATCATCGAGAGCGGCCTCGACATTCCCCGCGCCAACACCATCATCATCGACCGCGCGGACCTCTTCGGCCTGGCCCAGCTGTACCAGTTGCGTGGTCGGGTCGGTCGCTCCAGCGAGCGCGCCTACTGTTACCTCCTGGTGCCTCCCCCCAGCAAGCTCACCGACCAGGCCCGCAGCCGGATCGAGACTCTGGAGCGATTCACCGAGCTGGGTTCCGGGTTCCACATCGCGACCATGGACCTGGAGCTGCGCGGCGCCGGCAATTTGTTGGGCGCAGAACAGAGCGGGTTCGCGGCGGCAGTCGGGTTCGAGATGTATTGTCGCATGCTCGAGGAGGCCACTCGCGAGCTCCGCGGTGAACCCGTCGTGGCGGAGGTCGATCCCGAGCTCAGCTTCGACGTCGAAGCTCTCCTCCCCGAGGAATACATCGAGGACGTCGGGGTTCGCTTGTCACTCTACAAGCGGCTGGCCAGCGCGGCGGACGAGGGCGACGTCGCCGAGCTCGCCTCGGAGATGGAGGATCGATTCGGTGAGGCGCCCCCCGAAGCCCGCCGCTTGGTCGAGGTCATGCAAATGAAGACCGAGCTCCGCCAGCTCAAGGCTTTGGGAATGGAGGCGACTGCGCGCAGCGCCAACCTGCATCTGCGGGACGACACGCCACTGGACCCGGCGAAGATCGGCAAGCTCATCGCAGAGCAGCGAGCCATCTACCGGCTGACGCCCTCCGGGCAGCTCACGCGCCGAGCCGAGGCGGGCGTGGCGTATTCCGACGGTCTGGCGCTCGCGAACCGCATGTTGTCGGAGCTTGCCGACTGTGTGAGCGGCGCCGGATCGTGACCTTGACCGGCCCATGGGCGGATCTCCAGCCACAGTGGGGCAGGAAGCCAGCACCCCACCACGGGGCTCGGCACTGGTGCTGCAGCGGCGCTGCCCCGTACAATCTCGCGGTCATGGCCGGCAGTAGCTTTGGACGAGCCTTTCGGATCACCACCGCGGGAGAGTCGCACGGGCCCGCGAACGTCGTGATCATCGACGGATGCCCGCCGGGGATCACCCTCGGGGTCGAGGATCTGCGACCCGACCTGCAGCGCAGACGGCCGGGACAGAGCCGGATCGTCTCCCAGCGCAAGGAAGCGGACGAGCCGGAAATCCTCTCGGGCGTCTTCGACGGACGCACCACCGGAACCAGCCTGGCCATCCTGGTGCGAAACGCCGACCAACGCAGCCGTGACTACTCCGACATCCAGCACAAGTACCGCCCTGGACACGCCGACTTCACCTACGATCAGAAGTACGGCTTCCGCGACTACCGAGGCGGCGGGCGGGCCAGCGCCCGCGAGACCGTCGCTCGCGTTGCCGCCGGAGCCGTGGCGAAGAAGGTCCTCAGAGAGGCCTTCGGCGGCAACGTGGTCGGCTACGTCAAGCAGATCGGCAACGTGATCGCCGACGTTGCCGACCCCACCAAGGTCACCCGCAAACGGGTTGAAGAGCTCCCGGACGGTTCGCCGAACCTGGTCCGGTGTCCCGATCCTGCAGCAGCAGCGCGTATGATCGCGCTCATCGAGCGCGTGCGCAAAGGGCGTGACTCGATCGGCGGTGTTGCCGAGGTCGTGGCCATGCCGGTGCCGGCAGGGCTGGGAGAGCCGGTGTTCGACAAGCTCAAGGCCGATCTGGCCAAGGCGCTGTTCAGCGTGCCGGCGGTGCTCGGGGTCGAGTACGGCGTCGGATTCGGCTGCGCCACGCTGCGTGGCAGCGAGAATAACGACGTGTTCGTGACCACGCGAGCCAAGCAGCAGCGCCGCGTGCGCACCAAGACCAATCGACACGGCGGCATGCTGGGCGGGATCTCTTCGGGCATGCCGATCGTGCTCCGGGCAGCGGTCAAGCCGACCAGCAGTCTCCCGCAGGAGCAGGCGACGGTCACCGACCAGGGCAAACCCACCCGCATCGCCACCAAGGGCCGTCATGACCCGTGCCTGCTCCCACGCTTCGTCCCGATCGCCGAAGCGATGGTCGCGATCGTTCTGGCGGATCACTGGATCAGGTGGCGGGGCACAGCCCCCGAACGTAGTTCGGGGGCCGCGTAAGACCACCCGCGAGCGTAGCTCGCGGGTTTCCAAACCCCTGTCCGTCCACCCCTTCTGCTGCACAACCACACGCGGCACTGAGGGGTTCTGCGGGGGACACGCTGAGACCCGTGTTACGCGTCTGTGCGGGTCACCCGCGGAATCGCGTGGGGACGCCTCTCGGGGTGGGGACTGCGTGGGGACGGACTTGAACTAGGAACTCCTCGAGCTGCGCTCGAGGAGTCATTTCTTGGTGAGCATCCAAGCTCCCTTGTTCTCGTCACTCTGCGCATGCCCCCAGGTGCCCACCAGGTTGCCGTTCGGGTGTCGAGTGAACTTGGCCCGTCCCCGTCCCTTGCGCTCGGTCCACTTGCAGCGCAGACGGCGGCCCGAGGCTTCACACTCCAGCTTGGCCGGCATTCTCCGGTACTCGCAGCGCACCTCCGACTTGTTCTGCGTGCAGTCCACCGGGCCCCAGTTGCTGTCGTAGCTCCCAGAGAAGTCCGCTAGCGGCTCCGGGACGACACCGGCGTCGGCGATCTCCCGACTCTCCGGCTCGGGCTGCCGGCTGCACGCGCTCAGCAGCAGACCCGTCCCCAAGGCAATCAGCCAACACATATGGCGAATGTACGCACTCGGCGCAAAATGCGACAGGTGCGATCGGACCGGCAGTGGCGCACGGCGGATCGGTACGCCGCGCCCAGACGACTCGTCGCTTCAGTAGACGGGATCGTTCGTGGTCACGTAGCTCGGGCCGCCGTTCGGATGACGGAGGGGCGTGACCGCGCACCCCGTGGTCGCGCCGTCTGCCCCGACTTCGAGGGTCACGTCCACCGGACGCCACATCACGCCGAAGCCACCGGGATTGGGGGCCTGGAAGCCGGGGGGCTGCAGCGGTGGCGCCGATTCGGACGCCAACCTGCTGCCGCAGTACACGCGGACGGTTGGCCGCGCGATCAGATTCTCGAAGTTCTGCACCATCACGCGGAAGGTGTCCCCGTCGCCGGGGTTGTCCAGCTGGATCACCTCGGCCGTCCCATTGGCGATCACCTGGTTGTTGTCCTCGGCACTGCGTGGATTCGGGCAGCGACCAACTGCACCAAAGTCCGCAAAGGCCGACGCCGACTGGCATACGCCCAGCTCCGAGTCGGGATAGCCCCATTCCGCTCGCGGCAGATTGTACCGAAGCCCCGCGGCACAATTGGCCGAGTTGCAGGTCGTGCTGTCCAATCCGCTCAGCACATCGTAGCTGCCGGGCGCAAACCAGGGCGCGCTGTCGCTCGGGCGGTGCAGGTACAGGTCGAGATCCGCCGTGGTGCTGGTGTCCCAGCACAACTCCACCAGCAGGCCTTCGTTCTCAGCGAAGACGTCAAACGCGCATTCCGCTGTGGCTCCTCCCAGGGCCTCGACCTGAAGGTGGAACCGATACCGCCCGGGCCGAGCCGGATTGAAGACCGGTCGGGACTCGGTCTCGCCGCGCAGGCGATAGCGCGGTTCAGGGAGGATAGCGTCACAACCCTCTGGCTCGACGCGCCATTGCCATCGAACGATGGGTGCTGCCGTAAAAAGCCAGCCATCCAGCTCGGTGTCATTGCCCACGGTTGCGGTCGGGATCGGGGGGTCTTCCAGGGATGGACAGCTGAGCAGTTCCTCCAGCTCCTCTTCGCTGAGCTCCCAGGCCTCGAGCCCGGAGCGCGCACCACACCCTTGAGCGACGGTCAGCAGCGCCGCAAGCTCGAAAACTGCCCGTATCGACTCCCGCATCAGCACATCGAGCCTAGCGCAGGGCGCCGGCAGTGCGAGCCGCGCTCTGCGGGCCCGGGCGCAGGGGAGCTGATCCGCCCGGTGAGCCAATCCACGCTCGGCCCACCCAGTGATCCCACACGGCTGAAATGGCACAGAAAGCCTCAGTTGGACACCGTCCTCGTGTAAGATGCGCTCCGCCCCATCTGTCCCGTGTCGAGCGGGAGGCACCCGCGACAGCCCTGGAGAGCCTCATGAGCATCCGCCGCCGTCTCACCTGTTCGCTGGCCGCCGCATTCACGCTCCTGTGCGCGGTCGGTGTGCACGCTCAGGCCAAAGACAAAGACAAAGACAAAACCGTCGAGGCGTTGATCGACAAGGCCATCAACAAGCACTACTACGCCACCGAATTCGACGCGGCCGAGTCGCTTCTGCGCGAAGCGAACATGGAGTGCGCCGGTGAGTGCAGCAAGCGAGTTCAGGCCCGGGTCCGGATGTACCTGGGGATTGTGCTGCACGGAAAGAAAGACCTGGAGGGCGCCAAAGAGGCGTTCAGTAGCGCGCGGAAAGCCGATCCCTCGCTCGAGCTGGACAAGAACTTCGCGGGCCCGGAGACGGAAAAGTTGTTTGAAGAGGCGGGGGAGAAGAAGCCCGAACCCAAGAGGCCAGCCCCGGTTGCGCCTCCGCCCGAGCCCGAGCCCGAGCCCGAGCCCGAACCAGCTGCCTTTGCCCAGTCCGGGCAGCTCGTGCTGGGCGCGGATCGGCTGTTTGGGTTCTACATGTACGCGTTCAGCGTGGGGGGGTACTCGGACGCGACCGGCTTTGTCCTGCCTGAAGAAACCTATTCCGGATCCAACCTGGGCTTCCTGGGCTCCGGCGCGGCGACCCCGGCAGGCGGGGACAATCCCGGTATCAACCCGTTTGCGGGACCCAGAGTGGGGATCGACTACTTCATCACCTCCGGGATCTCGGTCGGCGGTGGAGTATCCTACGCGAGTGGCAGCTACACGGCAGACACGTCGAAGGCTGAGGGTTCAGTGAGCGCACTCGGACTGCAACTGCGCGGTGGTTACGGCCTCGCCTTCTCTCCCCTGTTTGGCCTGTGGCCTCGGGGCGGACTGTCGCTGGTCACCATGTCTGCAAAAGACACGCCCCCACCGCCCAACCTCCAAACGGAAGTGTCCTACACCCTCTACGACCTGACGGTGGAGGTCCCGCTGGTGATCTCGCCCTTGGATCACTTCGGCTTCTCGGTGGGCCCCGTGATCGACGTCGGACTCGGCGGAAAGATGAACACCAAGACCACCGATCCGGCGACCGGAGCTGCGGCCGACTTCGAGCGCAACATCACCTACGTGAGCTATGGGCTGGCGGCAGGTTTGTTCGGTACGCTCTGAACCGGCGAGCGCTCGATTCCGTCTTCAGGTCCGCCCCAGCCACGCCAACACTTCGACGTGTTCGGTGTGCGGGAACATGTCGATCAGGTAGATTTCCTCCAGGGCAAATCCGGTCTGCATGAGGGCAGCAAGATCGCTGGCGAGGGTTGCGGAATTGCAGGAGCACAGGGCAACGTGGTGACGCGCCAGCTCGGCAAGCGGCACTAGCGCGTCCCGGGCGCCGGCTCGGGGCGGGTCGATGACGACGAGATCGACACGAGCAGCGCGAGCCAGCCACTCGGCGGCCTGGCCGCGGACATCTCCAGCGTGGAACGCTGCGTCCTCGAAGCCTTGTTCGCGTGCGGCCCGAGCCGCCGCGCGAACGGAGGACGGGCGGCGCTCCACGCCCTCTCCGCGCAATCCGGCTGCCAGGAGCGGGAGGCTCAGGTTGCCGGAACCACAGTACGCGTCGACGAAGCTTCGCGCGCCGCGTGCCACCGCCCCCGCCCTGAGCTGGTCGGCCAGGGCGGCATTCGCGCCGGGATTGACCTGAATGAACCCCCCCAGCGGCACGTACTGGTACACGTCTCGGTGGATGCTGAATCGCTGGCAGGGCTCAGGCTCATCCGAGTGGCCTCGACTGAGCTGAGTCAGTACGTCGGCACCGAGCTCGCAAAAACGTTCCGCGAGCTGCTGCGACCCGGCTGCCGCCTCCGGAGCAAGGGTGAAGCAGACGGCACTCTTTCCGTCCAGGTCCGGCGCCCGCGCTTCCAAGTGCGCACAGGCTGCAAGGTCCCGACCGACACCCGTGCTCCAACGTTTCACTCGGTCGACCAAGGTTGGAAGCTCGCGGGCGACCACGGCGCAGTCAGCCGATTTGTGTGCGTTGAAGAAGTGGATCGTTCCGGCACGACTGACCTGAAGCCGGATGCGATTCCGGTAGGCGAGTCGCGGCTCTGGAGAGAGCATCCGCGGAGCGACCACATCGAGTACGGTCACGCCGTGTCGCTCCAGGGCGACACGTAGTCGGCCGAGCTTGTGCTCGAGCTGCGTCTCGGGAGCGATCCCGAGCAACGGGCATCCGCCGCAACGCTCGTGCGCCGCGCAGAGCAGTCGAGGATCCTGCTCCCGCGGGAGGGCAGCGTGGTCCGATTCCCCAGTCAACGTATCGCCGAGGTCCTGACTCGAAGACACCGCGCAGGCACGCGCGCCGTCACCGCTTCCGCGACTTCAGCTCCCCGATGAGTCGCAACGTTTCGGGCTCGCCAGGATTGATCTTCAGGGCCTTTTCCAGCGTTTCGATCGCAGCGTCGGTATCACCCGCGGCGGCCAGCGCTCTGCCGAGCAGCACGTGTTGCCCCATGGCTCCCGGCCTGGCCTCGAGCGCCCGGCGCGCCCACGGCACGGCCAGCTTGTACTCCTTCATTCTGAGCAACGACTGCGTGACCCCGGTGGACGCCTCCACGTTGCCCTTGTCGAGCACCGCAGCACGCCGGAAGGCGCGCTTGGCCGACTCGCTCCGCTGCTCCCGCAGGGATTCTCTGGCCAAGTTGAGCTGCTGGCCGACGAAGCGCTCGGTCGCCTCCTTGTCCCCAGGCTCTGCCTTCACCGAGGCCAGCCACACGCGGGCAGCCTGCTTCCAGTCCCCCAGGTGTGCGTGCGCGTCCCCCAGCGCGATGTGCATTTGGTAGTTCTTGGGATGTTGCTCCACGAACTTCTCGCCCTGCTTGACCGCCGCTTCCGCGTCACCGAGTTGCAGCAGCGCCTGCAGGTACCCGAGCTGCAATCCCTCGTGATCCGGGTGCACGACCAGTGAGACACAATACAGCTGGAGCGCCTTCTGGAAGGCACCGGCGAGCATGAGTTGATTGCCTCGGATGGACTGCCAGGTCGGCGTGGGGCCGCCGTCTTCGGGCTTCGGCAACGCCGGCTCCTCCTTCGCGATCTTCTCGCACGGCTCAGTCGGGTGGTTCTCTTCCGAGATGGCGTCGCGGTTCTCGGGTGGCACCTCTTCAGCTGGGGCGGCGCTCGCAGAAGCCGAGGCCGGGGGCGCGGCTTGGCTGGCAGAGGGAGCCGGCGCGGCGCTGGAAGCTGGAGACTCCGCTCCGAGGAACGGCAAGTGCTGCTCTAGCCAAGTGAGCGGAAGATAGGAGCGCCCGAAATAGACTCCAGCACCAGCCGCGCCCAGGAGCAGCAGAATCAGGAACACCCGACCCCCGGGGCCCCTGCGCTTGAACTGGGGGATCTCGTCGTCGCTGAGGCTCGAGGGGACGAGCCGCGGTTGCACCACGGCGGGCGCTGCGGACGCGGTGGCACCAGCCACTGGAACCGGTTGGCCAGCAGCGGCTGGCGGCCGGCTCGACGGCGGGGGTGGGCGACTGGATGGCGGAGGCGGGCGGTTCGACGGCTTCGGCGAAGGAGACGACGATCCCACACCCGGTGGCCTGGGAGGGCGAGCGGGCGCGGCGCCCGCAGCGGGCAACGGGGAAGCCATCGGAGGACGGCCACCCAGCTGCGGACGCTCGACGTGCTTGGCGAGGGTGGGTTCGTCGTCCCAACTCGGCGGCTCCTCATCCATGGGATCGGGCCGCTCGACATACCTGAGGACTGTGGGCTCCTCATCGTCCCAGTCAGATGCCATCCCTGGCCGGTGTTCGGTGCCAGGGGGCGGGGGCATGGACGGCGGCCGGGGAGGAGGAGGCGCCGAAGGAGGCGGAAGCAGTTGCCCACCGCCCCACGGCGACCGACTTCCGAGCCCCGGCAGCGTACCCTGAGGTGGCCCTGATCTGCGCCGTGCTGGGGGCGGCACGCTGGGCGGGAGCGGCGGTGGTGGCAACTTCCCTGGTGGGGGCGCCAGGCCACCGAGCGTGGGGGGGCGCGACCTCGGCGGCGCCGATCCGCCCAGGGTGCGCGGGCGAGGTGGTGGCGGCGACGAGCTCGGCTTCGGCGGCGGGCGACTGAGGATGCGCCCACCCTCACGGGGCGGAGTGCTGCTCAGGCGGTGTATTGGCGGGCGAGGCCGGGACGACGGCGGTGGATAGGACGGCGACGGCGGGCTGCTCCTCGGCTTGGGAGGTGGGCTGCTCCTCGGCTTGGGTGGCGGCGTGCTGCTCCTCGGCTTGGGCGGTGGCGTGCTGCTCTTCGGCTTGGGCGGCGGTGTGCTGCTGCGGCGCTGGGCTGCTGGACGCGTTGTGCTGCTCGGGCGCGCTGCTCGCCCCGGAGCTTGGCTGGGCGTTCGAGGAGGTGGGCGGGAGGATTCGTGCCGCTTGTGCTTGGCCGCCGGACGTACGGGCTTGGGCGGAGGCAGCGAAGGCGTACGTTCACTGCCGCTGGTCTGTCCGCCAGTGGCCGCTACGACCCTTCCAGCAAGCTCGGCCACCCGTTTTGCCGTCTCCTGAGGCGGCTCGGCAGCAGGCACCGCCGTGGCTGCACCGGGCGGAAAGGCCCGCAGCAGTTGGCGCTGTGCCGCGGCGTCTCCCAGGAGAATGACAGGCACCGTGGGGGCGGCCTTGCGCAGGGCCATCACCAGCGAAGGATGGCAGTCGTCGGCGAACAGAAGGATCACGTCCGGGGCAGCGGCGACGACCGCAGTCTGCGCAGCGTCGGCGTTCGCGACGTCGGCGAAGACTCCCCGCCGCTCGAGAGCGGTAACGAGCGGGACGGGTCGATTGAGGTTCGAGCTGATGATGAGGACGACCGCGTCCACGATCTCGCCCCGGGCTCGGCTGCAGACCAAATGCACCCGGAAACCGGGCGCAAAACCGCGAGGACGTTACCACGCTCTGGCTGGCCGGGCGCATGGACATTTGGCCGGCCAAAGCCGCCGAGGGACCAGGGGATCCCCTACTGGAAACCCAGAGGCCGCGCGTTTCGGGGCGGCGGCCGGCCGGCTGCCGCCCTGCAGACAAACACCGAGGTGCCGGTTCGACGGCACAGATGTGCTGTGCTCCACTCGCTTCACCCGCGACTACGCTTGGACCCCTGAAACTCTGCTCGAGTCGATGAACCGCGAGATCACGTCCGCCAAGCTGCTTTCCCGGCTGAAAGAGGTGCTCAGCCGCGTGTCCGGTGCAGCTGCGATGGTCTTCGACGCGGACGGCACCCTTTGGTCCGGCGATGTCGGCGATGATCTCTTCTTCTACGCCACGGACCGCGACCTGCTCCGCGACGAGGCCCGCAGCGCCCTCGCCGAGCTGGCAGCGGCCCACGGCCTGGACACCCAGGGCACGGCCTCGCAACTGGCAGTCAGAATACACGGGGCGCACGCAGCGGGACGCTTCCCCGAGCAGGTCCTGTACGAAATGATGGCGTGGTGCTTCGCCGGGCTGAGCATCCAGGAGCTGGACGAAATCGCCCGCAGCGCTCTGGCTGAAGGAGACCTCGGCGACCGTGTGTTCGCACCGCTGACGCCCGTGTTGGCTTGGGCCAGAGACTCCGGTGTCGAGACGGCAATGGTCACGGCCTCGCCCCAGCCGATCGCGGCGGCGGCCGGAGCCGAGTGCGGGTTCGCGCCCGAGCAAATCGTCGCCTGTCGGCCCCTGGTCTGCGATGGCGTGATCCAGGCGGCCCTCGCTTCTCCCATTCCGTATGGCGGGGAGAAAGCTCGGGCCGGCAGACGCCACCTCGGCGACGCGGCGTGGCTGGCCGCGTTTGGAGACAGTGGGTTCGATTTCGAAATGCTCGCGCTGGCACGGTTGCCGGTGGCGGTACGTCCCAAGCCGGAGCTACTCACTCGGCTGTCCGACTTGGAGCGTGCTCTCGTCCTCGAGTGAACGGTTGGCTAGCCGCTGCTCCGGCGATCACCCGGCAGCCGTGAGATCGAACCGACGCCCCCCTGGGGAGTCGCGGGGAGACTGGCCCGCGAGCTTGGCGCGTCCCATACTCGGCGCTCCGTGACGGATACGCGCCTGGAAGTATCAGGACTCACGTTCGACGAGGTGGTCCACGAGCTCGAGCCACCCACGGGTGAGATCCGCGCGTTGCGAGCACAGTACCGTCGGTTGATGCGTGGCCAATCCCAGGACGAGCCCGAGCTCGAGCTGAACCTACCCGCGGTCGCGTGTCAGACCGAAGGTGATGGACTGATCAAGCTCGTGCTGCGACTCGAAGACCAGCTCGAGATCGAGACTGTCGTCGTGCCCATGCAGCATGCGCAGCGGCACTGGAAGAGCCTCTGCGTTTCGTCGCAGGTCGGGTGTCGACACGGCTGCCACTTCTGCCAAACGGCTACGCTCGGATTGGTACGCGACCTGAGTGCAGGCGAAATCGTGGGGCAACTCCTACGAGCACATCGGCAGCTGGGCGAGCCCGTTCGCACGGTCGTCTTCATGGGCATGGGCGAGCCCTTGGACAATCTTCCGGCGGTCATTCAAGCCATTCGGATCATGACGGATCCGTCGGGCATCGGGCTGAGCAAATCCAAGATAACGATCTCCACCGTGGGCATCGTCGAAGGGATCCGGCAGGTCGCGTCGCTCGGCTGGCGCCGACTCAACTTGGGGATATCGCTGAACGCCCCCAACGACACCGTCCGCGCGAAGCTGATGCCCATCGCACGGCAGGAGTCGATGGCGGCTCTGGTGGACGCCATGCGCGCCTATCCGCTGCGACGCAACCAGCACTTCATGGTCGAATACGTGCTCGTTCCGGGAGTGAACGATGGGCGCGAGCACGCGCTGGAGCTCGCCGACACACTGGCGTCCGTGCGCTGCATGGTCAACGTGATCCCGCACAACCCACGACCCCGAGCACGGTGGAGTGCACCGGAAGAGACGCAGGTGCAGCGCTTTCTCGGGTGGCTCCAGGCAGCCGGGCAGCCCTGCCGACGTCGCGTGACGCGCGGCCGTGAGCAGCTGGCCGCCTGTGGACAGCTGGGCGCCCGCCGATTGACGAGCGCGACCGATTCGTAGCGTCGTCGACTGGCTCGGCGGCCCAGGCGGGCTGACTCACCGAGTGGGCGCCGGCTACTCCGGAGGGGGTGGGGGTCTGCTCTTCATCTTCGAACGGAGCAACACGGCACAAATCGCCTTCACCACGTGCATGGCGTTGTCGGGGCTCGGCTCGACCACGCAGACCGGCTTGACCCCAGCCAGTGTGGTCCACTCCTCGTCCAGGGCATGGCAACCGTAGATGGCTGCGGGCAAGCGGATCATCGACGGCTTCAGGGCGCGGCTGAGTCGCTCCACTGCGGTGCTCGAATAGTGCTGGCCCTCGGTGAGCGCGTCGGTGAGCACCAAACCGTCAGCGTGGGGTAGCAGGCGCACCAGCCGGGTGCCGTCCACCCCGTCTCCGGCCCAAGGATCCGTGGAGAAGGCGCTGAATTCCAGGTGGGGCTTCCATCCCTGCAGCTGGCCAAGGTGCATCCTGCCGTCCTCGAGCGGCAGTGCCCGGAGGAAAGCCTCGCTGGCACCGCCGACGACGACGATGCGCAATTGAAGGTCGTGGTGCTCGGCGTCGAGAGTCGGCATCCCGTTCTCCGCAAATGGCTAGCAGCGACAGTCGCTTGACTCTAGCGATGTTAGCTTTGCATCGCTTGGGACGTCGACAGGTATCTCGGACCGCGCCGAGTTCGCCATTGCCATTATTCATCGGATCAATGGGGCCGATCCGCATCATCGCAGCCCATCCTGGTTGAAACTCGATAGATATTGAGCAGTGGGCTGTAGCCGGTCCGGCCCGTTCGCCAGGTGCCCTATCGGCGCACCCGCTCCCGGACGAGGCGCAGTCTCAGGTCCCGGCCCTTCCGTCGAACCCGGACCACGACGTCGGAGCCGTCCTGCCCGCTCAGTCGTACTCGGGCGTCGGCCATGTCCTCGGGCGTAACCCCATCGACCGCCAAGATCACGTCGCCGACCTGGAGATCTCCTCGTTCGGCCTCGCTCCCGTCTGCCACGTGCACCACGACGATGTCGGCGTTGCCCGAGCCACGCTCTCCCAGCGTGGCGGCCACACTGGCGCTGGCAGCCGGATCCACGGCGCCCTCCTCGGGAACCAGCGAGATCGTCACGTCGCCGGTGGTCCTACCGGAGTCGATCGTCACGCCCGATGCCGCGCCTCGACCCACGTCGGGTGCGTACGCTTCGAGGTCGATGGTTCCGGGACTGAGTCCCTCGAGCACGAACCGACCCTGGGCATCCGACGTCGTCGTGCTGGGAGGCGTGACCCCCACCGGCAGGAACGCCGGTGCGAGTCCCACCGCAACGCGTGCGCCGCGCACGGGCTCGCCTCGAGAATTCACGACTTGCCCCTCGACGCGTCCGGGCTCCTGCAGATCTACCGGAGGCAGCTCCAGGGCTCGGTCGGCGCGACCGGTACGCTTGACGTTGGCTCCGACTTCGCGTGTGGCGTAGTCCGGGTGACTGACGAGGAGACGAATGGGGCCGGGCTCAACGTCGCGAATCTCGTAGGTCCCCTCTTCGTCGGTGACCGCCGCGCGCCGGAGCCCGCCACTGACGATGGTCACCTGTGCTCCCGGAACGTAGCGGTGTCCGCGAACTGCCGTCACGCGCCCCACACAAACGACGCCTCGCCGCAGCTTGACCTCCACCTCGGCGGGGGCTTTGGAGACGGTGCGGACCTGTCGAGCCCATCCCGAAGCTTCGGCCACGATACGCAAGTCGAGCCCGCGCGCACCGTCGACCGTGATGCTCCCCTCAGCGTCGGCAAACTGGGTGCGGCGCAGGGGAGCGGAAGGGTCGAGTGACAGCACGAGCACTTGGGCGCGTTCCACCGGCTGCTCGTCGTCGTCCCGCACGTGGATCCGGACTGGCTCGCGTGGCTCCGGCAGGGTGAGCTCGACTTCGGTGCGCTCGCCTTCCTCCACCGCGGCCAACTCGCGCACCACGATGGTCGACAGGTCGTCGGGGTGCGCCACCGAGATCCAGACCTCGGCCGGGACGGCGGCGAATGCAAACGTGCCATCCGAAGCGGTCAGCGTGGTGCGCTCGTAGGTGCCCACCACGCTGATGACGTCGACTCTTGCACCAGCGACCGGAAAGCCTCGAGGATCGAAGACGCGGCCCTCGAGTGACCCCCCAGCGGTCAGCACCACCTTGACGTCGGCGACTCCACCAGGGCCGAGACTGACGGCGGCGCTCACCGCTTCGACATAGTCCGGGTGGCGCACCAACGCGCGGACCCGACCCGGAGTGACCGGGTGGGCGGAAAACGTTCCGTCCGCTCGGGTAACCCACGGATCGAAGGACTCTTGCGCATCCGCCACTGCAGCGGCGCCGCCCGACCAACCCAGACCCACGGCTCCACCCGGGGGAGGGATGGGAGGAACTGGACCGGGCATCACACCGAGCTCGCCTGCAGGAAGCAACGGAACGGGTCCGGAAAGCGCCCAAGCGAAGTGCGTTTGGCGGAACGTGAGCAACGTGGGGGTTTCGGCAATCGGGTAGCCGTACGTGTCGTTGCCGATGACTTCGACGGAGGCGCCGTCAACGGGATAGTCACGAGAGTCGACGACGGTGCCACGGAGGGTCGCACCGCGCAGCAGCGCCAGGCGCACTGGGCCGTCGAGCTCGTTCGGGATGGGGACTGCGCCGCGAGCCACGAACCCCCGGGCCCGTGCGGCCACCGTAGCCGGGCCAGGGGCGATCGGCCCCAGCACGACGGTACCGTCCGCTCCGGTGCGACCTCGAAGCGGAAACGAGCTCAGCCCCCCTTCGGCCAGGACCACGTCCGCGCCCGGGACCACCAAAGCGTCTTCCTCGGTCCCCTCGGTCACCACCACGGTGATCACCCGCCCTGGCTGAAGTTGCAGCGTCACCGTCTCGCGTGCGCCGCGCTCCAGCGTCAGTCCCATCAGCGTCTCGCTGACCAGATCCGCGCGGTGCGCCCGCAGGTCGTACACTCCCGCCAGCAGTCCGGCGATGCGGGCGGAACCGTTATGGTCGGTGTCCACGCGACGTGCCGGCCACAGGCTCGAGCCGGCGATGCTCACCGACGCGCCGGCAACGGGCTGCCCATCCGGGCCGCGCACTCTCACCTCCAGGGAACCCAGATTGCGCAACACGATTGCGGTGTCACTCCGCACGCCCGCGCGGGTCACCGACTCGTAGCCCGGTGCCGAGGCTTTGACGATCCAGGGTGCCGGCGGCAATCGCACGAAGCCGGCCACGCCAGCGCCGTCGGTCAGGCGCCCGTAGGGCAACGGATCAGACGCCGTGACCAGCACCGTGGCGCCGGGAATGGCATGCCCCGCCTCGTCGTGAACCGTAACGCGCAACTCGTAGGCGCGCGGCAAGGCGATCGCCACCGAACGAGGCGCCGCGCCGAGCACCAGCTGCGTCGAGGCGCGGGCACGCCCCGGCGCCTGCGCCAGGACCCAGACACGTCCGCGTGGGAGTCCGGAGAGGTCCACGCGCCCTTCGGCGTCCGTGCGTTGGACCGCGGCGAGGTAGTACCGGTCTCGGGATACCCAGAACACTCGGACGGTCGCTCCTGCCACACCGGTGGCGTCCTCGGGCACGGCGGTCGGGTCACAGGCTGCCGCGCCACCCGCCGAGTCGTCGCCGTCGAGGCACGACAGAGGCAGATCGATGCCCTCCGTCACGTCCACGACGAGTCGAGCGTCGCGGTCGCGGGCCTGCTCGGGCAGCGGGGGTGCGTACGCCGCCACCACGGGTCGTGAGAGCGCCACGTCGAACAGGCCGACGACGAAACAGCAGCAGGCAAACGCCGCCAACGCGGCAATGACCCGGTCGATAGCCCGGCGCGTCTTCACTGACCCGACCATAACGCGCCCCCGTCTCGCACGCTTCCCGCTGGTGGGATAGCCGTGTAACTTCCGCCAGTTGGCCTCCCGCAAGCCGCACGAGCGCGCGAGTCGACGCGCGCGCCGTGCTATTCTCGAAGCATGCGCCCTTGGTTGCGCGCATTCTGGCAGCTCGGCCTCGGCTCAGCTGTTGCTTGTAGCTCCGACGATCGCCCGCCGCGGGTGGGGTTTCTCGCGAACGAGGACGCTGGAGTCGAGGACACGGGAGCGCTGATCGACGCGGGCGAGTGCGGCTCGGGTCCACCGCTGATCTACACTGGCGAGGACTGCGACAACGTGGTCCTCGAAGCGGAGTACGAAACCATCAACCTGTACTTCGTCGTCGATCGGTCGGCGAGCATGGAGGAGCGTCTCGAAGGCGGCACGCTCAGCAAGTACGCCCACGCGCGCATCGCGATTCGAGACGTGCTCCAACTGGTGGGTCATCGGGTGCGCTTCGGTGCGGCCGTGTTTCCCGCCCTGTCCGACGCAACCACGGAGCTGTGTCAGCCGGGTGGCGAGGTGTTCCCCACACGCGCGGGCGATCCCCCCGCCTGCGTGCCGGAAGACGGGCTAGGACCCGTGCTGACCGAGCTGCTGAACACGTTGGCGGTGCTGGGGACCGAGGGCTGGACACCCACCGCCGCGACGTTGGACAACATCACTCCGATCCTGACCGAGCTGTCGGGGCGCACCACCGTGGTCCTGGCCACCGACGGTGGTCCCAACTGCAACCCCGACCTCACGTGCACCGCGGAGGACTGCCAGCTCACGGTCGAAGGGGCAATCCTCGACTCCGGCGAAGTATGCGGCGGCGCTCTAAATTGTTGCGACCCGGAGCTCGTGTACAACGGCAACTACTGGTGCATCGACGCGGCGGCCACGGAAACAGCAGTCGCCACACTCACCGAGGCGGGAATCTCCACTTACGTCATCGGGATGCCTGGCAGCGAGGCGTACGCCAGCGACCTCTCCCGGCTGGCGGAAGTCGGCGGCACGGCCCGAAGCACGAATCCTTCGTACTACTCGGTGGGAAATACGGATGAGCTGAGCGCCGTGCTGCAGGAGATCGGCACGACGGTGGCATTCCCCTGCGAAGTGCAGCTGACCTCGGCTCCCTTCGACCCGCTCATGGTGCGGGTCCTGTTCGACGGTGAAGACGTCTTGTTTGGCACCGAAGACGGCTGGACCTGGGCAAACGAATCCAATGACATTGTTCAGTTCAACGGCTCCAGCTGCGCGAACCTGCAGGCGGGCAGGGTGCTGTACGTCCAAATCGTCGTCGGCTGCCCGACCATCGTCGAGTAGCCCGTGCGCGCCGACGAAGGGGAACAAACACCCTTGCTCGGAGTTCGGGCCGGCCGGGGTGAAGAAGATGGAGCAAGGTCGC
>CAZSVU010000018.1:0-48659 GCA_964610275.1 uncultured Polyangiaceae bacterium | reverse complement strand
GCAGCGTGCGCCCACGGGTTTCAGGGCGGCGCCAGCCCGCGGCTCATAGGCTGCTGCTTCTTCGCTGAGTGCATCGCGCAGGGCGTGGGGGATGACGGCCGCGCGCCACGCGCACAGAGGGCTTCAGTGCGCAACCAGAGTTGACGCTTCTTCACGGGCTACTCGTAGCAACTCCAGGGGGCGCTGCCGGGGGGTCGAGACGGCGCTGCAACGGAAGCGGGGTAAGGAAGACGCCGCCCGCCTTACCGGGCACTGGCTTTGGGGGCCAGTGCCCAGGGCGGGCTCTGACCCGACCTGTCACAGCCGGTCCAGCGCGGGCGCCGGCCGCGAGCATTGGGCGAGCCCACCCATTGCTCGCCCGGTCACAGGGGTAGCGCGACACCACAGCCTGGGTGAGCGCGTCCGGGTTGAGCGTGCGCCAGCTTTGACGCCTGGCGTGCTGCGCCAACCCCCTGCTGCTGGCCGCAGCCGCCCTCTGCCTCGGTGACCCTCGGCTGCGCAGCGCCCCCGAACCAAACCGCCAATGATGGCCGGATTTCCGGACATTCTGCCCGCTTTGGGTGACCAAAGCAGCGATGATGGCCGGTATTCGGACATCTCGGCCATTTTGGTCTGCAGTCTTCGGTTGGACGGAAGACTGAACCAGGGAGGGCGACCGCGATCGGCGCAACCGTGTGCTGCTACTTGACCGGCCATGGCCCGCCCGGTTGCCGGGCCCCCCACAGGGCCCAGGCAACCTGAAGGCGGGCGGCGCCTTCCTCAATCACGTGCAGCGTGCGCCCACGGGTTTCAGGGCGGCGCCAGCCCGCGGCTCATAGGCTGCTGCTTCTTCGCTGAGTGCATCGCGCAGGGCGTGGGGGATGACGGCCGCGCGCCACGCGCACAGAGGGCTTCAGTGCGCAACCAGAGTTGACGCTTCTTCACGGGCTACTCGTAGCAACTCCAGGGGGCGCTGCCGGGGGGTCGAGACGGCGCTGCAACGGAAGCGGGGTAAGGAAGACGCCGCCCGCCTTACCGGGCACTGGCTTTGGGGGCCAGTGCCCAGGGCGGGCTCTGACCCGACCTGTCACAGCCGATCCAGCGCGGGCGATGCCCGCGCGCGTTGCGCTCGCCGACCCAGATTCTGGGCACTCAGACCGCCGGCCAAGAGATCCGATCAATGGTCAGCCCACTCGTGGGGCGGGGTCTTGGGAAGACCCCGAAAAGGCAACAGGAAGCTGATTCGAGCAGATTTGCGGCCCCTTCAGGTTTTGCGAGCCCCCACCCCGCTGGGGGCTCGCAGAACCGTTCGGGGATCATGCTCGCTGATTTAGAGTGCTCTGACCTTCAGAGGCACTCGCGCGACGCGCGCCAGATCTGTGCGGTCCCGTTCCGATCCGAGACGAAGAACAGCTCCAGGCCGTCGTCGGTGAGCGCCACATCCATGTCGTCGGCCGTGCTGTCGTTCAGGCTCGGGACCAGGGTGGGGGTGGAGAACTCGCTGGAAGCATCGGGTCGGGTCGCCACGAAGATGTCCAGATCCGTACCCCCGCGATCACTCGGGAAGTAGATGGTCAGCATGTCAGCCGAGAGCGTGGGCCGCTCTTCGCGGCTGATCGTGCTGAGCTCGCTGACCTCCGTCGGAGTCGAGAAGGGCAGGCTCGTCGAGCTCCGGGTCGCCAGCCAGATGTCCGAGTTTTGAGTTCCCCCGAGGGGCCGGTTCGAGGTGAAGTAGAGGGTGAGCTCATCGTGGCTCAGCCAGGGAAGGTGATCGGTCTGAGGGCTGTTCACTGCAGACAGGACGGTAGGGGTACCGAACGTGGTGGCGGTGCTCGAACGGGTGGCAACCCAGATGTCCCGGTCGCCTTGACCGCCCATGCGGGTCGAGAAGAAGTAGAGCGCGAGCCCGTCGTAGCTCAGGAACGGGCTGCCGTCGGCGCCCGCCGCAGCGCTGACATTTACCGCCTGCGTCGGAGTGGAGAATACCGTGCCGCGATCGGCGCGCGTGGCCATGTAGATGCTCTCGCTCCCCATCCCGGTAGACGCGAAGAACATGGTCAGGCCAGCCGCCGACAGGGTGGGGGACCACACGCCTCCCAGCAGTCCCGAACCCGAGAACGTCACCAATTCGGGAGAGCCAAATGGCTCGAAGGTGCAGCCGGGACACTCGTCGCAGACCGAACCGCCGCAGTCGACGTCGGTCTCGTCGCCGTTCTGAATGCCATCCGAGCAAGACCAAGCGCCACCAGCGCCTCCGTTTCCAGCGTCACCTGCGACGCCGCCGTCCCCGCCCGCTCCGCCACCTGCCGAACCGCCGAGTCCATCCGAACCGCCGAGTCCATCCGAGCCGCCGACGCTCCCTGCGACCCCGGCTGCACCGCCGCCGGTGTCACCCGCGACACCGCCCACCCCCGTCGTCCCGCCCAGGCCGTCTGCGCCACCGCTCGCCATCGTGCCCCCGACGCCCACATCGCCGCCGCTGCCCCCACCGGCGCCGGGATTGCCCCCTGAGCCGAGTCCGCCCATGCCATCTCCGCCCCCCGTGCTAGCGCCAGCGGTTCTTGCGGTAGCACCTCCCGAGCTGGTGTCTCCCCCGATCCCGTTCTCGGTACCTCCCACAGCGTCGGAGCTACCACCCGAGTCCGGGATTTCGACAGCGCCCTCGCCGCCGTAGAGCCCGGGAGGCTGGTCGACCTTGCGAAAGTCGTCCTCGGTGAGCTGCGGGCACGCCATCAGCCCCGCCGTCGACACGACGGTCGCCAGGATCAATCCACGCCTCGCGCTCGTCCCGCTCACTCTTTCGGGACTTTAGGCACAGGTGCTGCCCCTTTCAAAGCAAGGCACCTTGCGCCCCGACCTGCCTCTAGCTTCAAATCATCAGCAAGTCCCGAGGGATAGCTTCCCAGCGCGAGCGCGAGCATCACCGTGTGCGGGGTGGTGAGCCGGGTGCTGGTTAACCCAGTGTTGCCCTGACCGTAGGGGACTTGAGATGAAGGCGGACCGAAAAGCCGCACGCCGGAGTACGCATGGGGGGCGCAAATTCCGCAGCACATTGCCCACGGTGGGATTGCGCCTCCAGCGCTCCGTACACCTGCGGGCCCCTCTATTGGGGGCGGTGGTGCTCAGCATCGCTGCGTGTGGTCGGATCGACTTCGAATCGATTCCGATCGAGGTCTCCGAAGTGGCGGTGAGCCAGGCGGGCGGGGTTGCGGGCAGAGGCAGCAGCAGCGCTGGCGGACCGCACGGCGCTACGGGCGGTGTCACTACCGCGGGGTCGGGCAGCTCATTCGGCGGGGCGTCGGCGGGTGCTGGCGCCGCATCCGGAAGTGGAGGTGACGCGGGCGCGTCGTCCGGCGGAGCGTCGTCCGGCGGAGCGTCATCCGGCGGAGCGCCGTCCGGCGGAGCGTCATCCGGCGGAGCGTCATCCGGCGGAGCGTCATCCGGCGGCGCTGCGGGCGAGGCGTCGGGAGGCGCATCATCCGGTGGAGCTGCGGGCGCAGCCACCGGCGGCACGTCGTCCGGCGGAGCCGCAGGCGCGTCGCCCGGTGGAGCCGCGGGCGCGTCGTCCGGCGGAGCCGCGCCGGGTGGTGCCGGTGGGGTGCCAGAGGGGGGGCAGGGGGGCGCATTGGCCGGCGGAGCCGGCGGAGTCGGCGGTGCTGGCACAATCCTTCTCGACTGTGTCGGGACCCTCTGCAGCTGCCCGGCTGGAGCGACCTGCACCGTGGACTGTTCCGGTGAGACCTGCCCGTCCATCCGCTGTCGCACTGGTGCCACCTGCGACATCAACTGTGACCGCGCCGCGTGCACCTTCATCAACTGCGAAGCTGGGTCCACGTGCACCGTGGCCTCGACCAACACGACCTACTCCGCGCTGATGGGATGTGGGGCGAACGCGCACTGCAGCTTCGACTGCACCAATGGCCCCTGCGTTGGCGTGGGGTGCGCCGATGGTTCTACCTGCGACTTCCTGTGCGACCAGGGAAGCTGCAACACAATCACTTGCGGTGCCGGGGCAGAGTGCACGTTCGATTGTGCCAACGGCAACTGTGACAACATCGGCTGTGGCGCGGATTCGACCTGCAATTTCCAGTGTGAACTCGGGACGTGCGGTGCCAACTGCAACGCAGCGGCAACCTGCACCTGTGAGAGCGGTACCAGCGCCGAGTGTAGCGAGATCTGCGGCGGTTCGACCGCGCCGTGCACCAACTGACGGCGGTGGCACCTGCCTGCTCGCGAGGCAGATTGCCTCACTGGGGCAGCCCGCACCGGGGAAGGTCGACACTCGCCCAGGGGCCCGATGGCGTGGACGTGAGGCCCTTCGGCAGCCGACGGGACGCGGTCTCCTAGCCTTTGCTCTGGTCGGTATGGCTCTTGCAACGCCAAGTGGCTCGAATGTGATTCGGTTCAACCCCTGCTCGAGAAAGGAGACGCGAGTATGCGACGATCTGTGACCGCCGTGCTGTCGCTGTGGATCCTCCTCGGTGCCGGATGTGCGGGGCAGGAGTCTCCGCCGGCCGCCACCGGTGGGCCCGTGAGCCAACCCGTGCAACCAGCCCCTACGCCCCTACAGCAGCTGGGCAACGCGAAGGACCCGGGCAAGGCGAACATCGCCATCTCGGACGAAATCCGAAGGGCGTGTGGCATCAACGACGCGGAGGCGCACTTCGCTTACGACTCGGCGCACATCAACGCGCGAGCGCGCGAGATCATCGGCAAGCTGGCCAGGTGCTTCAAGGATGGCCCCCTGACGGGTAAATCCATGCGCTTGGTCGGACACGCCGACCCTCGGGGAGATGACGAGTACAACCTGGCTCTCGGAGGCCGTCGGGCAGACAGCGTCAAACTCACGCTCATCGACTCCGGACTGGAGCAGCACCGGATCTCCGCAACCTCCCGCGGCGAAATGGATGCCACCGGAACCGATGAGGCCGGTTGGGCGGAAGATCGACGGGTCGACGTCATGCTCGGCGGTTCGACCTGAGCGACCCATGAGATGCGTTCTAGGCCGAGTGCAAGGGCCAGTTGACCTGAAACGTCGTGTCCGACGCGGCGCTCAGCCGAGCCTCGATCCAACCCCCATTGTCACGAGCGATCCCCCAGGCCACCGCAAGGGCCAACTCGAGACCGGGGCTTCGAGTAGCGCTGCTCGTGAACCAGGGCTGGTACGCATCTCCGAGGGTGGATTCGGGCAGACGTAGTCCCGGACACTGAATCGAGAAGCAGGCGTACGGCCCCGGTCGCGCCCGTCCCCGCTCTCGCGGTGGCGGGTCGGCCTGGGCCGATTGGAGCTGCAGGCTGATGGTGCTCGGTCCCCCACTGCCCTGGAGCGCGGCCGAGACGATCGTCGTCAGCAGGTGCAGCAATGCGCCCCGGTCCAATGTCGCCGGCGGATTGTCCGCAGCCGCGCAGGAAAGCGTGATCCCCCGTGCACTTGCCACCGGCTGCATGACGTCGACAGCCTGGTGTAGCGTCTCGGCAAGATCGACGGGCTCTGCCGCAGCCCGCTCTGTCGCGGAGAAGACCACCACGCGCTGAAGCGATTCCGTGATGACGCTCAGTTGGTCCTGAATGATTCTTACGTATCGCGCCACCTGCGAGGGATCACCCGCGGCTGTCGACAGCATGGCCACCCGACCGGAAATCACGCTGAGTGGCGTCGCCAGCGCGTGGGACACGCTGGACGCACAGCGAGTGAGCGTGGCCTGGCGCTCGCGTCCTCGCAACTGGTGCTGCAGTTCAGCGAATGCTACATGGTCGATGGCGGTCCCCATGGCCTGCGCGTAGCACGCGTTGGACGCTCGGGCGAGGGCAGACGTCTTCGGCTCACGGCAGACGAACACCGGAAGAGGGATGAAGGTAAGGCTTCTGGCCCAACTGAGCCAGCGACGCGGCTGGCGTCCGGCGCAGGTGCTGGCCGTCACGCTGACCATGACGCTGCTCGCCGTGGTGGTGTCGCTTCAGGCTCTCGAGCGTACCGAGAGGCTCCGCTTTGAGAAGGTGGCAGCGGCTCAGCAGCGCGCGCTCCAGGAGCGGATTGAGACTCATGTGGACACGCTGCGAGCGATTTCTGGACTGTTTGCCGCCTCGGAGCGAGTCAGCGCGGCAGGGTTCCGGCGGTTCTTCGAGCGGATGCAATTGCAGAAGCGCTACCCTGGTATCCGCGCGCTGGGATGGGCGCCATGGGTGGACGATGCGGGCAAGCGCGATCTGGTGCAGCGGATGCGCGCTGAAGGCGACGCGCGGTATCGAGTCTGGCCGGAGGGCTCCCGTGACCGCTACTGCCCCGTCGCCTACCTCGAACCGGCGGGTGCCGAGACGGCCGCCACCCGTGGTCTGGACCTGCTTTCGATCGGTCAGTGCCGGACTTCCATGGAGCGGGCCCGCGATTCTGGATTGGCGTCTGCGACCGTGAAGCTCGAGGGGTTGCCGCTGCCTCACGTCTCGGGCGGGTTTCTCCTCCTCATGCCCGTCTACCAGCCGGGTCCGGTCCCGCACTCCCGAGCCCGCCGGCGCGCCTCCCTGCGCGGGTACGTGTTCGCACACGTGGATCTCGAGCCAGTCTTCGCCGCTGAACAGAATGCTCCCCTCGCCATGCAGTTCTATGCCGGGCAGAGCGGTGCGACGGAGCGCTTGTTGTTCCGGTCCCATCCCCCTGAGGCCCAGGTCTCCCAAAGCCTAGTCACGGATCGTCGCGTTCGGGCGGCTGGGCGACGTTGGACGCTCAGACTGGCGGCAACCTCGGCTTTCGAGCGTGAACCCTACGTGCTCGTTCTGCTACTGGTCGGGGTGGGTGGAGGTCTGATTTCCCTGATGCTGGCGGGTATGACGTGGTCGGAGAGCACGGCTCGCGCGGGCGCGGAAGCCGCTGCCGCGAGTCTGGGTCGCTCCCGGCAGCTGCTGTTGGAAGCAGACCACGCCAAGGATCGGTTTCTCACCGTGCTGGGACACGAACTGCGCAACCCGCTGGGTGCGGTGAAGAATGCGTTACTGGTCATGCGACAGAAGGGGCTCACCTCCCCTCAGGCGGAGCGTGCTCTGACGATCGTGGAACGCCAGGTTGCCCACCAGAGCCGACTGGTCGACGATCTCCTGGACGTATCTCGCATCAGTACGGGAAAGATCGAGCTCAAGCGGCAGCCCGTGGACTTCACGCGCGTCACCGATCGAGTGATCGAGGCCATCCGTTGGCAGGCCGTCGAGCGCCAGCAGGAGTTGGTGGTATCGACCGGTGAGCAGCCTCTCGGTGTGGACGCCGACCCGGCTCGCCTGGAGCAGGTGGTCTGGAACTTGGTCGCCAATGCCATCAAGTACACGCCCGACGGGGGCACGGTGCGGGTGGGGTTGGAGCGTATGGATCGGGATGGCGAACGGAGTGCGGCGCGTCTCACGGTGCGGGATAGCGGCGTCGGACTGACTGCCGAAGAGCGTCAGCAAGTGTTCAACATGTTTGCACAGGCCGAGCCTGCAGCGAGCCGAGCACCTGGGGGACTGGGCATTGGTCTGACCCTCGTCGAGCAGATCGTGACCCTGCATGGCGGGACGGTCGAGGCTCACAGCGACGGACGTGACTGCGGGGCCGAATTCTCGGTCGAGCTACCCCTATCTCGTGCCCCCGTGGAAAGCAGCATTCCGTCGGTGCACCCCGTTCCCGACCTGGGCACGACGGTCGAAGATCGAAGGCGCCGAGTGCTGGTCATCGAGGACAACGGCGATGCCCGTGAGATGCTGTGTGAGTTGCTGCTGGCGCAGGGGCTGGAAGTGGAGGTAGCGCTCGACGGCGAAACCGGGGTGGAAATCGCCCTACAACGTCGCCCCGACGTCGTCCTCGTCGATCTCGAGCTCCCTGGCATCAACGGGTTCGAGGTCGCGAGAAGAATCCGCCATGACGCCGGTGGACGAGAAGCGCTACTCGTTGCGCTGACAGGGTACGGCCAGTCGCAGGAACGCGAGCGGGCGGCCGAGGTGGGATTCGACGACTACTTGCTGAAGCCACTCGACATGTCGGAGTTGCAGGCCGTCCTCGAAGGGAATCGACGGGCGGGCGTTTCCTGAGCGGCTCGCGTCCGCGCTGGGCTGGCAGCATTCCGGCGTTCCGGAGCGACGTCGAATTCCGCTCTGGCTGCGAGTCGACAGGCCACCCCGCGAACGCGTATGGTGGAGGTGCAGCGACCAGGTCGACAGGGACCGCTGACACCAACTCCCGAGGAAACAAGAGGAGTGCGGATGACCGCGAGAGTGCTGATCATCGACGACGAGCCAAGCATGTGCGAGATGCTATCCGAGGCGCTGGCCCTGCGTGGGCACGAGGCCGTCTGGAGGCCGTCAGCAGAGCAGGCCTACCAGCTGCTGGAGGCGCGCACCTTCGACGTCATCATCACGGACTTGAACATGGACGGGATGAACGGGTTCGAGCTGTGCGAGCGGGTAGCGGCGAACCATCCGGATGTTCCGGTGATCGTGGTGACGGCCTACGGCAGCATGGAGTCGGCCGTCGCCGCCATCCGTGCCGGAGCCTATGACTTCGTCAACAAGCCGGTGGACATGGATGCGTTGGCACTGGCCGTCGAGCGGGCCGCCGAGCACCGCTCCTTGAAGCAGGAGGTCAAGCGCGTGCGAGAGGCGGGCACGCGGCCCCAGCAACTGGACAACATGGTCGGCGCCAGCGTGGCCATGGAGCGAGTCGCGGACCTCGTGAATCGAATCTCCGAGAGCGATGTCAACGTGCTGATCACCGGCGAGAGCGGAACTGGCAAGGAGTTGGTCGCCCGTGCTTTGCATGCGCGGAGTGGCCGTGCGAATGGTCCCTTCGTCGCAGTGAACTGCGCTGCCGTTCCCGAAAGCCTGCTCGAGAGCGAGCTGTTTGGACACGCGCGAGGCGCCTTCACCGATGCCCGGGCGGCGCGGCCCGGGCTCTTCGTGCACGCGCACCGCGGCACGCTTTTTCTGGATGAGATCGGCGAGATTGCTCCCGGGATGCAGGCGAAGTTGCTGCGCGCCATCCAAGAACACAGTGTCCGACCGGTTGGGGGAGACACCGAGGTGGCCTTTGACGCGCGACTCCTGGCGGCGACGAATTGCGACATCGACACCGAGGTGGCCGAGAAGCGCTTTCGCAAGGACTTGTACTACCGGATCAACGTGGTCCGAATCGACGTTCCGCCCTTGCGGAATCGTGGCAACGACGTGCTCTTGCTGGCTCAGCATTTTCTCGAACAGGCGGCGCAACGCGGCGGAAGACCCGTCGTGGGACTGGCGCCATCCGCCGCCGAGAAGCTGCTGAACTACGACTATCCAGGCAACGTACGCGAGTTGGAGAACTGCATCGAACGCGCCGTGGCACTGGCACGTCACGACCACGTGACGGTGGATGACCTCCCCGACAAGCTCAAGAGCTACCGCGGATCGCCGCTGTTCTTCCCCAACGACGATCCCGAGGAGCTCATCCCCATGCAGCAGGTCGAGCAACGCTACATTCAGCGAGTGCTCAACGCGGTGGGGGGAAACAAGACCCAAGCGGCGAAGGTGTTGGGCTTCGACCGACGGACTCTGTACCGCAAGCTGGATCGTTATGGGCTCTCGTGAACCTGGCAGCGCCTTGAGCCAGGGGCGTACTGAGGCGATATGCCACATGTGACACCGTGCCACCCCCGTCGCCGGGCTGTCCGGTGCGGGCGAGGTTGATTTGCGGCGAAGCGATGGCCTTCTTCGCCGAAACCCCAGGCTGATTTCCCGGCACACACTGTGCATAGGGCGGCTGCGACCGCCCGAGCGGCGCGAGGAGAACTGTGTGCGGGATCTGCGGCGAAGCGAGATTCGATAAGCAGTCAGCATCACTGGCGGCCGTCGAGCTCATGAGTGAGGCACTCGCGTCCCGAGGGCCAGACGCGAGCGGTGCGGTGGCCCGTGGCCCAGTGGCGTTCGGTCACCGTCGTCTCAAGATCATCGATCTGACGGACAGGGCCCAGCAGCCGATGGTGGACAGCGAGCTGGGTCTGGTCATCGTCTACAACGGCGCGATCTACAATTACCCCAACCTTCGAAGCGAGCTCGAGCGGCTCGGCTACCGTTTCTTCTCTTCGGGCGATACCGAAGTCGTGCTCAAGGCCTACCACGCGTGGGGCGAGTCCTTCGTTACCCGCCTCTTCGGGATGTTCGCCTTTGCGATTCTGGAACGGGACAGTGGGCGACTGATTCTGGCTCGTGACCGGCTGGGCATCAAGCCGCTATACTACGCCGACCTTCCGCGGAAGCTCCGGTTTGCGTCGTCACTCCCTGCGCTGCTGAGGGGAGGAGAAGTGAGTCGGGAGATCGATCCGGTCGGCTTGCACCACTACCTCACGTTCCATTCGGTGGTGCCCGCGCCGCATACCGTGCTTCGGGGAGTGCGCAAGCTGCCACCCGCGACCGTCATGATCGTGGAACCCGACGGTCGGCGTCGTGTGGAGCGGTACTGGGAGCCGGTCTTCTCACCCAGCGCCGAGGAGCGCGCGTTGGGCTTCGCGGACTGGCAGGCACGCACGCTCACCGCGTTGCGTGCCGCGGTAGAGCGACGCCTGGTGGCGGACGTCCCGGTCGGCGTACTGCTTTCGGGAGGGCTCGACTCGAGCCTGGTGGTCGGCCTCCTGGCTGAGCGTGGGCAAGATCTGCGGACGTTCAGCATCGGCTTCGAGCCAGCCAATGGCGAAGCTGGAGACGAGTTCGAGTACTCCGACCTCATCGCCAATCACTACCAGACCCGGCACCACAAGATTCGTGTCGACACGAAGCGAACGCTCTCCAACCTGACCGACTGCATCGCCGCCATGAGCGAGCCCATGGTCAGCCATGATGCCATCGGCTTCTATCTGCTCTCCCAAGAGGTGAAGCAGCACGTGAAGGTGGTGCAAAGCGGACAGGGCGCGGACGAGGTCTTTGCAGGCTACCACTGGTACCCACCCATGCTGGACAGCTCGGACGCGGTGGGCGACTACGCGCGCCTGTTCTTCGACCGCGACCAGGTGGAGTACGAGGCGGCCGTCACGCCCGAGTTCGCCGAGCAGGACCATTCAGGCCGGTTCGTTCGCGAGCACTTTCGGAGCCCGGGCGCGATCCGCCCCATCGACCAGGTGCTGCGCATCGACCAGACGGTGATGTTGGTCGACGACCCCGTCAAGCGGGTGGACAACATGACCATGGCCTGGGGTCTAGAGGCGAGAGTTCCTTTTCTCGACCACGAGGTCGTGGAGTTGGCGGCACGCATGCCCGCTGAGCACAAGGCCGGCAATGGCGGCAAGCACATCCTCAAGGAAGCCGCCCGCAGCATCATTCCGGCTGACGTGATCGACCGCCCCAAGGGCTACTTTCCCGTACCTGCGCTGAAGTACCTGAAGGGCCCCTACCTCGCGTTGGTGCGCGACGCGCTCGGTAGCGCGCGTGCCAGCCAGCGCGGTGTCTACCGCCAGGAGTACGTCTCGCAGTTGCTCGATGCGCCCGAAACCTCGCTCACGCCTCTGGGTGGATCGAAGCTCTGGCAGCTGGCGCTGCTGGAGCTATGGCTTCAACTCAACCAGATCTAGCAGAGGAGACCAGGACAGTGGCTGAGACTCGACTCGAAACCAAGCGTCACCGGCTGGATCGGGACAACGTCCCGTCACTGAAGCTCTGGAAGCGTGACTCGCGGCCGCACCAACGGGTCAAGGACGACGTGATTGTCGACTGCGGTTGGGGTCGGTTGATATTCGGGCACACGTTCCAATCGAATGAGCACATCGCCAAGACTCTGCTTCAGGAGGCAGCGGGACAGAGAGACATTGCGTTCTACCTCAGCGATCCCCACGTGATTCTTTCCTACGCCCCACAGGATCTGTTTCTCGACCCTTCCCACAGCTATCGGCTTTACCTGGAGCAGTACCGGCAAGTCCCCACCCGGTTGCCGTTTGCGATCCGCAAGCTGCAGTCTCGCAAGGACGCCGCGCGCATCAACGAGATCTACCAGCGTCGAAGCATGGTGGGAGCGGATCCCGAGTTCGTTTGGTCTCAGCGGAAATCACGGCTGCTAACCTACCTGGTGGCGGAGGACCCCGAGAGCGGGCAGGTCATCGGCACCACCCTCGGGGTGGACCATTGCGAGGCTTTCGAAGACCCCGAGAACGGCTGCAGCCTCTGGGCGCTGGCGGTGGACCCGCAGACCCCGCACCCAGGGGTGGGGCGAGCTCTGGTGGCTCATCTGGCCGAGCACTACATCGCTCGGGGACGCGCGTTCATGGATCTCTCCGTGATGCACGACAACTCCCAGGCCATCGCCCTGTACGACAAGCTCGGGTTCCGACGCGTTCCCATCTTCTGCGTCAAGAAGCGCAACCCCATCAACGAGCCGCTGTTCATCTCGCCCACCGCAGAGAAGAAGCTGAACCCATATGCGGAAATCATCGTGCGAGAGGCGCGCCGTCGGGGGATCGCCACCCACGTGGTGGATTCCAGGCACGGCTACCTCGAGCTCAGCTTCGGCGGCCGCACTATTGCCTGTCGGGAGTCGCTGAGCGAGCTCACCTCCGCCGTGGCGATGAGCCGTTGTGACGACAAGCGGGTCACACGCCTGGTGCTGACCCGAGCCGGGTTGCACATGCCGGAACAGGTGAACGCTGACGGCTCAGCGTGCTGCAACGACTTTCTTGCCGACCATGGCAGAGTGGTGGTGAAACCGGCCCGGGGAGAGCAGGGGCACGGTGTGAGTGTGGACGTGAGTTCGACCGCTGCGCTCGAGCAGGCTCTGGAGACGGCTCGGCGCCACTGTCCAGACATCATTCTCGAAGAGATGGTTTCCGGTGAGGACGTGCGTATCATCGTCATCGACGGCAAGGTCGTCGCAGCAGCGGTGCGCCGCCCACCCCAGATCACCGGAACCGGTGAGCACACCATCCGGATGCTGATTGAAAAACAGAGTCGGCGGCGTGCGGCTGCCACCGGTGGCGAAAGCCGGATCCCGCTGGACGGAGAGACCGAACGTTGCGTGGCGGCGGCTGGGCACGCGCTCGACGAGGTGCTGCCCCCAGGAGAATGCATCACGGTTCGCAAGGCGGCAAACCTCCACACGGGTGGAACCATTCACGACATCACAGGGCAGCTGCACCCGGACGTGGTCACCGCGGCCGAGCGGGCGGCAGAAGCCTTGAGCATTCCCGTGGTCGGACTGGATTTCATCGTTCCGACACTCGACGCGGCGGAATACTGGATTATCGAGGCCAACGAGCGTCCGGGTCTGGCCAACCACGAACCCCAACCCACCGCCGAGCGCTTCATGGACCTGCTTTTTCCCCAAACCGTCAGCCTGGTACCCTGACCTGGCCGTTCGGGTTCTCTCTGGGTTCCAGCTGTGGGAAGCTCGGCCTCGATGGAGAAGCTCAGCGTCGACGCTCAGTACATCCAGCGGATTCTGCGAGACCTGCTGAAGATCCCGAGCCCCACCGGGTACACCGATCGGATCGTCCACTTCGTCGCGCGCGAACTGGAGAAGCTAGGCGTGGCGGCGGCACTGTCGCGCCGCGGCGCCATCCGGGTCGAGCTCAAGGGTAGGCGCAACAGTCCCAAGTGCGCGGTCGTCTCCCACCTGGACACGCTCGGAGCGATGGTCACCCAGCTCAAGCCCAACGGGCGCCTCGCCGTGGCCCCCATCGGCAAGTGGAACAGCCGGTTTGCCGAAGGCGCGCGGGTGATTGTGTTCACCGACGAATCCGGCTCCAAGCGGGGCACCATCATTCCGCTCAAAGCATCCGGGCACATCTTCGACGAGGAAGTGGATGTGCAGCCGTCGACCTGGGACAATCTGGAGGTACGGGTCGACGACCCGGTGGAGACGGCCGAGGAATTGGCCGCACTGGGCTTCCAGATTGGCGACTTCGTGGGCTGGGATCCGAGCCCGGAGTTCTTCGACAACGGGTTCGTCGTGTCGCGCCACCTCGACGACAAGGCCGGGGTGGCGGCGGTGCTGGGAGCGGTCAAGGCCGTCGTCGATTCCGGGGTGGAAGTCCCGGTGGACTGTCACATCCTCTTCACGGTCTCGGAAGAAGTCGGAACCGGCGCCTCCACGGCGTTGCACGGGGAGGTGGCGGAGATGGTGGCGGTGGACAATGCGACCCCGGGCCCCAGGCAAGCATCGCGTGAGCGCGGTGTGACCATCGCCATGATGGATTCGAGCGGTCCCTTCGACTACCACCTCACCCACCGGCTGCTCGCTCTCTGTCAGGAATTCGGGATCGAGCATCAAAGAGACGTGTTTCGGACCTACCGCTGCGATGCTGCTTCGGCGGTCGAAGCGGGCAACGACCTGCGAGTGGCGCTGGTCTGCTTCGGCGTCGATGCTTCCCATGGCTACGAGCGAACGCACATGAACGCGTTGATTTCGCTGTCCGAGTTGCTCACCCTTTATATCCAAACTGAGCCCACGCATCAGCGGGACCGCGAGCCGCTCGGCCCAGTCAGCGATTTTCCGACGCAGCCGGATTGACGCCGGGGTGTGACTGACGTCCTGAGCACCAACCCGATTCTGGTGGAAGGCCGCACCTGCTGGCGGCGCGTCCGCGCGGATCGGGTTGCGTTTCTGATCGACGCCGAGAGCTACTTTTTGGCCGTCGCGGATGCCATCGAAAGGGCGCGCGAATCCGTCTTCATCGTGGGCTGGGACCTGCACACCGAGGTCGCGCTACGGCGGGACGGGCGTCAGCCGAGCACTCTAGCAGATGTGCTGCGCTCCGCCCTGGACCGGAACCCGAAGCTGAGAGTGCGCATCCTGCTCTGGGACTATGCTCTGATCTACTTGTTGGAGCGGCAGCCGCTGCCGCTACTGAGCTTCTTCTGGCTCTCCCACCGGCGAATTCAGGTCGCGCATGACTCGACCGCGCCACCCGGGGCGAGTCACCATCAGAAGGTCGTGCTCATCGACGATCGTCTGGGATTCTGTGGGGGCATCGACTTGACCCTCCACCGCTGGGACAGCCCGGAGCACCGCGTTGACGACCCACGACGCGCCGACTCGGGCAGCGGTCCCTACGAACCATTCCATGATGTCCAGGTCGCGGTGAGTGGGCCGGCGGCCGAGGCGCTCGGGCAGTTGGTGCGACAGCGCTGGCGGCGAGCCACTCGCAAGGACGTTGTCGTCAGTCCCGGCCCGATCGACCCGTGGCCCGAGAACTTGCCGGTGGACCTGCGGCGCGCGGAGGCAGCCATTGCGCGGACCCAGCCCGACACCAGCGGCGCCCCGGAGGTGCGTGAGGTCGAGCGACTCTTCGTCGAGTCCATCCGGGCCGCGCGTCGTCTCATCTACATCGAAAACCAGTATCTCACGGCGTGCGCCATTGCCGATGCATTGGTCGAATCGCTGCACCGCTCATCGGGCCCGGAGATCGTGCTCGTGACCCCGGCGGCGTCGTCTGGTTGGCTCGAGCATACCACCATGGACGTACTGCGCACGCGGGTGCTCACTCGCCTGCGCGACGCCGACCGACACGGGCGGTTTCGCGTGTACGTTCCGGTGGTTCCGGGGCGCACGGGTGGCCGCGTTCCGGTGTACGTTCATGCCAAGGTGATGGTGGTGGACGACAGGTTGGCGCGGGTGGGGTCGGCGAACTTGAGCAACCGGTCCATGGGTCTGGATACCGAGTGTGACCTCGCCATCGAAGCAGGTGACCGGGAGGACGTGGCCGCGGGGATTGTGCGTTTGCGCAATCGACTGTTGGCGGAACACCTGGGGGCCACGCCTGACGTGGTTCAGGATCAAGTCGAGACATGCGGCTCGCTGATTCAGGCCGTGGAGCAACTGCGGGGTCCCGGGCGCACCCTGGACGACCGGATCGAGCCGGCTCCGGCCTGGCTGCTCGAAGCTGTTCCCGATCACGTCATCGTAGATCCCGAGCGTCCGCTCGACTTCTCGCGCTGGGTAGCCGAAGGCATCCCGCCGCGCCTGCGAGCCGAGGCAGAGGTCAACTTGCGACTCATGGGTGGGCTCGCCCTGGTGGGCTCTGCGGCGGTTGCCGGGTGGACTGGGAGCCCGGCCGCCGAGCGCTGGGCCGCGCTCCTGCCGGACATCGGCGGACCGACGGCACTCCTGCTACTGCTGGCGTATCTGTTGGCGACCGTGCTACCGTTTCCGACCACCCTGCTGACGCTGGTGTCCGTTCTGGGGTTCGGGTTATTGCGGGGAACCGCCCTGGCGGGGGTCGGGTTGGGGGTGAACGCCGCGGTCGGGTACGCGATCGGGCGGCGAGTCCAGCGGGACACCACGCGGCGGTTGGTGGGGAGATGCCTCAATCGCCTCAGCAAGCGACTGGCGCGGCGCGGC
The DNA here is from genome assembly GCA_964610275.1 of uncultured Polyangiaceae bacterium. Lineage (GTDB taxonomy): Bacteria > Myxococcota_A > Polyangia > Polyangiales > Polyangiaceae > JAFGBI01. The sequence goes on along the minus strand of CAZSVU010000018.1, from coordinate 32,368 downwards.
ATTCTCGCTGTAACCACGCTACGGTTGCTTCCGGTGACGCCGTTTGCAGCGGTCGGATTGGTCGCCGGCGCATCGCGCGTTCGGGTTGGCGACTACGCTCTCGGCACCCTCCTGGGAATCGTTCCCAACCTGCTACTGGTCGGGATTCTGGTCGATCGTCTCGCAGCGGTGATCCGTGATCCCGACCTGGTGAACGTGGTGGCGGCGGTCGCAGTGTTTGGAGCCACTGGCGCGGCGGCGCTGCACGTCTCACGCAGGCTCAACCCCAGGTCGTCGCATCCACCAAAGCGGGAGCCATGACCACGGTTCGCATCGCCAGCTACAACATACACGGGTGCGTCGGCGCCGACCGACGGCGCGCTCCCGAGCGAATTGGCAAGGTGCTCGACGAGCTTCGCGCCGACGTCGTCGCGCTGCAGGAGGTAGACTTCCGGGGCGACCTGGACGTGCCCGCGTCGCCGTGGTGCAATCTCGGCGCTCGAGTCGGACTGCGGGCGATTCCGGGCCCGACCCTCGTCGAGGGGAAAGGCCAGTACGGCAACGCGCTGCTCGTCGGACCGCCGGTGATCGAGTCACGTCGGCACGACTTGAGTGTGCCCGGACGGGAGCCACGGGGAGCCGTGGAGGCCGTGCTCGACGTGCGCGGCGCAGCTTTGCGCGTCATCGTGACCCATCTCGGTTTGTCCGCGGCTGAGCGACGCGCACAGGTGCGTCAGCTCCTTGGCATCATCGAGAGTCGTCCCCAGTTGCCCGTGCTCCTGTTCGGGGATTTCAACGAGTGGTTGCCATGGGGGCGGCCCTCGCGGTGGCTCAGTCGTGCGCTGGGCCGCGCCGCGGCTCCGCCGACCTTCCCGGCGAAGGCCCCACTGCTGGCACTGGACAGAATCTGGGCGTGCCCCTCGCGCATGCTGTGCGACGTGAGCCCGCATCGAAGCGCACTTTCTCGGGTCGCTTCGGACCATCTGCCAGTGGTGGCGACGGTAGACATGGCCGGCGCTATCCGCACCCCCTGAGCACCGGTCCTGCCGTCACCGAGTGGCCGTGCAGCGAGGGTACGTCAAGCTCGCGGGAGTGCTCCCGACCCGCCGAGACCTCGCCCGCGTCGAGGAGCTCGTGGGTCGCATCCAAGGCGTGCGCAGCATTGAAACCGCTTTCAATTTTGCGCGGCAGCCGGCCGAGCCGGATCAGGCTGTCAAGTCGCGGCTCCAGGCCCGCCTGAATGCGGCCTTTCCCGAAGCGGACCTCAGCGTGTCGGTGTTCTCGGGCATGGCCGTCATCAGTGGAAGCGTTCGACAGCTGTCGATCAAACATGGCGCAGTTCGGCTGGTCCGCGAGGACGACGACGTCCAGCGAGTCCTCGACGCCGTGCAGGTCACTTGACGGCGCGACGCAGCAACCGGGCCTACAAACCGACGGTGATGCCCGGCTCCACCAGCCGCATGATGACGTAGCGACTGTCGCCGATGTCCCACCGCAGCAGGTGCGCCTGATCCAAGATCATTCGAAGCTTTCCGCGGTCGCGCTGCTCGCTGTCCTGAACGGCCAGCAGAACGCGGTCTCCTTCCACTTTGACGACGCTGTAGCGACCGCTGCGCGGTTCCTCGGCGGGAAGCGCAATCTTGATGCGTGACCCCGAGAACTCCAGCGCCGTGCCTTTGGCCCAGCCGGTTGCCGCGGCCAGATGCTTGTTATCGATATTCTCGACTCCTTCGCCGCGCCACGTACCCTCCAGCCGTTGTTTGACTGGATGCTGACACGCGAGCACGCTTAGACTTGCGGCGAGCGCGAGTCGTCCCGTGAAACGTGTGGCAAGCGTCATGCTCGCCATTATTGCCCATGGATCGGATGAGCGAGAAACTTGCGGTAAGAGCGTGGCACATTGCCACAGGATGCTGACCGCTACCCGCCGTGGAGCGCGAACGCGACCCCGACCAGGCTTTCGCCAGCGATGAGCCCAGCAGCGATCACCACGGTGAACCGCTCGGCTGACGCACGCGCCAGGCGCGCGAAGAGCCAGGCGAGAACGCCTCCGAGGAATGCGCTGATGGCGTAGTGGGCCGGGAGCACGAACGCGAGGCCGAGGCTCGACGCGCTGGGCACGAAGGCGCGGGCGCGGGGCCCGAGCGCCTTCTCCAGCACGGCCAGGATGACCCCCACGCCTCCCGCCACCAGGGCTGCCGAAACGGCGGACGGCGGCAGGTGCGCCACGCCCTGGGAGAAGACCTCTGCCACGGCCTTCCATTGAGCCACGGCAGGCGCCGGCCACTGCGCGGTCACCAATTGTTCGGCCGGATCCGGGACGAGCAGCAGGTAGCCCGCGCTACCATACAGGGCCCCGGCAAGAACCCCAAACAACTGGGACACTGCCTGATGCCTTGGCCAGGCACCGAGGAGGTGCCCGGTCTTCAAATCGTGCAACATGTCCGAGCACTGGCTGGCGGCACCGCCGGTGACGTTGGCGCTCATCAGGTTCGCGGTCGGATTCCCCGGCGAGAGTCCTGCGAAGACGAGTTGCGTGATCTTCCCCATGGCACCGATGGGGGCAATGCCGGTTTCGCCAGTAACCCGACCTGCCACGACCGCGAGGGCAAAGGTCAGCAGCACGGCACAAACGGCAGCGTAGAGGCGGATGTCGAACAGTACGGTCTGCAGGATGACGGAGATCACGGAGGCGATGATCAAGGCCCACACGAATCTGCGACGTGGAACGTGAGTCGAGGCGACCTCCGCGCCTTCGTCGTTGCCGCGCTTGGACTCGCGTTGCTGGACGCGTGCGCGGCGCCAGCTCTGGAGCACAGACAGGCCAAATGCGGTGAGCGCCGCCGTCACCATCAGCGCCACGCCTGGCCACAAGGTCCAACTCGCCAGGGGCGTGAACCAGATCTGGTCTGCCGCGAGACCGGTCGGAACCACCCAGCCCTCGCGCAGAGCCAGAGGAGCCAGCCAGCCCCAGGACACGATCGCCCCGAGTAGCATGGAGACGCAGGCCCGCATGCCGATGAGCGCACCCAGGCCGACCATCAGCACTCCCGGCTCCAGACCGAAACCGAGGTTCTTCGAGCTCAGCGCGCCGATGCCGTGGCTGCTGGCCACGCTGCCGCGCAGCGACCACCTGCCGGGCAGGCTGACGATCGGCAGCCGTAGGAGCTCCACCAGGGCCTTGAGCGCTCCGGCAGCGCCGATGCTCACCAGCAGCGTTCGCAGGCGCACGACGGCTTCGCGTCCCTGGCTGTACATTTCACGCAGCATCTCCGCCGTGGCGACGCCGTACGGAAACGCGAGCCGCTCCTGCACGATCAGTCGGCGGCGAAGCCCAATCCCAACCACGACGCCGAGTACCGACACGGACAGGGCCCAGGCGCTGAGCCACGCCCAGCTCAGCTCCCGCCCGGTCAGCATGGTCAGCGCGGGGATGGGCGCAACCAATCCGGCACCCGCGATGGAGGCGGCTGCCGATCCAGAAGTCTGGCTCACCAGGTTCTCGTGCAACCCGAATGGCCCGGACCTGAAGAGACGTCCAGCCAAGCCCCAGAGTCCGAACCCCAGCAGGGCAGTGGCGACCGACATGTTCGTCGTGAAGCCGATCTTGAGCCCGCTGTAGAGGTTGCACAGCGAGAGCAGGCTGCCGAGGAGCATGCCCGTCGATACCGCACGCGCGGTCAGCCGGGGGACGGAGGCCCCAACCGGGGACGGAGGCGCAGCTTGGTGCTCAGGCTCGCGACACATGGTTCCGATCCAAGGGGCTTCGAATGGCTGCGCCCGTCAGAGCTCCGAGGACGACAGATCGGCTTGCTGAGTTGCGCTGGGCGAGCCTGGCCCGGAGGCTCCGGGCACCGGGGCATCGTTCCACTTGGTACTGAGGTAGAGAAAGGAAGCGAGGCCCACCAAGAACAGGGTGAATAGCCCGATGCCGGCGATCAACAGCCGGCGCATGTTGTCCTGGGCCCGCCGAAGCTCGCGCAACTCTTCGGGGGCCTGGTCACGGTGCTCAGGGGTTCGAGTGGCCATACCTGGCGTCGGGCGTTTGACGGTTCAAGGTGGCAGTGGCACGAGACCCGAGGCGAAACGCGCCAGGGGGCTCGAGGCAGGCGCGAATTTCGACCTATGCAAGGCCAGGGCCAGCTCTGTCCTCGGGCCCGCTCGGGGGCAGGTGTCCTGCCGCGCCGAATCGGCCGCCGCCGAAGCCGCACAGCCGCCTCTACCGACCGTCAATCGCCTCGCTGAACCCGTGTCAGACTGCCCCATGTGCCATTCTGCCTCGGGGTGACGTGGCCGCCCGGGGCTCCGGGTTCGAGCCATTTCGAGCGAATCGCAGCCGGTCGTGCCCGAGCTGACCACCGGCAATACCTGAGCTGAGGCGGACCGGTCGAAACACTGCGCACTGACCCCTGACCCCTGGCCCCGGCTCGCGCGCAACCGGCGAGGTGGGGCCGCAGCCGTCCATCCACCACCTCGGAGGAACACCATGAAGTCAGTCCGTAACCTCGTCAGCATCCGCTTCGGGTTGGCCCTGGGACTCGCGGCCGCGCTGTGTGCCTGTGGCAGTGACGACAAGAAGACGGACCCCGAATGCGGCGACGGCACTCTGAACGAAGGGGAGGAATGCGACGACGGCAATGAGACCGACGACGACGCTTGCACCAGTTCCTGCCGGCTACCGGCGTGCGGAGACGGCATTCTGCAGTCGGGGGAGGAATGCGACGACGGCAACGACCTCGACTACGACGAATGCACGAGCTGGTGCCAGATCGCCCGCTGCGGTGATGGGGTCCTCCACGCGGGCGAGGAGTGCGACGACGGCAACTACGACGATCACGACACCTGCCTGAACGCCTGCACCGCGGCGACCTGTGGAGATGGCGTGGTGCAAGTGAGCGTGGAAGCCTGCGACGATGGCAACGACGACGACACGGATGGCTGCACGACGAGGTGTGCGCTACCCACCTGCGGCGATGGCACCGTGCAGGCCGGAGAGGAGTGCGACGACGGCGACTTCAGCAACACGGACGGGTGCCTGACCACGTGTCTCGTTGCCAGTTGCGGCGACGGGTACGTTCAAGATGGCGTCGAGGAGTGTGACGACGGAAACTTCAGTAATCAGGATGCGTGTCTGAACGACTGCTCGCTGGCCACCTGTGGGGACGGACACGTCCGTGTGGAAACCGAGGCCTGCGACGACGGCAACGACGATGACACGGATGGCTGTACGACCGCATGCGCTCTGCCCAGTTGCGGCGACGGCGTCGTTCAGGCCGGCGAGGAATGCGATGACGCCAACCTGAGCAACGCCGACGGGTGCCTGACCACTTGCCTCGATGCAAGTTGCGGCGACGGCTTCGTCGAGGACGGCGTCGAGGCGTGTGATGACGGGAATGCCGACAATGGAGACGCATGCCTGAATGCCTGCATCTTGTCCACGTGTGGGGACGGCTACGTACACGCCGGGGTGGAAGCGTGTGACGACGGCAACGACGACGATGCGGACGGCTGCACGAGTGCCTGCGCCTTGCCGAATTGTGGGGACGGCGTCGTGCAGGCCGGGGAGGAGTGCGACGACGGAAACCTGAGCAACGCCGACGCCTGTCTGACCACGTGCCTGGACGCGACCTGCGGTGACGGCGTGGTGCAGGTCGGGGAAGAAGAATGTGACGATGGCAACTCGAGCAATCAGGACGCCTGCCTGAACGGCTGCCTCTTGGCGACGTGCGGCGACGGGTACGTGCGAGCGGGCCTGGAAGCCTGCGACGACGGGGACGACGACGATGCGGACGGCTGCACCTCGGCGTGCGCCTTGCCGACGTGTGGCGACGGCATCGTGCAGGCCGGGGAGGAGTGTGACGACGGCAACCGCGACAACACGGACTCTTGCTTGTCGACCTGCCTCGACGCGGGTTGTGGTGACGGATTCGTCGAGGACGGTGTCGAGGAATGCGACGACGGGAACACCAACGACCGCGATGCGTGCCTGAGCGACTGTACCGTGGCAACCTGCGGAGACGGTGCCGTACAAGCTGGGGTGGAAGCGTGTGACGATGGCAACGACATCGATACGGACGCGTGCACGAGCAGCTGTGAGCCGGCCCGCTGCGGAGATGGTCTGGTCTGGGCCGGAATGGAAGCCTGCGATGACGGCAATGCCGACGACACCGACGGCTGTCTCAGCGGCTGTGTGGCTGCAGCATGCGGAGACGGCGTCGTGCAGGTTGGAGTGGAGGAATGCGACGACGGCAACCTTCGCGACGGTGATTGGTGCGATGCGACCTGCAGTCGGGAGTGCCTGCTCGGCGAGGCACAATGGACGTCCGGCGACAGCTGTTACATGTACTTCGCACAAACGGTGGCCTGGGACGACGCCTACGCCGCCTGCAGACTGGTGGGCGCGCACCTGGTGTCCGTCGACTCGGCGGAAGAGCAGACCGCACTCGCCACGGAGGTCCTGTCGGACGTCTGGCTGGGTCTGAGCGATCAGGACAGCGAGGGCACGTACGTCTGGTACGAAGCCCCCAACCGAATCCTCGCACCGGTGTACACGAACTGGAACGTTCCGCCGGCTGGAGGTGGTGATTGCGCGGTCCTCGCCTTCGCGGACGGGCTGTGGAGCGAAGCGACCTGCACGAGTCTGGAGAGCTACGTCTGCGAGTACGACTGGTAGCCGCGGAGTGCCCGGTGTGAACCGTACCGCGACAGGAGGAAACCAGCGATGAGATGTAGCAGGGTAGCTCTGTTTTTGACGGTGGGGATCACACTCGCGGCCTGCGGTGGCGACGACGAAAGCGACGGCGGGGGAGCGTCCTCCGCCGAGTGCGGCGACGGGGTCGTTTCCGGAAACGAGCTCTGCGACGACGGCAACGAGATCGATGACGACGCCTGCAGCAACGCGTGCCAACCACGGCGATGCGGTGACGGGATCGTCCAGGAGGGCGAAGCCTGCGACGACGGCAATCCCTTCAGCTACGACGAGTGCACGAATGACTGCCGACTTCCTGCCTGCGGCGACGGTACCGTGCAGGCAGGTGAAGCCTGTGACGACGGCAATCGCTCCGACCAAGACGGGTGCACGAACGACTGCACGCTGGCCCGCTGTGGTGATGGCCTGGTCCAAGCCGGCGTGGAGAGTTGCGACGACGGGAACGACGATGACACCGACGGCTGCACGTCGAGCTGCCGACTAGCGAGCTGCCTGGATGGAACCGTGCAGCCGCCGGAGCAATGCGACGACGGGAACCTCAGCAACTCGGATGACTGTCTGGCCACGTGTCAGGTGGCGTTTTGTGGCGACGGCTACCGCCAAGTGGGCGTGGAGGAGTGCGACGACCAAAATCGCAACGACCAGGATGGCTGCCGGAACGACTGCAGCTTGGCGCGCTGCGGCGACGGCGTGGTCCAATTCGGCGTGGAGGGTTGTGACGATGGCAACGCCGATGACGCGGACGGTTGCACCAGCGAATGCCGACTCACGACGTGTGGCGACGGTGTGGTTCAGCCCCCCGAGCAGTGCGACGATGCCAACGCGAGCGATAGCGACGCTTGCCTGAGCACGTGTCAGAGTGCGATCTGCGGCGACGGCCACTTGCTGCGGGGAACCGAGGAATGTGACGACGCCGACCAGGACGAACACGACGGTTGCCTCGATGACTGCACGCTCGCCAGGTGCGGCGACGGAGTGTTGCAGATTGGCGTCGAGGGGTGTGACGACGGTAACGACGATGATACCGACGGCTGCACCAATGACTGCCGTTTGGCGAGCTGTGGCGATGGCGTGGTCCAGCCTCCCGAGCAGTGCGACGACGGGAACACCAGCGACGGCGACGCCTGCCTGAGCATCTGTCAGACCCCGTTTTGCGGTGACGGGTTTGTCCAGGCTGACGTCGAAGAATGTGACGACGGGAACGCCGACGAAAACGATGCCTGTCGCAATGACTGCACCCTCCCGTGCTGCGGTGATGCCGTGATCCAGCTGGGGGTCGAGAGCTGCGATGACGGCAATGTCGACGACACCGACGGCTGCACGGTCGACTGCCGACTGACCAGCTGCGGCGATGGCGTGGTGCAGTTGCCGGAAGAGTGCGACGACGGGAACCTGGACGACGCCGATGCTTGTCTCACCAACTGCCAGAACGCGGTTTGCGGTGACGGGTTGGTGCGGGCTGGTGTGGAAGAGTGCGACGACGGCAATCAGGACGACCACGACGCTTGCACCACGGCGTGCCTGCTGGCGGCCTGCGGTGACGGGTTGGTGCAGTTTCCCGAGCAGTGCGACGACGGCAATCTGAATGACAATGATGCCTGTTTGGCCACTTGCCGAAGTGCAGCCTGCGGCGACGGCGCCGTACAGGTGGCGGTGGAGGAATGCGACGACGGGAACGCATCACCAACCGACGCCTGCCTGCCCAATTGCCACCTGGCTGTCTGCGGGGATGGCGTGGTGTGGACGGGACACGAAGCCTGCGACGACGGCAACTTGGAGGACGACGATGGCTGTCGTAGCGACTGCAGCCTGCCCACTTGCGGCGACGGCATACGGCAGCCGGCCGAGGAGTGCGACGACGGCAACCTCGACAACACCGACGGGTGTCTGCTCGTCTGCCTCGAGCACGACTTCTGTGATGGGTTCGGTATCACGTCGGTCACGCCCCCCATGGCGTGCCTCACGGCCAGCCCTACCGGGCTCGAGCTGACGGCAGCAGGTGATGCATTCCTGATCGTCAACGGGACCGAGCCCGAGGTCCAATTCGACGGCGCGCCCGCGAACATCTCATCCCTGGATGCCTGCGTCCCTCTGCACGGCGTGCTGGAAGACGTTCAGAGTTGCGAGAGACTCACCATCGACCTTCCCTCTGGGCTGGGGCTGGGCACATACGAGATAGTGGTCAACAACCCCATCACCCAAGACTGCCCGGCGACAGCCACGTTCAGCATGGCCAGCAGCCCAACGCTGACCAGCGTCTCACCGAACCTGTTCTGCGAAGACCGCCCTCTCAATCTGGCGCTACTGGGCAGTGAGTTCGTGCCCAGCACGCTGGTCACGCTGACCGGTTCGATCGCCCCGCTCAGTACCACGTTCGTCGACCCGTCCAATCTGTTGGCGGCCTTTGCGCCGTTGGCTCCGGGTTGGTACGACGTGACGGTCTCGAACGGTGGCGGCTGCTCGGACTCGCTGGGCACCGCGCTGCAGGTCGTACCCCAGCCGCGCGTCTTCTTCGTGGACCCGCCGGTCGTCTACAACGGGATCAATCTGCAGGGCACCATGTACGTGTCCGGAATCAATGGCGGAAACGTAGTGGACGTTGGAGTGCGCCCTGCGGGGACCGCCCAGCCCTTCCAGTCTCTGCTGTTCACCTACGACCCCTCCCACCCCAACCGAATCCAGGCGTCGATCCCGGCGGGCCTGGCCATTGGCGAGTGGGACGTCCTGGTGGTGGATTCGGTTACCTGTACGGCAGAGCTCGCCGGAGGGTTGCGCGTGGTGGGCGACAGCGCGCTGACCCTGGCGATCGAGCGAGTCGTGCCGCCATTCGGACACGCGGACACCCGTACCGGGATCACGCTCTACGCGACCGATCCCGCTCCCCCAGGGGAGTCTGGGTTTGCGGCCGTTCCGTCCGTGTACCTGAACCCGAGCAACCCCGGTCCGGGGGCTCTGGCGGCGCGACTGTCGGCCGTGAGCTATGTGGCGCCTGATCGCGTCAATGCCGTGGTGCCCGCGAACCTGCCCGCAGGAGAGTACGACGTCATCGTCGTCAACCCCGACGGTTCGGTCGGGATTCTATCTCCGCCGAACGGGTTCACGGTGACGGCGTCTCCGCCTCCCGTGGTCGACGCGATCAGCCCAGTCTCGGTACCCAACAACGCTCCCGTCGACGTGATGATCTACGGCACCGGATTTGACTCTCCGACCGTGGAGCTCCGGTGCGCGGGGGTGACGGATCCCTACGTCGTGACGGTCAACACGTGGACCAGCTTCGAAGTCGACACGACGGTTCCGGCAGATCAGCTGGCAATCGGTTCGGTGTGCATCGTGCGCGTCACCAACGCCGACGCGACCTACGGCGAGTTCTCCGCACTCGGAGCGACGGAACCTGCAGAGAACCTGATGGATACCACGCCCGATCCAGACCTCAACCAGGCTCGTCGTGCGCCATCCGTGGTCGTAGCGAGTGCGACCGAGTCCGCCACGTTCCTGTACGTGCTCGGAGGCGACGATGGCACGGCTTCCGGCGCGTCGACCAGCATCGAAGCCGCACCGCTGGACCCGTTTGGGCGACTCGGCACGTGGCGCGAGCTTCGGAGAGTCCTGCCCACTCCGAGGACTCTGGCTCGAGCCGAGGTGATCGGCCGGCATGTCTACCTGGTGGGTGGCAACGACTCCAGCGGACCGACTGCGGCAGTGGATCGAGCCGAGATCCTCGACCCCCGAGACGCGCCGGTCGTCACTGACGTGTCACTGGAAGTCGCGTCCACAGGAATGGGCCCGGGCATCTGGTACTACAAGGTCGCCGCGGAGCTCGGTGTGAGCGATGTCGACAACCCGGGCGGCGAGACACTGCCCAGCGATCCTCAACCGATCCAGGTTCCCACCGGTTTGGCTGAGCCGCTCCAAGTGACACTCTTCTGGAGCGAGGTGGCTGGCGCGACGGCGTATCGCGTCTATCGGAGTCCTGCCGCTGGGGTACCGGTCGGCAGCGAGGAACTGGTGGCCACGGTCCCGGCGCCGGCAGGCCAATACACGGACACCGGTACGGCCACCGATCCCAGTGAGCTTCCGCTGCAGATTGGCGAGCTGGGGACGTGGACCAGCATGCCCGGGCTGCAGCAGCCGCGCGAGGGTTTCGGCCTGGCCAAGGCGCAGGACCCCGCCGATCCCGACACTTGGTACCTGTACGCCATTGCGGGGCGCACGACTGGGGACGCTGTGCTGGGCACGTACGAGGCTCTGCCCGTGGAGGACGCCACTGGCCTGCCGCCGGCTGCGTCCACATGGACCGAGTACGGCGCCAACCCCCTCGTGGGCGCAGCCCGTTGGCAGCTGGGAGCGTTTGTGGTCGACAAGACGGCCACGACACGCGTGCCCGTGGGCGACACCTGGATCTATGCGGGCAGTGGCGCGAACGCGGCCGCGAGCCAAGTGGAGACCGAGTTCGACGCCGCCCTCGTGCTGCCTGGCGGCCAACTCGACACCTGGATCGAAGTGGACCCGCTGATGTCGCTATTTGCGGGCTATGGGCATGCTGCCGTGGCCAATCAGCTCTGGGTGTTCGGCGGGCAGAACATCACGCCAGACGACCGGTGCCGGGCCACCCAGCTGTGCGGCGGGCCTGTGACTTGTGCCGGTCCGCCAGCGGATCCACCCGACCTGGAGAACTGGGACGCTGGCTTCCAATTCAGCGTCGACCGCTACCTGTTGGGGAGCGCCGTGGGGCACGGCCGAATCTTCCTGGTGAGTGGCGTCACCACGGGTTGGGTTCTCACCCCCACGGTCGAGAGCACCGTCTGGTAGCTCGGACCAGTGGCGCTCGCCTTGCGCCCGGTTGCTCTGGGCGGATGGTCTCCGTTCGGAAGAGCCGAGCTACTCGCTCCCCAGGTGTCCGACTCGCGCTGCACTTGAAACCGTCATCCGGTTGACGGACCTTTCGAGTTCGGCGAAACGTGCGCTCGCCCAGCCCGCCTGCGCCGCATCGCGCTCGCGGGCTGGCGCCTGATAGCGGCTGGGCCAGGTGATTTCGCCCGGGCCTCGGGTCGCTTTGACGCGAGCTCGATGGCGGTCGAGAGTCAACCGGAGATGTGCGCATCGAACGGCTCACCCGACCCCCCCCATCTGCTCGACGAGCTTCTGCGCTCGCCCGAACCGTCCATCCAACACAAGACCCTGACGCAGGTGCTGGGTGAGTCTCCGGATTCACGATCTGGGTGGACTGGGGTGGAACCAGCCAGAAGCGGATGAATCCATGGGTTACGGTCGACGCTCTTGCCGTGCTGAAGCAGGCCGGAAGACTGGGTTGAGCCGTAGCCGCGGGTCGCGCCCATGATCGCAGGAGACGCCCAAAGGCATTACCAAGAGGGCCCAGCGCGAGCTGCAGTCTGGACTTGCGGCCGGCACTCCGGTCCAGCGGGGTCTGGTCAAAGCCGAATTGGGCGGAACAGAGGCAAGCATGAGATCACACCACGGCCGGTTTCCCACGCTCTTGTTGGCGGTGGCGCTCGGTTTCGGATGTAGTGAAGATGCCGGCGAGGATACGCAGGGTGCGGGCGGCGGTGGAGGCAGTGACGGGGCCGACACCACGTGCCCGAGCCCCACGGTTCTCTGTGCTGGCTCATGCGTGGACACGCAGCAGAACAGCGCTCATTGCGGCGTCTGTGGCAACGCCTGCCCGCCCGGTTGGACCTGTGCGGCAGGCGCGTGCACGTGTCCGGTTGGACTCCAGGCCTGCAATGGCTCATGCGTGGATGTCAGTGCGGATCCGAACAACTGCGGTGCGTGTGGCCAGACCTGCACGCCCCCCCAGGGCTGCGTGGGCGGTGTCTGCGCGTGCCCGGCTGGCTACGCAACCTGTGCGGCCGGGTGCACCGACACGGCGACAGATCCAGCCAACTGTGGTGGATGCGGGGTGGTGTGTGCAGCGAACCAGGTGTGCTCGCTCGGGCAGTGCGCGACGACCTGCGCGCAGGGTCTCGACCAATGTGGGCAGAGTTGTGTGGACCTTCAAAGCGACGCTCTGCACTGTGGCCAGTGCAACCTGTCCTGCCCTGCCGGCCAGGTTTGCGCCAGTGGGTCCTGTGCCTGTCCCGTGGGGTTGATGCTCTGCGACGGGCAGTGCATCGACGCGACCACTTCGGCATTGCACTGTGGAAGCTGTGGCGTTGCGTGTTCCCCGGGCGAGGTGTGCGCCGCTGGCGTGTGCAGTGCGTCGGTGATCGGGACAGGCGGCTCTGGGTCGGGAGGAACCGGCGGCGCGAGCACGGGAGGCGAGCCGGGCACGGGAGGAAACCTCGGCACCGGCGGTGATCCGGGCACCGGCGGCGAGCCGGGCACCGGCGGCGAGCCGGGCACCGGCGGTGATCCGAGCACGGGAGGCGAGCCGGGCACCGGCGGCGAGTTGGGCACCGGCGGCGAGCTGGGCACCGGCGGCGAGCTGGGCACCGGCGGCGAGCCGGGCACCGGCGGTGATCCGGGCACGGGAGGCGAGCCGGGCACCGGCGGCGATCCCGGCACGGGAGGAAGTGGGACTGGTGGCTCCGAGCAGGATCCGGAAGGGCCGGCACCGTGCGAACCCGTTCCTACAGGTCAGGTCCTGGCGTTCCCTGGTGCCGAGGGGTTCGGACGATTCTCGCCGGGTGGCCGTGGCGGGGACGTCTGCCACGTCACCAACCTGAATGACTCGGGAGCTGGCTCGCTGCGAGATTGTGTCAGCCAGAGCAACCGGACGGTCGTGTTCGACGTCGGTGGCTGGATCACGCTGGCGAGCAATCTGGGGATCACCCAGAACAACCTGACCATCGCGGGGCAGACGGCGCCCGGCGGTGGCATCGGCGTGCGTGGACGCAAGCTCTCCGTCGGTGGCGACAACATCATCGTCCGTTTTCTGCGCGTGCGCCGAGGGATCGTGGCCACCACCGATCGCGACGACACCATGACCGTCAGCTCAGCCGCGAGCAACGTGATCATCGACCACTGCTCGATTGCATTTGGCACCGACGAGAACTTCTCCATGCCGGGGGACGAGGCCGTGGGTCCACGAGACTTCACGGTGCAGTGGTCCATCGTGGCCTACGGGCTCCAGCGGAACAACCACTCCGCCGGCTCGCTCTTGACCGCGAGCAACACCACCATCCACCACTCGCTGTATGCGTTCAACAAGACGCGCAATCCCAAGGCGAGGTCCGAGGACGAGCGGGTGCTCGACTTCGTGAACAACGTCATCTACGGCTGGAACGCACCGGACCCGTACGGCGAGTCGCAAGGCTGGAGTATCAGCGGTCACCCGTTCATCATGGGAGACACGGCCAATGGCATGCACTACGCCAACGCCGTCGGCAACTACATCATCGCCTACGGGGGTCGAAGTGCGAGCCAGGGCTTCGTGTCCGGGGGCACCAATACCAGTGGGGTGCCCACGTACAACATGTTCTTCGAGGGCAATCTGCTCGATGGCAACGCCAACGGCGTGCTGGACTACTCCAAGAACGACTGGAGTATGGTGGGCACGGCGACGCAACTCGGCAGCCGCCTGTCGGCCCCACAGGTGTGCACCGACGACGCAGCCACCGCCTACGAGCGAGTGCTCAGCGGGGTCGGCGCGTCGGTGCCAGTGCGCGACGAGCTCGAGGCACAGCTCGTGCAGAGCATCCGCGACCAAGGCGGCATTCTGATCCAGGACGAGTCCGACCTCGGGATCGGTGCCGACGGCTACGGTGCCCTGGCTTCGGGGACGGCCTCGCCGGACGCTGACGGAGACGGGATGCCCGATGCGTGGGAGACTGCTCGAAGCCTGAGTCCGAGCGACGCCAGCGATCGAAACGGGGACGACGACGGCGACGGGTACACCAATCTCGAGGAGTACCTGAACCAGCTTGCTGCCCCGGCCTGGGAGCTCTGACCGAGTACCCGACGCGTCAATGCGGCGCGCCATGGCGCGCTGGCGCAGTGCGTCTTCGCGCTGGCGTCACGAGGCGCGGCGCGTCAGCGATGACAGTCCCAGGAGATCAGGACGCAGCTCGATCGCACCGGATTCTGGCTGCAACGGCCAGAAGATCGACTCCGCGCGTAGGGGGGACCTCCGCACGATCGTCGGACTGGGTGAAACCTGACAACCCCCCAATTCAACCAGACCGAGAATCGACCATGACCCACCGAACTTCCAAGATCGCCCAGCTCTCCGCACTGATCGTTGCCGCCACGGCCGCGTTTGCACTCACGGCCGGCGTTGTCACCGCGGAGCCCAAGCGTGACGACGCCGCTCCGCCTGCCAAGGATGGCGGAAAGGCAGGGGCGAAGGGCGCCCCGCGCGCGAAAGGCGCTCAGCGCACGAAGGGCGCTCAGGGCAAACGTGCCGGCCGCGTCTTCAAGCGCTTCGACGCCAACCGGGATGGCAGCCTGCAAAAGAGCGAGGTTCCGGAGCGAGTCTGGAAGCGGATTGGCGTCGCGGACGCCAATGGCGACCAGGCGATCAGCAAGGTCGAGTTCGACCAGGCCCACGCTCAGGGCAAGCTGGCGCGACCGCAAGGCGGCAAGCGCGCCCACGCTGGCAAGGGTGGCAAGGGCCGCGGCGCTGGTGGCCTCTTCAAGCGCTTCGACGCCAACCAGGACGGCGCGCTGCAGAAGGGTGAGGTCCCGGCGCCCGTGTGGCAGCGCATCAGCTCGGCGGATGCCAACCAGGATGCGTCGATCACCAAGGCAGAGCTTCGTCAGGCGCACAAGGACGGCAAGCTCAAGCGACCTCGCGGATCTCGGTCCGGCAAGGCTCGCAGAGGTTGAAGCGCACGCATGGCGCGTGCCACGGAAAATCAGCGTGGGCGCTGCACGTACAGGACTCCTCCCAAACCAACCCAGCAGCCCCACGCTGGAACGCCGCTCGGAACCCCCGGGCGGCGTTCGTCCATGCGGAGGGTTCCGTCTACTTGGTCGCAGCTTGGAGCGCGGCGTTGATCTGATCGCGCAGGGCTTCGAAGACGAGTGGCTCCCGTTGGTCGTATTCGAACAGAGCGAACCCGCTGGGCTTGCCCGGGTCGCCCAGCTCCGGCAGCACGTACGCAGTGGCCCGCTCCATCGGCAGCAGACCCTCGGGCACCAGCGTCGGGGTGTCGAACTCCACTGGCTCGGAGGGTCCGGGCGTGTCCAGATTTTCGTCGTAGCCCAACAGTAGTTGTGACCGATCGCGACTGTCGTCCGAGTACTGCACCAGGTAGCAGCTGGGGATCTTGGTCGCAGCCAGGTGCCGGAGAATGATCCTTGCGATTTCGTCCTGGCCCCGGGCCGTGACCAAGGCATTGCCGGTTTGGATCACGTTGCGAAGCAAACTCTCGAGCTCGGTTCGCCGGCGTGACTCCTCGCGTCCCACCACGTTTGCACTCACCAACAGAGCGTCGTTGAAAGCATTCTCGGCAGCGGACCGCAGCTGTTGGTTGTCCTCGATGCAGTCGAGCACGTGGTGGCGGAGTGCCGCCAACACACGTTGCCAGGTGCTAACGTCGCCGGAGGAGCGGGAGACTCGGCGAGAAAGCTCCTCGTTGGCGGAGAGGAACGGATTGCCGGACGCGCCGCGCAACTCGTCGACGATGCCGTCGAAGAGGCGCTCCTCCCAGTGGTAGCCGACGTCTCCGAGCTCGCCTTGGGCGGTCCGCAGCAGGTCGCTGAGCACGAGCTCACGTCGCCCAAGCAGAGCCGACTCCGTGCTCGCAAACTTCTGGGCGGGATTGGAGGGCCGCCGCGTGAACGGCGTTTCCACCACGCAGCCGCAGGAACGGCGCTTGACTGGGTGGCAGATGATCGGTGGGATCTCGCTCAGCGGACGCCCCGACAGCTGGCGCAGGAGGGCCTTGATTGCGCGCCGCCCGAGCTCCCGAATGGGCTGCTGCACGGTCGTCAACGGCACCACCGAGTTGCGGGCGTCGACCAAATCGTCGAAGCCGACCACGGCGATGTCCTTCGGTACGGTAAAACCGCGTGCCTCGAGCGCTTCCACGGCGCCCAAGGCCATGTAGTCGTTGGCGGCGACGACTGCGTCGAAAGTGACGCGCCGCTCGTCGCAGAGCACCTTGATCGCCTCACGACCGCTTTCTTTCAGGTAGGCGCCGTCAGCGACCAGCTCTTCGCGGAACTCGACACCGAATTCGTTCAGGGAGTGACGGAACGCTTCGTATCGTTCGGCACCATCTGCACCCAGGCCCCGAATGAAGGCGATGCGGCGCCGTCCGTGCTCTGCCATCAGGTGCGTCATCAGTGCCGTCACTCCGGCCGTACCGTTTGGAACGATGCTGGTCACTCCCTCCACGGGAACGCCGATGCTCACGACGGGGATCTCGGAGAACCGGCGGCAGAACTCGGTCAGTCCTTCGGGCCCCACGCGATGCGCGATGGTGCCGACGACCACCAGGGCATCGACGTTCTTGGGGCTGATGAGGTCGAAGTGAGGGGAAGGCAGCAGCCCACCAACGAACGCGATCACGTTCACACCCTGCTCGCGCGCGGTGTGAGCCATCGATTCGAACAGCGTGCGCTGGTAGCCGTCCACCAGGATGTCAATGACCACACCGATGGTCTGTCGTCTTGAAGCACCGGGTCGTGGGCGTTGCCCGTGAGTCCACGTACGCATTTGCATTGATTAGCCCCAGTTTGCTGGCTTTTGGTGGGGCTTGTAAAGCCGCGTCGCAGCAGAGCCGGTCGTCCGCAGTCACGGGCATTGGTTTCCTGGGCTGGGCGCGGATTCGGCATGGAACCCGACCTCCGGACTTGGGGCCCGAAATCAGCAGGAATCGGCCCGCTAACCGCTCACGCACACGGCGGTGCCCGCCGCGATGAACTGGTCGTCGAACCCGGTTCCGAGACAGGCGTTGACCGGCCCGGCAAGGGTGGCGCAAGCCCCGGAGACGGTGTGGGGGGCGCAGGGGCCATCCAATGCGTCCAGGTAGCATTGCCGACGCTCCTCGAGCGCCGCCTGGCCCGTACTCGGACATGCCTCGAGCTACCGAACCGATGCGCAGTCATTGCCACGGTGCCGCGAGCGGTGCCGCATTTTCTGCCGACCCCAGCACGCCCTGCTCTGGTATCTTACGCAGCATGGGGCTGGATGATCTTGCGAAGCGACTGGCAAACCCGAATCGAATCGGTCTGAACCCCGAGCTCATCAAGCGTTTGGGGGTGACCTCGGACGACGTGGCTCGTGGGCGCCTGATGGCTCAACTCGAGGGCGATGACGCTCACCTCGGCGTCTACCTCATCGCCTGCTACGTCGTCGATGACACGGACTTCTGGGGAGACGGTGAGGTCTACTGGTGGACGATTCCCACCATCGTGGACAAGGACGGGAAGATCCACAAGGACACCTTGTGCGGACTGCCCAGCGGGGATGCTCCTCACAAGGTCGGTTCCCTGGAGTGGATGACCAACTTCTCCCTGGCGGATCCGCCGCTGGTGGCGGTGATCCCACCCGGTGACCACATCTCCAGCTGTCAGATTCGGCTGGCGTTCTACGACGACGACGGTGCTGCGGCCGACGTGCCGAGCGCGATCACTGCTGGACTCGAAGCGCTGGACGCGATCTCGGATGACGCGTTGCCTGGACCGGAGCAGATCATCACTCCGGTGCGTGATGCCATCTGGAAGAGCCTGAGGGCCGAGCAGGACGACATCCTCGTGGACCAGGACATCACGCTCCACCATGGGGAAGTCGTGCGCTTCGGCAGGGGCATGATCGGGTCACTCGTGAATGCGATGGCGCGGGTCTACTATTTCGTGAAAGACGAAACCCACACCGAGCGCTTCGGCCCCATCACGCTGCACAAGGGGCAGGTCGAGACGGTCAGGTTCAAGCAACCGATGAAGGGGGGAGGGCGCCTGGCCCTGTTTGCGCGCGGCGCCGAGGTCACGTGTTCGGCCTTTGGCGACCTCAACACCGACATGCCGTTCCAGAACCGCATCATCGACAAGTCGCACGAGGGCGGGCTCGAGCAGGGGTTCAACATCGCCGGCAGTGGGGCCGCGAAGTTCGTCGCGTACTACACGCCGCCCACTGGTTGAGCGGAGAGCGCGTCAGTTGACCAGGTCGTCTTTGGGCGGTTGTGCCCAGATGGCGTCCCAGTTCGTACGGTAGGCCGCGGAGGCAACGTGCGCAGGTCCGCGCCGTCGCCCGGACTGCGGGCGTGCGGTGTCGCGGGGACGTGGCTCCGAGTCGCCGGGCGAGTACTGCACGTCGACGTCGCAGATCAGAGGGCATTCAGGGCGCGGTCGCAGCTTGACCAACTCGCCATGAATGGGGCGCCCCGGCCGCGCCGGATGGATTGCCCCGACCTCCAGCTGCTGGTTGCGTTGCCGAATCACGTTCAGCCCACCACCGTCCGCAGTCACACCGTGTACCAGCAGAACGTCCGTGCCCTGCTTCTCGTCGCTGGCAGACCCAACCTGCGCCTCGGAGGTCGCGCCGGCTGCGTTGGACGCATCGGGTGGGGCGTTTGACTTCGAACGGCGCGAGTTCACGGGTTCCTCGTCCAGTATGTCACGTCGGTCCTCGTGGCGCTCGTTCGGCAATTCAGGAACGGTCGTCACAAGCCAATAGCAGCCTTGTAGACCCACCCTTCGCTGCCCTTGGCGTCGTACTTGACCTTGTACCATTCCCCCTTGTGTCCCAAGACCGTCACCCGCGTGCCCGACAGGATGCGAGCAATCCGTTCTCCGTCTTTGTCCGGAGCATTGCGGATGATGGCGACATTCCAGCTCACCGTGGCCACGCCGCTGGCGGCCGTGACCTCGTCGCCGGTATCGGCCTCCGCGCTCTCGTCGCGCCGTGCTTCACCCGGGGGCAGGAACTCGATCGGATAGAAGACCTTGTAGTCGGAGTGCTCGTGCTGAATTCCATCCAGCGACGCGGCAGCGAATTCCTTGCGCGCGCAGCGCAGCAGCGCTTCGGTGATGCCTTCCGGCAGCGTCGTGCTCATTCCGCGCATGACACGCCAAATCTTCTTCTGCTTGAAGTCCAGCTCGAAACCGAGTGACAGCATACCGTGCGCGCTTTCTGCCCCCTTGCACCCGGCCAGCGCGCGAAGGCGCGCCTGGGCCAGTTGGTCCACGGCGATCGCGTCGCACTTCTCGAGCTTGTTCCCGTCCGCATCTCGACAACTGGTTACCTTCGCTTGACCCACTTTGAGGCGCTCTGCTGGTTCGGTCTCGGTCTCGGCTTGGGGCTTCGGTGCCGGAGTAGCCTTGGCTGCCGGGGGCGCCGACGGGGTGGCGCTCGGTTCAGGCTCCGCAGCTTGGACCGCTACTGGTTCTGCCGGTACGCTGGGAACGAGCTGGACGCCGGCCAGCCACGGCCAGGCAATTCCGATCAGGAATCCCACTGCAGCCACGATGCCCACCCGCCCCAGGTTGGGCTTGTCCTGGTCCGGCCCAGGGACCTCGATCTTGATGCGCTGCTCTAGTGCCACGATACTCAGGAAAACGGGAGGGGGTCAGCTGGCCGCCTCCGGCTTAGCACGCCTGGGCAGGCCAGGAAAAAATGCGCTGTGCGACCCCGGCCGCCGTCCAAATGGACCCGGTTGCGCCAGCCTTGGGGCGGCTCATCGCCTGCGACTGCGCATGTCGGTGTTGGGGACGGTGCAGACCAGCATCGCCTCGTGGCTGTTCTCTGGAGCGTCCTCACTCTGGTTCAGCACCCGTGCCAAGAGTAGCTTGCGGTCGTCCTTGGAGGGCTCGATTGCGACCCGAAGCGCCTGGTAGGGCCCCAGGCTTCGGCGCACGCGCGGCGTTCCCGTGCCGGCATCTGCGCTGGCCAGCGCGGCCAGGTGGGCTAGCGCATCCTTGGGTTTTTCGCCGCTCGCCTTGGTCCCGGTTGCCTGGGTCCCGCTCAGACTCCCCTCGGAGCGTCGCGCGAGCTTGGGTTCGGCGTGTGCTCCCGCCGGTGAAGAACCGGGAGGCGGAGGCGGCGGCGGAGGTTGGGATGTCTTGGAAGCGGGCGCGTCGCTCCTGGTTGTCGAAGGTTCTGGTGCGGGTGTGGCTTTGGCAGCGGACGCCGCCGGGGCCGACTGCGCCGCGGCCGATGGCTTGGCAGGTGCGGCTGCCGCGGCGGGCGACGGCGCGGCAGCAGGGGCGGACGCTGCGGGCTTGGCTGGCCTCGCAGCAGCGGGCGCTTGCGAAGGTCTCGGTGCACTTGCTGGGCTGCTCGCAGCGGCCTTGGCAGCGGGTGCAGGAGCATCTTTCTCCACTTGCGTCGTCAGGTCTGCTGCCGTGCGCGCGAGCGTCAGCGCGCGCATGTCGTCGCCGGCTTCCTCCGCCGCTTCTGCCGCCCGCCTGAGCCAGCGGATGGCCTCCTTGGCGTCACTGCGACCCCAGAGTGCGTTCGCCGTTTCCAGTGCGAGGACCACATCCTCCGCATCGCTGTCTTCCGGCGAGGGGAACTTCGCTTTCGTTTCCGCCATCCTCTGCCTCCTAGGGACTTCGCCTGCTCCCCGATAGCACAATATCAGGCGGATCCGCATCCTGGCCGGCACGCCGGATGCAGCTCTGGGGGCGGAGCCGGCTAGCTAGTTTCCGGCGCGAAATGGGCTCCGGACGACGTGCGCCCCCGACCGGGTGAGGGCGCACGTCATCCTCCGCAGCCCGAGCAATCGCCGACTAGCGTTGTCTTTCCGGGGTCTTTGACCAAGACCCCGCCCCACCTCGTGCCGTGGCGGGGCCCCACCCCAAAACCGTTGCGGTGGTTCTCAGGGCATTCTGCGCTGAGGACTATCCCGAAACAGCAGGACGGCTCACCACCAGGATCTCGTCCACGGGGCCGCGCGACTCGGGGCGACAGTTGATTGGACGCGTGACGCGCACCCGGTCCGTTTGCCACTGCCGGTAGAGCTCTGAGGTTACCGGGGTCAGGGAATTGGACAGAACGGCATTGACGCCGCGGCCGGCGAGCTCGGAAAAAACGCGCGCCAGTCTCTCGTGCTCAGGGATACCGAACGGGTGCCGATCGTAGGCGGTGAAGCTGGACGTCTTGGACAGTGGAAGATACGGCGGATCCAGGTAGACCGCGTCCCCCGGTCGGGCGCGGTGGCAGATGGGTTCGAAGTCCTCGGCCTGGATGGTCGCCCGCTGCAGAGCCCGGGCGGCGGCCCGGAGGGTGGGCTCGTGGCAGATCGTGGGGTTTTTGTGGCGGCCGAATGGTACGTTGAATTGCCCGGTTCGGTTGACCCGATACAGGCCGTTGTACCCGGTGCGGTTGAGGTAGATCAGGCGTGCCGCACGGCGGACGAGCTTGCGCGGGCGTTGGGACCGCACCTCGTAGTAGGTCGCTTCGTCGTATCGGTACCTCCGCAGGGCTGCGATGACTCCCTCGACGTCCTCCCGGAGCGCCTGGTAGACATCGACCAAGTCCTGGTTTCGGTCGGCCAGCACGGCTCGTTTGAAGCGGCCCTGCTCTGCTAGAGCGAAAAAGACGGCAGCACCCCCCACAAAGGGCTCGAAATACGTTTCGATCTGAGCTGGCAGGCGCGCCAGGATGTCCCTGAGCAGCTGGGTCTTGCCGCCAGCCCATTTCAGTACGGGTCCCGACTGTCGCGCCCGCGCCATCAGCTCGGCTCCTTCGCGGAGCGAGGCCCTGGTCGCTTGCGGCTAGAAATTTCCAATCGCTTCATCATCTTCTGAAGGCCGAACCGGGAGAGGCCCAGGAGTTCGGCTGCCCGCGTCTGATTGCCACCGGTCTGCTCGAGTGCTTTGCGCACCAGCTCGCGCTCCAGCCCGTCGACGCGTTCGCGAACGTTGAGGGATGGCGCCCGACGGCTGGCGTCGGTTTCCCGTGAGACGACCTCGGCCGAAAGGTGCTCCGCATCAATGACGCCGTCTGATAGCACGAGAGCGCGCCGGATCTCATTTTCCAGCTGACGGACGTTGCCCGGCCAGGGGCACGCCGTGAGCGCGGCCATGGCCTCTTTCGAGATCCTTGGGGTGCGCCCGTTGGCATGCTTGGCGAGAAAGTGCAGGGCCAAGAGTTCGATGTCGTCCGGGCGCTCGTGCAGAGACGGGACGTGAATGGTGATGACGTTGAGCCGATAGAACAGGTCTTCGCGAAACGTACCAGCGGCGACCATTTTCTCCAGGTTGCGGTGGGTGGCACCGATCACCCGAACCTGCACCCGCCGGCCGCGCTCGGAGCCCACAGGTCGGATTTCGCCATCCTCGAGCACGCGCAGAAGCTTGGTCTGCATGCCCACGCTCATCTCGGCGATCTCGTCGAGAAACAGGGTTCCCTCGTGGGCAACTTCGAACAGGCCGGCGCGCGGACGCAAGGCGCCGGTGAATGCGCCTCGGACGTGCCCAAAGAGGGCCGACTCCAGGAGTCCCTCGGGGATGGCGCCGCAGTTCTCCGTGACGAACGGCGCGGTGCGCCGCGGTCCGTTGTCGTGAATCGCTCGAGCGATGAGCTCCTTGCCCGAGCCGCTATCACCGACGAGGAGCACGGGAACGTCCGCGGTGGTCACGCGGTCCACCATCTTGAGCATGGTTCTCACCGGCTCGCTCCGGCCGATGATTTCGGAGTAGGCGAAACGCGTGTCGCGGTCGCTGCGAGTGCGGGCGAGTTCGCGCTCTGCCAGGTCGAGCTGGACCTCACGCTGGGCCAGCTCTCGAGCCAGGCGGGCCTCGGCGCGTTGGGCGCGTCGTGCGGCGCGGCGCAGCAGGAGCTGGTCACGCGCATCGGCAATGGCCACCGCGGCCACCGTTGCGACCAGCCTCACCCAGCTGAGCTCACGAGCGCCAAACGCTCCGCGGCGCACCCGATCGTCCAGGTACACGACGCCCAATGCTTCCCCTCGCGCCAGCAGCGGTACGGCCAGAACGCTGCGCAGCCTCAGGGAGTGAACGCTTGCGTGCACCTCGGGAAGCTCCCCGGTTGCGTCCACCGCCACGACGGGCTGCTCTAGAGTCAGGGCCCGTTCGGCGAGAGAACGGCTCAGGTGCAGCTGCTCTCCGGTCAGATCTGCTCTGGCCAGGTTTCGGGCGGCGCGAGGCACGAGCCGCCCGCCCGGCGCGCGCAACAGCAGCAACCCTCGCTCGACACCGGTCCACAGCACGAGAGCGTCGAGAACCTGGTCGAGCAGAGGACGCAGCCGGTCGCGACGGCCGAGTGCTCGTATCAGGTTGTCGATGTCGTTGATCTGCTCCGGACTCAGCAGCGACTCCCGCGGCGATTGGATCGCGTTGACCCAGGGCAGCGCGGCGAGGCGGGCGCGCATCTCGGGGGGCGCTCTGCCGAGCAGCTGGCGAGCGGTCTCGGCGCTACGCTGTGCTAGCGCCCGCGCCATGTCGCCGTCACCGAAGAGCGCTGCCAATTCCGACCCGGCGGACAAGGCTGGCCCGCGTACGGCCACGGGAGCGGCGCTCGCAGCGAGCCCGCTCAGCTGCGTGAGCAACTCGCTCGCGTTGGTCGTCTCGTTGCGGCGAGCAGCGACCCAGGCTCGGGCGCCCCACCACTCGAGGCGGGCCGTGGCGGCCACGGACCGATCTCGACCGATCGCGTCCAGCGCCGCCATGTCGACTTCCCCCCCACGGCGCAGGACGCGCGCGGCCGCTCGAAGCACGTCTTCGCGCCCCGCGTCCCGAAGCAAGTCAGCAGCTCGTTGCGCGTGCTCGATCGCTTCCGTGTCCGCCTCCGGGAGTACATCGGCCAGAGCGAGGTGCGCATAGGCGCGACACTGACCATCATCCGCGGCGCGAGCTCGAGCGATGGCGTCTCCCGCTGCATCGCGAGTCTCCTCCACCGCCCCGGCTAGCGCGAACACTGCGGCCCGTGACAGCGCAGCGCGTGCTGCTTCGCGTGGCCGACTCAGGTACTCGAAGAGCAAGACGGCGCGCCCCGAGGCTCCCAACGCTTGATCGAGGTAGCCCAAGTCAGCCGCCGCGGCCGCGACTCCCGTCAGGTAGGTGGCTTCCTCCAGCACGGCGCCAGCCCGGGCGGCATGCTCGCTCGCCAGGCCGAAAGCACGCAGCGCGCTGTCCGGCTCGCCTGCCGCGTGAGTGGACAGCCCGATGACGGCCTCGACGCGCGCGTGCTCCTCCTCGCTCGCAGCGAGTGCGCGCGCACGTTCGGCGCTGTGCCGGGCTGCGACATGGTCGCTGAGCGCCAGCTCAGCGAGCGCGCGGACTTCCAGCGTGGCCGCGGTGTCGGGAGCTGACTCGATGATCTCGAGTGCCCCGTGGGCGTCCCCACGGTCCAGCGTCAGCCGTGCCTGGGTGGCGGCCCCGCGCGCAATGGTGTGCGGGTCAGCAGTCGTCTCTACCGTTTGGAGTATGGCTGACGCGAGGTCGGTATCGCGCGCACGCCGCGCCGTTTCGGCCGCTTCCACTGCGGCTTCGGGGGTGGGGATCTCACGCAGCACGGCCAGCGCACGCCCGAGCTGTCCGCTGAGTCGGAGCGCCCTGCCCAGGGCCACACCGAGCGAGGCGGGCCCGCCGTCGAGGACCATTCGTTCGGCGATGTCCCAGAGCAGCGGGTCAGAGTTGCCCCGGCCGAGAGCCAGGGCCACGTCCACCGGCCCAGTGGGGACCGTGCGCAGTGGGCTGCTTCGGCGTTCCAGGCCCGCGAGCGTGAAGGACTCGGGCTCCTGATCTTCGGTCAGCGCCAGCAAGCGGTCGCAGAGTTCGGCATCATTCCGTGCCGAACACGGCCAGCTGGCGGCGGGAGAACCCACCAGGTGCACGAGCCACCTCGAGCGACCTAGTGCGTTCAGGTCGGTCAAGGGTTCCGCAGTCTCCGGGATGAGGTCTCCGCGGAGCAGCGCCACTCTGCGTGCGACCTCCACTGCCCGAGCCAGCCATCTGCCCGGTTCGCCAGAGACGGCGATCTGCGCATCCCGATGTTGCGCCGCCGAGAGCAACTCGCGCCGCCGGATGGCGAGGTAGGAGCGCCGCACGGCTCGATCGCGCCGCGCACGCATGGCCTGCGGACTCTCTTGCCACTTGAGCTCGGCGGATGCCCTGGCATGCACCCACTCCGCGGACGGTCGGGCCGCCGGTGCTCGTGCCAGCAGCGGTCGAACGATGAGCTCCAGCGCGGCGTCAAAGTGCCGACTCGACGCGGCTGCCGCCGGATCGCGCGATGCGGCCACGTCTGGACACGCGATCTCGGTGACCATCAGTCCTAGCGCCCACAGGTCCCGGGCATGCCCATCGCTGCTTGGCCCGATCCCGAGCACCTCTGGTGCAAGGTAGCGGGGCGTGCCCCCACGTGGCGTCGTCGCCTCTGCTTCGCCGCTGAGACCCAGATCGACGAGCTTGGCACGCCAACAGTGCGCTGCACCGGTCTCGCGGTTCGCCACCACGTTGGCCGGCTTCACGTCACCATGGGCCGAGCCGGCGCGATGCAGGTCGCGAAGCGCGGCCGCAACGTCCCGCGCCACCGCCAATGCTAGAGGCACGCGGTCTTCTGGAACGACGGGCAAGAGGTCTGCAACCGACTCGCCGTCGACCCACTCGAGTGCGACGTACGGGGCGCCAGGGGACACACAAGCGTCCCGGCTTCGCGCGTCTGGCAGCACCCAGTCGGTACCGATGAAGCCGGCATCGACCAGGTCGGTGAGCGCAGGAGAGTCCACCAGCAGCAGACGAGCTGCCTCGTCTGCCAGCAGCGGGGCGTGCGCCGGGCTCCGCGCGATCTTGATGGCCAACGCCCCTTCGTGACGCCGGGCGAGCCACACCACGCTGGTTGCTCCCTGTCCGATGCGTCGGCGAAGTTCTACGAACGATGCCCCAGCTGCCAACTTCGATGGCGCACCGCCAAGCGCCGTCATTCCAATAATATGAATCAGTTACAGTATGTCTGTCAACTCAGTTGGACGCCCATGACTGACCCCTACTCGCAGCCGGCCAGCGGTGCTCCGGAGACGATCCACGCATGCAGGACGTCGAGGTCCGCCAGCGTCAGGTTTCCGCCGTCCAGGGGCATGGGCTGTCCGGTCACGAACCACTCCCGCAGCCGGACGAGCTCTTCCGGGCTCGGTTCAGGGCATTGGCCCGCCAACGCGACTCGATACCGAGTCTCGCAGGGACTTCGTTCCCACAGGCCGGGGTGCCGAAGCAGCTTGTACATGAGGTAGCTATGGTCTGGGCGGCCCGGGTCGACGAGAGGCATCTGCACGCCAACCCGGTCAGGGTTCTCCATGACTACGCCGCTGCTGGGCCCGGTCTCCGTTTGGTGCGCCACTTGGTTGATGGCGGTTGCCTGCACACCCGCCGGCGAGCTGAGGTCCAGTCCCATGCGCGGGATCGCCAAGCAGCTCTCACCTGGGGAGGGCGCAACCTGGCCCGTGTCGCACTCCGGCGTGCCCTGTGGCTGGTGGCAGCTGCGGCTCTGGCATCCGCCACGGGCGAAGACACCCATCGCGTCCTCGCACCGCGCTGCAGACGTCGGCGGCTCCGTCGGGGTGGGTTCTCCAGCCTGCACGCGGAAGCTGAACTCCAGTGGGACGGAGCCGGACTCAGTCAGCGGTGCACCGTCAAATGCTCGGAATCCCGGCTCGCCCGGCTTGCGGGGCACGAGGAGCTCTACGCCGTACCGCACCGCTCGGGGCCAAGTGCTTTCGCCTGGCAGACTGAACCGCACGACCCGCTCGACCATGTCGTAGTGGGGTTCGAGGAAGAAGTGCAGGTCGGGGGTCCGGCTGTAGATCCGCATGGACTGGCGGCTGCCCGTGGCAGGGAGCAGGTACCGGTCGAACCGGAGCTCGATGTCGGCGTCCGCGGGCACGCCACAATCCGGGGGGCTGTCTGGCGTGCAATCCAATCCCTGCCCAGCCTCAGGGTACGTGGCGACCAGTCGCAGATCAGGTCCGCGAGCCGGTGCGATATCCTGGGACCCCAAATCACACCCCAGCGCTGCGCACGCCAGTGTGGCTGCCAGGATCCGCCACGGGCTGCGAGCTGGTGTCCTCAGCTCTCCGCGTAGAGAACCAACTGCTCTCGCACCGACCGCGCGTTCACTCCCGTGGCAATGCTGTCCTTCAGACAGTCTGCCAGGGTGATGAGAAGTTCGTCGACGCCTTTCTCCTCGATGATCTTCGACAGCAGCTGACGGGCCTCCCTGCTGTCGTCCTCGCGAAGGAATTCGCGGACTTTCTCTACGGAGATGTCGCCCTGGAAGTCGAGGTACATATTCGAGAGCAGATAGCGTACGAGCTCCTCCACAAAGGGCCTCCTTGGACTTCGCTCTCCTTGCGTTTACGAGCATTTGGCTATACCCGTCTCGCCAGTTGGTGCGCAAGCAGATTGGGTCGCCGCGTAACGATTTCGTCACCGCGCCAGAGGGATCCGCTGCTCCGTGCTGCCGCGGCCACTTGTCGCGCTGGTCCCAAGCCCCCGCTGTCCTTGAATGCCCAGGGAGCCGACGACGGGCCCCGGGGGCGAGCTCGTGTGCTGGCGCGCCGGCGCCGGCTGCGACGGTCAGCCGCCGGCGCCCCGCTCACCGGCACGCTCCCAGATTTGGGTCGGCGGGATCGTGACAGACCAGGCAGGGCCGGGCGTTCTTGCGCAGCGCGGTCCGACAGCGCGATCGAAATCCAGCTGGGTGAGGACTGGTCCGTTGGCCGAAATCTCCCCCTGGGCCCGCGCCCGGACCACCGCGCGCAGCGGTGGCGTGGCACCGCACGCAGTCTCTCTCGACATGGCAGCTCACGCACGCGGCGAGATTGCGTTCGGCTTCCCATCCGTGATGTCCGGCCGAGCGGGGCGGATCGGTCCAGACTGACTTGGGCGGATGGAACCGGCCCCTCTCGGTGAAGTTGCCGAACGGCCCGCTGAGCGCCACCCCCGTTCGTTGGTGGCAGCCCACGCAGAACGACTGCTGATGGTGGCAGCTGCTGCAGCGCGGGTTGCCCTGCCGGGCCGCGATTGGGTGCAGGCTGAGCCAATCATTGGAGTGCACTTTGCGGGGACGGACCCGTCCGTCGTGGCAGTCGGAGCAACTCTTCTCGGTGTGGCAGTTGGAACAGAAGGCACCGTCGTTGCCGGCCACCTCCCGGTGGCGCTCGCCCCAGTCGGCGTCGTGTGCGGCCCCTTTCAACCAGCGCGGCGGAAGGAGGTGCTGGCCACCGAGATTCGTGTCCAGGAGGCCATCACGCTGGGTCAGGTGACACGTTCCGCATTCGTTGTGCGCTTCTCCACGCGCGGGCGGGGCCATTCCGTGGCAGCGCATGCAGCCGCGCATGCGCGGCTGCTGATCCAACGTCGCCAGCTCCAAGTTCTCGACCGTGCCATGACACTGTGAGCAGCGAATGTTCCGGTCGTGGTGCGCGGCATGGTTGAACCGCAGGTGCGGTCGAGGCAGCACCACGCGCGCCACCTGATTGCCGTGTTCGGGACGGTAGCCGCGGTGGCAGTATCCGCACTGCCCGATCAGCTTGGTTGCGTCGGGTCGCACCGCAGCCAAGTCCCGGTGGCGGGTACCGTGGCAGCGATCGCAGGTGGAGGGCGACGGGAGCAGACGGTCGCCACTCCGACGGCTGGTGCTCGCGCGGCGGTGGCATTCGAGGCACGTCATCCCGAGTCGCTGGACGTGCAGCCGATGGTCGAACCGAAGCGTGAGATTCTGGTCTGGGAAGATGACCGAGCTCGGCCCGCTTTCGCTGTTGCGGGCACCCGGCGGGCGATCGTGAACGGGGACGCGGACACCACGCGGCAACGGAGCCAGACCGTGGACGACGGGTGCGGCATCCGACCGCGACGCCTGCCTGCCGGCGGGAGTGTTCCTGGCCCAGGCCGCACTCCCCCACACGCCCCACAGCACGGCCAGCGCGCAAGTGGCGGCGAGAATTGGAGTGGTGCAGAGGCGAGTCTTCATCGTGAGGTTGCCACCGTGACCGTGCCGAGCACCCGGTACCGC
Organism: uncultured Polyangiaceae bacterium; assembly: GCA_964610275.1. Taxonomy (GTDB): domain Bacteria; phylum Myxococcota_A; class Polyangia; order Polyangiales; family Polyangiaceae; genus JAFGBI01. The sequence continues at coordinate 2,801 of CAZSVU010000018.1, read as the reverse complement.
TGTCCCACTAGGCGGTTCATGTCGTGTTCCCATTCCACGCCCAGCCGAGTCCGTTCGGCTGGCGAGATGCCACCGCCGAGCACGTAACCGAAGCTCGTCGCGTCGCGTCCGGCCCTGAGGGCATTGTGCCAGTCGTAGAGCGAGACGATGGCCAGGGTGTCGAAGTACCCGCCGCCGAACCGTTGCCGTGCGGTGACGTCACCCCCCACGCTGTGACCACTGCCGCCCCCTTCGCCGCGTCCGCTGACCAGCACGTTCCCGAGCCCCCAGCCATAGCGGAGCGCGGCAGAACCGAGCGCGTCGATCACTGCCCCGGTCTGGCTTCGGTCCAGGCTCGTCGCACTCGACTGCAAGAGTCGCTCCGCATGCTCGTCCGGATCACCTTCGGTACGGAACTGCCGCACTCCGGCGGAAGTCGAGAGATCGACGCGCCGCGCGAGCCGCCAGGACCCGCGGCCCAGCCAGGTCGTCATTCCGCGGTGCGTGAACCAGTTGAAGACCGAGTCGCCGTCGAACGTCGGCATGAAGTAGTCGTACTCGAGCGAGAGCGTGATGCGCTCGTTCAAGTACCAGCTCAGACCCGCGGCGTGCTCGCTCAGCAGTTGGTTGTAGAGATCGTACACGGCACGGCCGTTGACGCTACCGACGTCGGGCTCCGTCAAGAACAACGACGCGCCCACTCGTTCGGTGGATGTTCGGCTCTCGCGGAGTATCTCCGGCTCCGCCTGAGTGTCGAACAGAGTCGTGGCCAGCACCCGGTCTCGATTGATCACCTGTCGGTAGCTGACCCGTGCGTGCATCCACTCGACGTTGTGGGTTTCCAGGGCAACGCCGTAGGCGGGAGCCAGTCGCGACTCGTCGAGGTAGCTCGGCCACTGGTTCACGTCGAGCCCCTCCCTGTCCCCACGGTAGACTCCGTCCGCGGAGAACCGTGGCGTCGAAACCAGGTGCAGCCCACCTCGCTGCTCGAAACCGCCGTACCCCTCCAACCGCAAGTAGACCGGGGTGGTGATTCGGAGCAGTGCGCCGTCGAAGGACCACCACCCCAGCACGTCGCTCTGATACTGGCGCCCGAGGCGTCCACCCAGCCAGCCGTCGGCGTAGCGTCGGGCGTCCACGTACGCGTACATCAGATCGAACGGCGCCTCCTCCAGCCCGGGACTGTAGCGATCCAGACGGTTTGGGCTCCGCTCTGCGCTCGACTGCCCGAAGTCGGCGTCGAGCCGCATGCGCGCGACCAGGGAAAGCTGTGGCCCGCTCGCCTCCGGGTCGTCCAGGATGTCGTAGTATCCGAGTCCCAAGGTGTGCGTGAAGCGTCGGCGTCGCACCACCGGATTCCCATACGGGCTCGGGGCGAGGTAGGACTGAGCGTCGAGTGTGGTATCGACTTCGGTGTGACTCGCGAATGCCGTGCGTGGGCTGAGCGGCAACCACAGCGTGGCGAACAGTGCTGTCAGAATGCCGAGGGTGCGCCTCACGACCGTACCGCGACCGCCCACGGCCGCCGCGGACATCCCTGCGGCTCGAGCGGGATGGCAGGATCGTCGAGCCTCGTCGTTCCTGTCAACGACGCGCGGTTTCCGCCTTCACGACGCACTCCCCACCCACCAGATGGCATAGAGGTAGACCAGTGGTCCCACCACGAGCAGGGCGTCGATACGGTCCAGGATGCCGCCGTGACCGGGCAGGAGCTGCCCCGAGTCTTTGATGCCGGTGGCCCGTTTCAGTAGCGATTCGGTGAGATCTCCCAACTGACCGAGCACTCCCCCCGCAATTCCGAGCCACACCGCGTGCCACCCGGGCAGCGCTGGGAGGAACCACACCGACGCCAGCAGTGCTCCGGCCGTGGCCCCGAGAACGCCCCCCACCAGTCCGGCACGCGTCTTTTTGGGGCTGACGGCCGGATAGAGCTTGGTTTTCCCGAGGTGCTTCCCGCAGAAGTACGCTCCGGTGTCGGCTAGCCAGGCGAGCAGCAGCGCCAGAACGACGTAGCCCGCCCCGTCCGACGGAAAATCTCGTCGCAGCAAGGCGAGCGTCGTCGGTGCGACGCCAACGTATAGCGGACCGGCCACGCCGGCCAGCATGCGCTGCGGGGCGGTGCGAATCTCGCCCAGCCGCCAGAGTGGAACCATCAGACCCACCGCGGTGACGCCCAGCATGAGCGTCAACAGCACCCGGGCGTCACTTCCGCGGAAGTACGCCGCAGCTGACGCCGCCAGGCAGGACAGCACGCCGATGCTGCGCGCGGTCCGGTCGTCGGGGTGCGTCATGGCAAAGAACTCGGCGCTCGCGACCGCGACCGCCAACGCCACGACCGCGTACCAGGCCACCGGGGGTGCCAACAGGAGAACCCCCAGCAGTAGTGGGGCCGCCACCAGGGACGTGGCGATTCTCAGGACCAAGTTGCGGTGCTTCACGGAGCTTCTAGCGCTTATCAGCCGGCAGCCCAGCCCACAAGTGCCCCGATCCTCCCGGGACGAGCCCGCGGAGGCCGACAGCCAGTGCTGTGTCCGGTAGGTAACAATCTGAAATCGCTGGGCACCGCGCATCTCGTGTTCTCACGGTCGCTCTCGAGGACACGGCACAAGGCACCGAATGTGCCCCAGAAGATTCGGCGTTCTGGCCACACCCCAGCGGAGCTGTCCACTGCCGGGCCGCCACCCTCGGGTTCGGCCCGGCAGTGGACACCGATTGCGACTTGTCGGACAGAACATTAAATAGGGGAGCGCGAATGTCGGCTACCGCTTGGAAATGCGCGGCGCGCGAACCGTTTGGGGTGGGGCCCCACTCGTGGGGCGGGG
>CAZSVU010000017.1:0-50754 GCA_964610275.1 uncultured Polyangiaceae bacterium | reverse complement strand
CGACGTTGCTCCATCATCTTCACGCCGCCCGGCCCAACCTCCGAGCGAGGGTGCTTCCGCCAGGCCGAACGTGGGGGCCGCGACCGGGGGGCGCGCGGACGGGGTTCCTGGAGGCTGGTCCACGATAGGTGCGAGCGCGCTACACTGGGCGAAGTGCAAGTGGGCCGTGCATTGGGGCGACGCGAGTTTCTGGCCGCCGGCGGCTGGACGCTCGGGTGCGTGGCGTTGACGGGCTCGACGCTGGGGTGCAGGACTCGGCCTGCCGAGCGCGAGGTCGCCGCTCTGTGGTTCAGCTACGGTGGCCGCAACCGCCAGGTTCTCGAGGGCCTGGTGGAGCGTTTCAACCGATCGCAGACCGAGTGCTCCGTCAAGCCGGTCTTTCAGGGTGACTACTACGAGGGACTGGCCAAGCTCCGCTTGGGCATCGCTGCCAAGGCCGGTCCCAGCGTCAGTCACGTCATCGGTGAGGTCGTGCCCTACCTGGCCGAAGCCGGAGTGCTGCAAGATCTGAGTGGCTACCCGGGGGCAGCGCAAATCGAGGTGGTCCCAGCACTGGGCCAAGCCGGGTCCTGGGTGGGAGGGGCAGGCAGACCGCTGGTCGCCCTGCCGTTCAACCGTTCCACCCCCATCGCGTACCTGAATGGAGAGATTTTCGACCGACACGCGCTCGGTGCGCCCCGGACCTGGGAAGAACTCCGGGAAGTGGCCCGCTCGCTCACCGTGCGCCATGGCGGACGCACCATCCGCTTCGGCTTCGAGTGCCCCATCAGCTGGTGGTTCTGGGTGGCACTGGTCAACCAGGCGGGCAGCGACGTGGTCGACGCAGAAGGTCGAGTTACCCTGGGTGGCGATGCCGGAGCTCGCGCCCTGCGCTTCTGGCAGACGCTCACGGGCCAGGATGGCTCGATGAAGCGACCAGCTGGGCGGGAGGCGAGTGCGAACGAGTCGACGAACAACGACTTCTTGGCCGGCCGCACCGCGATGATCTGGAACTCGACTGCGTTTCTGAAGTACCTGGAAGACCACGCCGCCTTTCCGGTGGTTGCCGCGCCACTTCCTGCGGATCGCTGCACGGGTATGCCCACTGGAGGCACGCACTTCGTCCTTCTGCAGTCCGCCTCCAGGCAGAGCAAGACCGCCGCGTGGACGTTTCTCCGCTGGATGATGCAGACCGAACAGGTGATCGAGTGGGCCACCAGCACCGGGTACATGCCTGTGACCCTCGACGCCGTGCGCCGGTTGGAAGACTCTGGGTACTACGCGCGCCACCCGAACGACCGTGTCGCGTACGACCAGCTCACGGCAGCTCGGCCCTGGCCGTGGTCCACCGATCTGGTGCGCATTGCGCGCGAAATCGTTCAACCCGAGCTGGAGCGCGCGGTGGTGGCCGGAGCCGACGCACAGGCGGTGCTCGACCAAGCTCGGGCCACGATCCGGAGGTCGCGTGGGCACTGACGCGCGCCGGAGGCGACGCGGGTGGGCGGCCGCGGTTGTGGTCGCCGTCGCGGTCGTGGTGTGGTTGTGGCGCGGGAGCGACAGAGCGCGGATCGGAGCTGTTCTGGACGACGTCAGCGCGGTGCTCACCGAGAGCGGTTCGGACCCAGAGGTCGCCCGGCGCGAGCGCCTCAGGCGTGCATTCGGCCGGGCTTTCACGCCGGACGCTCGCGTCTCTGCGCCCGATCTGACTGCGACCGGCGTGGGGCCCGAGGCGTTCGCCGCCACGGCCGAGGGAGTCATGCAGGGCTTCGACTCCACCCGCGTGCACCTGGGCCCGCCCACCATCCAGGTTGCGGGCTCCGGTCGCGAGGCCAGCGCCCAGCTTCAGGTCGTCGCTTCTGCCTCAGGACCGGACGTTGGCACGGTGAGCGACGTCCGAGAAGCCCGGGTGGAGCTGCGCAAAACCGACGCGGGCTGGCGAATCGTCTCGGTGACGCTGACCGCCCGGAGTCGGGACGAACCCGAGGCGCGCCCCTGAACGGCCCCTCGCGGCCCCTTGCGCCGAGCAGCCGAGTGGTCAATTTATCGCCGCTCGCCGAGCCCGGAGGTCGCCGTGAGTGAGAAGCAGGTCCACCAGTTTCAGGCGGAGGTGAATCAGGTCCTCCGTCTGGTCATCAACTCTCTGTACCGTCATCGGGAGGTCTTCCTCCGCGAGCTGATTTCCAATGCCTCGGATGCGCTGGATCGGCTGCGGTTCCGGGCCATTCGGGAGCCGGACCTGCTCCCCTCGGGGAAGACGCTGCGGATCCGCCTGATCGTCGACCGGGATGCCGGAACGCTCACGGTGCAGGACAACGGCATCGGCATGACGGCCGAGGAGTTGGAGAAGAACCTCGGCACCATCGCCTGGTCGGGTTCCCGGGAATTCTTGGAGCAACTGCAGCACGCCCAGGAAGCTGAAGAGAAGGGGTTGCAGCTCATCGGCCAATTCGGAGTGGGCTTCTACAGCTCCTACCTGGTGGCGGACCGGGTCGAAGTCGTCAGCCGAGCGGCAGGGGACGACACCGCCCACCGGTGGACGTCGGACGCCAAGGAGAACTTCACCATCGAGCCGGCTGAGCTGGCCGAACGGGGGACCTCGGTGATCCTGCATCTCAAGGAGGACCAGCGTGACTACCTGGACAGCTTCCGAGTTCGCCAGTTGGTGGCGCAGTACTCCGACTATGTCAGCCACCCCATCGAGATGCCTGTGGAGAAGACCGGCGGGGAGCAGAAGGAGACCGCCGAATTCCAGGCGATCAACACGGCGAGCGCGCTGTGGCAGCGCCCCCCGACCGAAGTGAAGGACGAGCAATACGAGGAGTTCTACAAGCATTTGACCCGCGACTGGGAGGGGCCGCTCGCTTGGCGACACTTCCACATCGAGGGGACGCAGATGTTCACCGGGTTGCTGTTCATTCCGCGTCGTCCGCCCTTCGATCTCTTCGATCCCAACCCCCACCACGGGGTGCGCCTTCACGTTCAGCGCGTCTTCGTCATGGACGAAGCCGAAGAGTTCGTGCCCCGCTGGCTGCGCTTCGTGCGCGGCGTCATCGATTCCGAGGATCTTCCGCTGAACGTGTCTCGGGAGGTCCTGCAGGACTCGCGCGCAGCGCGCACCATTCAGCAGCAGGTCATCGGCCGCACGCTGGATCTTCTCGACGAGTTGGCGCAAGACCGGCCGGAGGACTACCTGCAGTTCTGGGAGGCGTTCGGAGCCGTCCTGAAGGAGGGTTTTCACCTCGAACCGGGTCGGAAAGACCGCCTCGCGAAGCTCGTCCGCTACCAGACCTCCACGGGCACTGAGCTCACGTCACTGGACCACTATGTGGACCGGATGCCCCAGGGACAGCCAGCGATCTACTACGCCGCCGGCCTCGACCGGCGAGTGGTGGAGCGCAGCCCCCACCTCGAGGCGCTGCGGAAGCGCGGGTTCGAAGTCCTGCTCATGACCGATCCGATCGACCCCTTCGCGGTCAGTGTGCTGGAGAAGTACCGCGACCTGCCCCTGGTGTCGGCGATGACCGAAGAGCTGAAGCTCCCCGATGAGCCCGCGGAGGAAGGGGAGACCAAAGTAGCGCCGGTCGAAGCGGACAGCGCACTGATGGAGCGGATTCAGAAAGTCCTGAGCGAGCGGGTCGGGGAGGTGCGCGCCTCGTCTCGACTCATCGACTCCCCCGCCTGCCTGGTGGTGCCTGAGGGCGGACTGCAGCCCCACATCGAGCGCATGCTGCGGGCACGTCAAATGGACTTGCCCGTCACCAGGCGCATCTTGGAGCTGAATTCTGCACACCCGCTGCTGCGGGCGCTCGGAGAACTGATGCACCACGGGTGCGACGACCAACAGATCGACGATTGGATCGAGGTGGTCTACGCGCAGGCCCAGCTGGCGGAAGGGAGCCCCGTCGACGATCCGGCCCGACTGGCGCAGCAGCTGACGCAGTTGCTGACGTCGGCGGCGAGCGCGGCCTCGCAGCGTCAGCCCACTGAGTAGAAAGTCGGCGTGGGTCGGGCGCCTCAGCCACCCGGGGCGCGTCGGACGTGTTCAAGGGCTTGGGCGGCTTCGCTGCGGACGTCCGCGTCAGGATCGGCGGTGGCTGCGCGCTTCAGAGCGGTGCGACAACGGGTGTCGGCGATCCGCCCCAGCGCCCAGGCTGCGTGGGCGCGGACCATCCCGCTGGGGTGCTCCTCGACCGCACGCACGAGAGCGCGGACTGCAGCGCTGTCTCGGCCGTTGCCCAACGCAATGGCTGCGTTGCGAGCCAGGCGGTTTCGACTCACCCGGTGGAGCGCCGTGCCGCGCACCAGGCGGCGATGGGCGGAAGAGCCCAGTGCGAGCAGGCTTGCAGGATCCCAATCTCCCCTCCCGGACGGTGGCGCCTGCCCTGGTGCCGGTTGACGATCCACGGCAGCAGAATTGTGCGGGCACACGTCCTGGCAGGCATCGCAACCGAAGATTCTGTGGCCGACCAGTGGTCGCAGCGGTGTGGGAATGGCCCCAGACGACTCGATGGTCAGGTAGGAAACGCACTTGCGTGCATCCAGCGTGAAGGGCTCCAGCAACGCGCCGGTCGGGCAGGCGCGCACGCAGGCGTCGCAGCCTTCGCAACCGAGCGAGAGGGGGGGATCGGCCGGCAGCGGCAGGTCGAGCAGCAACACTCCCAGAGTCACGCGACTGCCGAACCCGGGCACGATCAGCATCGTGCTGCGTCCGATGAAACCCACACCCGCCCGCCGAGCAGCAGCGCGCTCCAACAGCGGCGCGGTATCCACACAGGCCCGTGCGCGCACCGTGCGTCCCCAAAGATCGGCTGCCGTCTGGGCGAGAGCGGAAAGCTTCTCCTTCATCACCACGTGGTAGTCGCGCCCGAGAGCGAAGCTGGCGACGGGAGGCTCATCCGTGGCCGAGCGCGAGCCCCATGCCGGAGCATGCGGCAGCGCCACGACGACCATGCTTGCTGCCCCTGCGAGCAGCCGAGCCGGATCGGCACGGTCGTGCTTGCGCTCGAGGTAGGTCATGGCACCGTGAAAACCCCGGGACAGCCAACCGACCAGCCGATTTGCATCTTCGTCCAGCCGTGCGACCGAAGCATAGCCCGTCGCGCAGAACCCCAGCCGAGTTGCCGCCGCCCGGAGCTCGTCACAGCGGAGATCCGGCGCGGCCACCCAGTGCACTTCGCCGTCTTCGGAGCTGGACGGACGGTGGACCTCCACACCTGGAGGCAGCTCCGCTTGCGGGTCGGCGCCCTGGGTAGAGGTGGCGGACATGCGGCGCCTGAGGCTACCGCACTCTGGAGGGTTGCGCTTCTGCCTCGGGTCGGGGAATAAACCCGCCGGCCGTGTGGTCTTGCGCTCGGAGTCGACTTCGAGCCGTCCTGCTCGGCCCAACCCGAGAACCATCTGGAACCGACCGTGATCGAGATTCGCAATCTGTACAAGTACTACGGGGACCGGCGAGCCGTGGGCCCCCTCTCCACGGAAATCGAAAGTGGAGAAGTGGTGGGGCTACTGGGCCTCAACGGTGCGGGCAAGACCACCACGCTGCGCATCCTTGCCTGCGACCTACTGCCGACCAGCGGCACCGTGGCGGTCGACGGGGTCGACGTCGTCGAAGAACCGGACCGCGTACGAGCTGCCACCGGCTATCTGCCAGACCTGCCACCGCTCTACGGAGAGATGACCGTGCGCGAATACCTGCGCTTTGCCGCCGCTTTGCGCGGCGTACCGGGTCGCGACGTCATCAAGCGGGTGCGCGAAGCCGAGAAGCGTACCGGTGTTCACCGAGTCCGCAATCAGGTAATCGCTTCGCTCTCGCACGGCTTCCGGCAACGCCTGGGCATCGCGCAGGCAATCGTGCATCACCCCCGTCTGATAGTGCTCGACGAACCCAGCTCAGGTTTGGACCCGGTTCAGATCGTGGAGATGCGCCGTTTGATCCGCGAGCTGGGTGGAGACCACACCGTCGTCGTCTCCAGTCACATCCTTTCGGAGATCAGCGAAACCTGCGACCGGATTTTCATGATCCGAGACGGGGAAATCTGGGCGGCGGGAACCGAACAGCAGCTGGTGGACCGCTATCTTTCTGGGATGCAAGTCGACGTGGTGCTCCGCCGGCCTGCCGAGCACTCGCGGGAGCAGATCGAGTTGCTACTCATCTCGCTCGATGGAGTCCATGCCGTGAGCCCCGTGCCCGAGAACGAAACCGAACCCGGCATCGACAGCTTTCGCGTGAGTAGTGGCTCGGACGTCCGCGAGGAGATTTGCAGGGTGCTGGTGGGGGCGGGAGCCGGAGTGCTGGAACTCGCCCGCAGCCAACGAGAGCTCGAGAGCGTGTTCCTGCAGCTGTCCCGACCCGAGTCAGCTCCGGCGGATCCAGCCACCCGCACGAGCGCACCGCCCGAGTCGGGCCACAACGAGGAGGTACAGGCGTGAACGGAACGCTGCTCGTGGCTCGACGTGAGCTTTTCGCCTACCTGCGCTCTCCGCTGGGCGCAGTGATCATTGCCGGTGGGCTCTTCGTCGACAGCATCCTCTTCTACTTCCAGGGGCTCACCCAGAAGCTCCACTCTGGCGAAGTCCTGCGCGAGTTCTTCTGGAACGTCAGCGGTCCACTGATGGCCGCAGCGGTCCTGCTCAGCATGCGATTGGTGGCCGAGGAACGGCAAACCGGTACCATCACTCTGCTCAACACGTCACCGCTTCGCGATCGACAGATCATCTTGGGGAAGTTCCTGTCGGCCTTTGGCGTCATCCTGGTCATGACCTTGCTGACGCTCTACATGCCCCTGTGGATTCTGGTTCGCGGCAAGGTGAGCGTCGGCCACATTCTGATCGGCTATGCCGGCATGCTGCTGCTGGGAGGGGCGACCGTGTCGGTGGGGCTGTTCGCATCCTCGCTGGCACGCTCGCAGGTGGTGGCCGCCATCATCGGGGCCGTCATCCTGGCGCCGCTACTGATGTTGTGGATGCTGGCGCAAGCCGTCGACCCACCAATCAATTCGTTCATTTCGGCCCTGGCCCTCCATCATGAGAACTACCGGCCCTTCATGGTCGGGATTCTCGATTTGGGCAGCGTGGCCTATTACCTGGCGGTCACTTATTTCTTCCTGCTGGCCGCTACCAAGTCACTGGAGGCGCGCCGATGGCGGTAATCGACGATCGCGACGACACGCCCGTCCCCGACGGCGAGGCTGGCACCGACGTGACGGAAGCGACTCCGGGCTCTGACACCCAGGCGGATGACGACTCCAGGTCGTCCGCGCCACCCGCGTCCGACTCGAGTCCGGATCCGTCCGGCGACCCCGACACCGACGACACCGACGAACTCGACCTCGAGGAAGCCTCGGAGTCGGAGGATCGTCGCCTGCAGGGGGCGCCGATCTGGGTGGCTGGCCTCACTCTGCTGGGGCTCGTGCTGCTCTACCTGGGCGAGCGCATCCTCGGTGCGGCTCCCACGGGACACTGGGTCGCGTCCGGAGCGGGGATCTTCGCTTTGCTGGCGTCCACGGTGCTCAGATTCTCGCCCCGCTTTCGGGGGGAGGGAGAGCTGGTAGCCATCAATCGGCTCCTGGCGGTGCTCACGCTGGTCACCGCTGGGGCGGTGCTCCTCTACTTCGGCACCGGGGAATGGGCGAGCGAGCGGCTCGGGCTCACGGCGCTCGAGCCCGACACTCGGGACCGGGTGGAGAGCCTCCTCACCATCGCCTGGATCGTGCTGGTGGTCGGCAGTGTCGTTCCCATGGTGTTCGCAGAGGCGGCGATGTACCCCATGCGCCACGCGGAGCGACCCGAGGTGCGCCGGGTCCGAGCGGCGGTCGTGGCCGGGTTGGCTCTGGTGCTGGCTGCGGTCTACGGGTCGCTCTTCGTTTTTGCTGCCCGGAGCGCCGAGATGAAGGTCGACTACTCCTACTTCAAGACCTCGCGCCCGAGCGAGTCGACGCGCAACATCGCTGCCAGTCTCAAGCAGCCGGTGACGGTGTACGCCTTCTTCCCAGCGGTGAACGAGGCGCGTGTGGAAGTGGAGCGGTACCTCCGGGACCTGGCTTCCGGGACGGAGAACTTGAACGTGGAAGTGCACGATCGCGTTCTGGTGCCGAAGCTCGCCCGAGAGGTTCGCGTGCGTCAGGACGGGGTCATCGTCATGCAGCGGGACAAGGTGACCGAGCAACTCACCATCGGCACCAAGGTCAAGGACGCCCGCCCGAAGCTGCGTACTCTGGATCGCGACTTTCAGCAGCACCTGATGAAGTTCGTCCGCCAGCAGCGGACAGCGTATCTGACGACCGGACACGGCGAGCTCAACGACAAGTCCAGCCGTCGTCCCGGCGGAGCCGACAAAGGCAAAGACGTCCGCGAGTTGCTGCGCGTGCTCAACTACCGCACCAAGAGTCTCGGACTGGGTCAGGGGCTGGCCCGCGAGGTGCCCAAGGACGCAGATCTGGTTCTGGTGCTCGGCCCCAGTGAGCCGTTCCTTCCGGACGAGATTGGCGCGCTCAGGCGATACGCAGAAGGCGGGGGCAAGCTCTTCATGGCGCTGGACCCGGACGTGGAGTCCAGTGCGCCGCTATTGGACAAGCCTGGGCGACCTCACGCCCAGGACAGCCAGACGGGCGGTGAGCCAACCGGAGCGCCCAGCGCCCGTCCGGGAGCCTCGGCAGCCCCCCCGAGTTCGAGCTCTGCCGCGCCGGGTGCCGACGAGGCGCCGCCCACGAAGTCCGGGCCGGACCACCCCGCAGACGAGACGCCGACAGACACACCACGCGCGCAGAGTGACGCAGGACTGGAGGCACTGGCCGAGGCGGTGGGGCTGGAATTCGACGCCACGTTGCTCGCCAACGCTCGCTACCATTTGCCCGACCGCTTCAATCCATCGGACCGCATCCTGCTCGGGACGAACCGCTACTCCTCCCATGCGTCGGTATCCACGCTCAGTCGCTTCTCTCAAGAGGCGGTGGTCGTATTGCCGGGTGCAGGCAGCCTGCGCCAGCACAAGGGTACGGCGCACAAGGTCGACTTCACCGTGCGCAGCATGCCGGGGACGTTTTCCGACGCCAACAAGAACTACGAGTTCGACAAGGGTACGGAGCGCAAGGAAACCTACAACTTCGCCGCGGCGGTGACGCAGACCCCAAAGCAGGGGGCCAGGCCGCCGAAGCCGGTGGCGAAGCAGGACAAGCCCAAGGGCGGCAAGTCGGAAGACGTGCCCGGCCCGGATGAGATGCGCGCCTTCGTGCTGACCGACGCCACTGGGCTCGAGTCTCCGCTGCTCCGGCGTCTGAAAGCGAATCAGCTACTGTTTGCCGATGCCGTCAAATGGTTGGGAGGCGAGGAGAGCTTCGCGGGCGAGGTCAACACCGAGGAAGACGTGCGTATCGAGCACACCCGGCAGGAAGATCTGGTCTGGTTCTACTCGACCATCTTCGGATTTCCCGCGCTGGTGCTGGGGGGAGGGCTGCTCCTCGCGCAACGGCGCCATCGGAGGCAGCGCACCAAGCAGCCAGCGCCGGCGAAGCAAGGAGGTCGGGCATGAACCTGCTGCGCAGTCTGGCTCTGCACGTGGGTTTGCTCGCGTGCGCGGTGGTGGTGGCTCTCGTGTTCTGGCTGCGGGACGAGACTCCTGATCTCGAGGCCGAGCAGACGGTAGAGGTCTGGGGGGGCAAGGCCAAGGACGTCGAGGAAATCTCCTGGGAGTCCGAGAAGCTCAAGGTCAAGCTGTCGTCTCGCCGGGACGACCGAGGGCGCTACTTCATCGGTACCGTGGATCAGGAAGTTGCACGCGTGAAGCCTGCACAGGCGGCAAGCGATGCGGGCAGCACGGTCACGGAACGACAGCGCGAAACCACCCAGTTCATCTCGGTAGGGGCTGCCGACAAGCTGGTCGAGCGCCTGGCGCCGCTCAAGGCGTACCGTGCCATCGGCAAAGTGGAAGACGCTCGAGCCGAAGAGTTCGGTCTGAAGAAGCCCGAGGGGACGCTGCGCGTCACCATTGCCGGGCAGCCGCACAGCCTCGTGCTCGGCAGCACGGCACCCGGCGGCGGGGACTACTACGCCCGCCACGCCGAAACCGGCGACGTTTACGCGATTCCGGCCGAGATTGCCCGGAACCTGATGTCTGCCGACTCTCGTTTGCTCGAGCGTGATCTGCACGGCTGGGAGGACGAGGAGGCGACCCGGGTGGTCGTTTCGGCCGGTGATGCTCGACGCGAGTGGTTCCGATTGGAAGGCAAGAAGCAAGCGTGGGCTGGGGCCATTGGCGCGAGCGAACAAGACGAAACCGTCGGGAACTGGATGACCAAGCTCGGCCGACTCCGAGTCATGGAGTACGTGGAGAAGCCGGGGCAAGCGATGCTGGTCGTCAAGGTGGAGTATTTTTCCGGTCGCGAGCCGCTCGGCTTCCTCGAGTTGTCTCGCCTTCCCGGGGAAGAGGGCAAAGCCGACTATCTGGTACGCACCGAATACACCCGGTGGCATGCGAAGCTGTTTCGCACCTCCGCCGAACAGGTGGAGCAAGACTTGAGCTCGGTGCTTCGCTGAGACAGCGGGTCGCTACCTCGCCGGGCCCTTCGCGATGGTTCCGCTCACCAGCTTGACCCCGCCGAACGGCTGCACCGTCTGCACGCTGCCCCAGAGTTTGTGGTAGAGCGTCTTCATCTGCTCCAGCTTCTCCGGCTCCGCTTTGGTGAGCTTGCGTTCTTCTCCCGGATCGGAGCGCAGGTTGTACAGGTCGAAGGCGTCGTCAGGCCCATACACCATGAGCTTCCAGTCACCGTCGATGAACGCCCTGCGCTCGGGATTACGGTTGTCCTCCGGGAGGTCCAGCACCACGGGCCGACGGTAGGCTTCCCCGCCGTAGAGCTCGGGGACCAGTGACTTGCCGACGAATTCCGGTGGAATGGGGCGCCCCATCAGGTCGAGAATGGTGGGGGCCAGATCGACGTGGCTGCGCGGCACCCCAATCCGTCGGGGGCTGGCGCCGGGAAGGCGGATGAACAGGGGGACGCGGGTCAGAACGTCCCACAAGTCGAAGGCATGTTTGAAGCGACCGTGCTCACCAAACCCCTCGCCATGGTCGGAGGTCACGATGACCGCGGTGCGGTCCCACCAGCTCTGGCGTCGACAGAAGTCGAGTAACTCACCCACCCAGCGATCGGTGTGAAAGATCTCCTGGTCGTAGCGGTCCCTCGCGGAGTTGCCCCACTGCGGAGCCTCGGGGTGCTTGAGGTAGGGCTCGTGGGGGTCCATGTAGTGCACGTAGAGGAACCGAGGGCGGCCAACCGGTGCGGCGCGCAGCAACTCGATCACCAGCCCAGTCAGCTTCTCGCTGGTGATGAAGTCCTTGCTCCGTGGATCCATGGTCACGCCCTGGATGATCCTCCAGTCGACGAACCCTTGCTCCAGGCCAGTGCCCCGACGGATGTAGGTCCCCGCCTGAGCGCTCATGGTGTGCACTCCGCCCTGCTCCAGCACTTCCGGAAAGAACAGGTTGGTGTCGGGAAACACCGTGAAGAAGTGGCCGCTCCGGACGAGCGACGAGGGGTACCGTCCCGACAGCAGAGCAGCAATGCTCTTCGCCGTGTAGCTCGACACGCTGTAGGCGCGCGTGTAGCTCACGCTCTGCTTCTCGAGAGCCGTCAGGTTCGGAGCGATGTCGCGCCCGTACCCGGCCCAGGGCATGTCGGTGCGCATGCCGTCGAGGATCACCAGCAGGACGTCGAGGGGCCGGGAAGGACCGTCGGCACCTGTGGGGACCGCCGGGGGAAGCGGTGGATCCACCGCTGGGCCTCGAGCTGGAAGCGCCAAGACCTGGTCCGCCGGTGCTGGCCTGGTCGGTTCCGAGGGGGCCACCTCGGTCGGCGCGGCGGCGGACGGTGCTGGCGATTCGCCGATCGGCAGCAGGTGGCAAGCCGCGCACCACAAGGGTGTGAGCAGCGTCAGCTGGCGTAGCACGGCCCTAGCCCCCCGCTTTCGCCTCCTGGCCGTCGGTCTTGGGTGGCCGCATCGGTCCGTTTGCGGTCCGGCCCCCCTTCAGCTTCATCCCGCCGTACGGCGCCACGCTCGGAATCTTGGCAAACGTGTCGACAAACACTCGTTTCATCTCCTCCAGCTTCTCCGGCTCCTGCTTGGACAGGTCCTGCAATTCTCCAGGATCCTCCGCCAGATTGAAGAGGAGATGCTTCCAGCCAGCATTCGGTCCGTGCACGATGAGCTTGTAGTCGCCCTTGACGATGGCGCGACGTGGGGGATTGTGGCTGTCTTCGTTCAGCTCCAGCACCAGCACGTCACGGCGCGCAGGAGGCGCCCCAAACGCCTCGGGGACCAGGGATTCTCCAACAAACTGCTGGAGTGGCTTCTGTCCCAGCAGGTCCATGATGGTCGGAGCCAGGTCGATGAGCGTCCGCGGTTCGGAGATGCGCCGCGGCGTCGCGCCCGGGATGTGCAGGATCAGGGGCACGCGCACCAAGACGTCCCAGAGCTCGAAGGCATGTTTGTACATGCCGTGTTCGCCAAACGCCTCGCCGTGGTCCGAGGTGATGACCAGGGCGGTGTCCTTCCACCAGGGCTGCTGTTCTGCCCAATCTAGGAATTTTCCGACCCACTGGTCGACGTAGTGGATCTCGCAGTCGTAGCGGTCTCGGTTCTTCTTGCCCCATTCCTCCGGGCACCCCTCGTGGCGAACGTAGACGTCGTGGGGGTCCGTGTAGTGCGTCCACGCGAAGAACTGACCGCCGGTGTTCTCCTTCTTTGCCAAGAGCTCCTGCATCAGGGCCGTGGTCTTGTGGCTCGTCACGTGGTTGTCCGTCTCGGGATCGAACGTGATACCGGGGACCATCTCCCAGACATCGAAGCCCTGGTTGATGCCCTTGCCTCGGTTGAAGTAGAGGTGAGACTGGACACCAATCGTCCTGATCCCATTTTCCTGAAGGATCTCGGGGAAGAAGAGATTGGACTTCGCGTAACTCGCGAAGAAGTAGCCAGCCCGATACAACGTTGACGCATACTGGCCGGAGAGCCAGGTCGATACGCTCTGCGCGGTGTAGCTCGCGAGTGATCGCACATTTTCGTACACGACGCTCTGCTCAGCCAACCTGGTCAGGCGGGGAGCAATCGGCCGAGGATACCCATTCCAAGGCATGTCGGCGCGCATGGCGTCGATGGTGAGCAGCAAGACGTTGAGCGGCTTGGCTGGGCGAGTGGGGGCTGGCGGGGGCGCTGCCGAGGCCGACGCAACCGCGGACGTGACTTGTCGGCCAGACGGCGCCCCGACAGCGCTGCTCGACGGACGAGCGCTGGGCGACGCGCCTTCCGCGCGGTCGCAACCGCTTGAAGCAGTTGCCGCCCACACCGTGAACACCGAACCAGCCAACCAGGGAACCAGGCGCCTCTTCGTCACTCGCGTCACGTATCCCAAAACCCCCGCGTCGGCCAACGAATGCAGACCACGGGCCTGATCATGGGGCGGCCGGGTCGATTCGGTAGCCCCGGAGGGCACCGATCGACCTGGACGGGGCCGAACGGCGGGTGAGTCCGGATGGACCAAGGACGGCGACGGTTGGGCCCGCGACCAGCAGCTTGGCGCCCGGCGCTAACGCCGTTGCGGGCAAAAACCGCACATGGGAGGATGGCCGCATGTGCACGGGGTGTCATGCCCATCCAGTGGCCCGTGCCGTGGCGGTCGGATCGCCATGAGTGTCTCGCCGCGCCCGATAGCCGCTCTGGGGTTGGTTGGCGGCCTGGTGAGTCTGGTGCTGGCTGGTTTTGAAGCCAGATCTCTGGCGCCCGCGGCCATGGTCTCGGTGCTCGGTGACTTGGGGCGCGAAGCGTTCGGACAGGGCGCCTGGTTCTGGCTGGCTGGCGGAACGGTGCTCGTTGCCGCGGTGGCAGCGGCACTCGTCCTCGCGGACCGACTCACCCGCCTACGGCGCACGACTCTGGCTCCGGCGTTCGAGCACCTCCAGCAGAGCTCGGTGCGGGAGGCCGTGGCAGAGGTGCGACGCCGCCTGGAAGCCTGCGTCAGCGGAGAGACGTCGCACATCGTCTCGGCTTTCGACGAGTTGGTGCGTGGCGCGGTCAGCGTGTTGGCCAGTGACATTCACCTCTCGCCGAGCGTGGAGGGCCTCACGGTGACGTACCGGGTCCACGGCACGCTGTATGAAGTCAGCAAGCTGGACGTGGCAGTGGCGCCCAAGCTCGCCACCCGGGTCAAGGTGCTGGCGCGACTCGATACCTACGTCCACGGTGTGCCTCAGGATGGACGCTTGGCCATGCACTTGGACGGGCGGACCATCGAAGCCCGGGTCTCGACGCTTCCCACCGAGACCGGGGAGCGGATCGTGCTCCGTCTGGTGCGGGGTAGCTTCAGCGTGCCTGAGCTCGACCACTTGGGTTTCTCCGGGGAGGTCACGACTGGCCTGCGCGAGATGCTGAGCAAGCCCCAGGGGCTTCTCTTCGTCACCGGGCCGGTCGGGAGCGGCAAGACGACGACGCTGTACTCCCTGCTGGATCACATCACCAAGACGCGTGGGCGGACCACCACCATGGTGACCTTGGAGGATCCGATCGAGCTCGAGTTGCCCTTCGCGACGCAGACTCAGATGCACCCCAAGAGTGGAATGACGTTCGCCAGCACGCTGCGCAGTGTTCTGCGACAAGATCCGAACGTGCTGATGGTGGGCGAAATCCGCGACCACGAGACCGCGGACATCGCCATGCAGGCGGGACTCACGGGACACCTCATCCTCACCACGGTTCACGGGGAGGGTGCTTCGGGCCCGTTTGCGCGGCTCATCGACATGAACATCGAGCCGTTCATTCTCGCGAGCGCGACGTTGGGGTGCTTGGCGCAGCGCCTGGTACGGACGCTGTGTACGGCCTGCCGACGACCAGCGGAGCCCGAGCCCATACACGTCGACCGGTTCGCGAAGCTGGGACTGACAATCCCCCCGGGGACCTACTACGAGCCAGTCGGTTGCCCCTTCTGCGAAGAACAGGGATTTACCGGACGCACTCCAATCGCGGAGCTCTTGGTGGTCAGTACCCCGTTGAGGGAGGGCATCAATCAGCGCGGTACCACCAAGCAAATCTACGACCTGGCCGTGGCTGATGGAATGACCCCGCTGGTCAAGGACGGCCTCGATCGGGCCCTGCGCGGGGAGACCTCACTTACGGAAGTTCTCAGGGTGGCCGGATGAGCGAGGCGCGGATCACGAGGTTGGCTGATGCCAGCACGTTGCTTCTGGCCGTACTGGTGGCGGCCTCGGGGATTCGCCTGGCGTCCGTTGCGGCCACGCGCGCGTTGCGCGGCACGCCCCACACCGCGGGAGCGTCCGGAGCCCTGTCGGCGGCAAACCCCGTCGTGCGAAAGGTGCCCAGTCGCTTGCGTGACGGAGGATTCGAGGACGCGGCCGTGCCCAGAAAGGTCGAACGAAGACCCGCTCCCCGCAGCGCCCGGGCCGGACGGCGTCCTGCTCCACGACTGCAGGCCGTGACCGTCGCCATCACTGCGGGCCCACCCAGGTCGGAGGCGTACTTCAAGGGTCGCAAGCTCGGAAGCACCCCGTTCTTCGGCGACCTGGACTGCGTCCCGGGCGAGCACGTGAAGATCGACGTCGTCCCCCCCCAAGGGATGCCCCTCGAGTACACGCGCATCTGTCGTCCTGGCGCCACCCTCACGATTGCCCCGGGCCAGCCCGAGACGCCCACCGAGCCCGGGGAGTGACCGGTCCAGGGCACTAGGAACGTCGCCCGATCTTTCCTATTTGAGATTCTCGTGTTGCGATAGTGCAATGCGTTTCGTCTCAGATTGAGAATAAACCTCTGAATTTGCTACGGGGACGCACCGGCACGATGTGTGCTCTTCCACTTTATGGCGGCAGCCCGAGGTGTCCCCCCCCTCCGCCCGGGTTGCTGCCGTTCCCTATTTGGGGATTTGACTGCCCGATCGCCAAGCGACGGGAAGTCCCTGCGCAGGGGCTGTGCCTTTCTGGCGAGTTTGCGTTGATTTGTGCGATGCACTGTCAACGTGAGACCGCTTGGCACCACCGTTTCCGTGCTGGCGCTGCTCAGCCTGGGCGCCTGCGGCAGGGACGAAGTCGAAACGGCCGTACCGGCCATGTCGGCGACGACCCTGGCCAAGGCGTCGACCCACACGCAGCCCGCGCCCCCGCCCAGCGGTTCCGCAGAGGAGCCAGAGCCGCTGCCGCCCCTGGTGCCAAGGGTCACCCTTTCCGGCGAAAGCCGGGCGCTGGCCATGAGCATTCCAGGTACGCCGCGGGTGTACGCGCGCAAGCTGCGGGTCTGGATTCGGGATCGTCCGTCACGAGACTCTCAGCGGTTGGGCTACCTGCGAGCAGGCTCCTCGTCTCCAACGAGCCCGACACCCGCGGGTCATGATCGATGCCGGGGTGGGTGGTACCCGGTCAAACCCAAGGGGTACGTGTGCGTGGGTCGTGGCGCCACGCTGGACGGGTCCGATCCCCTGGTCCGCGCCACCCTGGAGTATCCCCCCGAGTTTGGGCGAAAGCTGCCGTACATCTACGGAACCGTGCGCAGACCGGGCCCGGTGTACCAACGACTGCCCGATACCGATACCCTGCGTGAAATCGAGCCGGATATCGATGAGCGCATGCCAGCTTGGTTGAAGGCCGGCGGCGAGATCGGGGCCAGCTACGCGCAAGAAGTGTGGCTCGGTGGGGTGGGGGAGCCGCCGGACTCGGCCCTGGCATGGGAGGAGAAGCGCAGTGACCCGCTGCCCTGGTTTCTCCAGAACGGCGACGTGGCACCAAACCTCACCGGTGCAGTGCGGAACGAAAAGAAGATCGTCATGGAGCGAATGCGACCCCGAGTCGGCTACTCGTTCCTCAGGACCTTCCTTCACGAGGGGCGCCGGTACGGCGTTTCCGGCCAACTCGAGGTTCTCCCCACGGACCGCCTACGCCCCATCCGCGGCTCGGAATACCACGGGGTCGAGATCGGTGCCGGTGGCGACATCGAGTTCCCCTTCGCGCTGGTCCGTCGCCGGGGCGCGAAGCTCTGGATCTATCAGAAATCGAGCGGCCGCTTGATCGAGGCCGGCGCCGCTCCCTACTTCACGGCGATCCAACTCACCGGCAAACAGCAATTTTACCGCAAGGTGCTGCACTACGAAACCGAGCAGGGCCAGTGGATCAGCGATCGTGACGCATCACGCTTGGATCCCGCGCGTCGCATGCCCAAGTGGGGCAAGAACGGTGAGCGTTGGATCGACGTCAACCTGACCAAGCAGACCGCGCTGCTCTATGCAGGCGAGAACGCCGTCTACGCAACCTTGATCTCGAGCGGTGAGGCTGGTTTGGAAGATCCCAAGCACACCACGGCCACCAAGCGGGGCATCTTCCGCATCCACACCAAGCACATCACAGCCACCATGAGCTCAGACGAACTCGGTGAAGCGTTCGAGCTCCGAGACGTCCCATACGTGCAGTACTTCGATCGTGAGGGGTATGCGCTGCACGGCGCCTACTGGCACGACCGCTTCGGCACGCCCAAGAGCCACGGCTGCCTCAATCTGACCCCCGAAGATGCACGGCGGATCTTCTGGTGGACCCACCCGCAGGTGCCGACCGGCTGGCACGGTGTGTTGCTTCCGTTGCGTGGCACGGTAATCTTCATCCATCCGTAACGGCGCCTGCGCCTCGCCGGTGGGCATCGGGAGAGTGATGCCCCACCGGGACGGCCCAGTGCAGTGCAGCGTCGAACAGTAGAGAACGGGCCTGACGGGTTCAGGCGCCACCGCCGCCGCCGGCTCCAGCGGTTGCGGGGCCACCGCCACCGCCAGCTCCGGCAGCTGCGGCCCCACTGCCGCCACCAGCTCCCGCCGTGCCGACCGAACCCGCAGCTCCTCCCACCACCGGTGCCGCGCCCGAGCTTCCTGCTGCGCCAGCGGTGGATCCGGCCATGCCAGCACTGGCTCCCCCGGCCCCCGCCACGGCCGAGGTGCCAGCAGCCCCGGCAGATGATCCTGCCGCCCCGGCTGCCGCCCCGCCCGCGCCAGCAGGACCGCCGGAACCTGACGCTCCTGCCGTGCTGGTCACGCCGGCACCTCCGGCCCACGCGCCCGCCGCTCCACCCGCCCCCGGCTCGCCTCCTGCGCCCGCTACTGGCCCTGCACCGGACGAGCCAGCCAGGTTGACGTTGGTCGAGCCGGCAGCGCCGCCCGAAGCCGACTCGCCCCCCGACCCCGCGCGTCCTGACCCTCCACCGGCGTCGACGCCCGCGCCTCCGCCCCCGCCTCCCGAGCCACATGCCCCGAAAGCGCCGAACTCCAGCGTCACCTCGGTCCGGACCGGTCGGTCATCGTCGTCCAGTACCGGAGCGCCCTCGTCATCCGCGAGAGCCACGCGAATCGTGTGCACTCCCGTCGGTGTCTCGATCTCGCCCATGGGGACGCTGACGGCCAACGTGGCAGCACGCACCTCCAGCGCTTCGCCGCCCGACACCGGGTCGACGCGCAACACCAGGTGACCACACTGCGCAGTGCCGCCACAGCTTCCTGGCGGCCGCAGAGTGAACCCCTGCAGCTCTCCCGGAAGGTCTTCCGCAACCGGACCGACCACCACGTACACGGTCTGATCCGCGTCTTGCCCGAGCTCGAAGCACCCATCCCCAGGGGGCCTGAGCGCGCCGCCCACCGGCTGCAGCCCGGTCACGGCGAGATCCGGCAACGGGGGCAACTCGAGTGGCTGTTTCTTTTTGTCGTCGCCGCACGCGGCGCCGAGGAACACGAGCAACGCGCAAAGCGGGACCTTGGGCTTCATGCCTTTCCTTCCGGCAACTGCTTGAGCTCCGCCTCGTCCAGCGCCACCCGTTCCGGATCGATGCGGAAGCCCTTCACGCTCCGCTCCAACTCGTCAGCTAGCTTCTGTAGGTGGTCGCCCTGGTCCACCGCATTCTCACTGGACTGCACCACGTTGGTGGCGATGCGCTGCACGGCGTCCATGTTCCGGGCTATCTCGTCTGAAGCGATGGCTTGCTCCTGCACGGCAGAGGCCGTGTCGTCGATCACGCTGATCAGCGTCTGCAAGTCGGCCAGTGTGTTCTCCACCAGTCCCGTACCCTCTTCGACTTCCTGAGTCCCGACCTGCATCACCCGCACCGCCTCTCCAGTCTGGTCGCGAATGGTGGCGATCAGGTCTTCGATGTCGCGCGCGCTCTGCCCCACCCGCTTGGCCAGCGAGCTAACCTCGTCCGCGACGACTGCGAACCCGCGGCCGTGCTCGCCGGCATGGGCAGCCTCGATCGCGGCATTGAGTGCCAGCATGGACGTCTGCTCGCTGATCTGCCGGATCACTTCGACGATCTTGCCGATGCGCTTTCCGCTTTCCCCGAGCGTCCCGATGCGCCCGGCTGCGTCGTCGACGGTCGTTCGGATGCGTTGCAGGCGCTCGATGGCGCGGGTGACGGCCTCCCCACTCTGCTTGGCCGTGCGGGTCGCTTCCGCGGCGTTCTCTGCCACCTGCTGTATCGACGACGACAGCTCTGTGACTGCCGCGGTCGAGTTGCTCACCTTGCCCGCCTGCTCCTTCGCCCCGTCCAGCATCTGCTTGCTAACCGTGGAGATTTCTCCGCTCGAGGCGCCGACCTGAAACGCCGTCCGCTGGACACCCGCGGCCAGCGTATGGATCTTGGCAAACACTCGATTCAGGTTTCCGGCGAGCACGCCGAGTTCGTCGCTGGTCTGGACCTCGAGGCGCTTGCTGAGATCGCCATGGCCACGCGCGAGGTCTTCAGTGGCTCGAATGTAGCGGCGCAATGGTCGAGTGATCTGCACTGCCAGCAGGTAGGCGAACACCACCGCCAATACGAGCACGATCCCGAAGACCATCAGCAGGCGTGAATTCGAGCGCCAGAACTGTCGAGCCTCGTCTCGCTCCTTGACCAGGACCAGTTGCCCCACGACGTGACTGCTGGGGTCGGCAGCACGTTCGTAACCTCGCAGTGGCTCGGCCCAGTAGTCGTACAGCCCGTTGCTGAATGCGAGCACTGGGACGGTCGCGTCCCCCTCGTTGACCCCCCGGGGGTTGGACAGGGCGGCGACGAACGCTGCCTTTTCGTCGGACTTGAGTGCCGAGACCAGCACCTTGTCGTCCGCCACCAGCGAGAGGCGGTGTTGCTGGGCCGAAATGCGCGACCCGGAGTTGTTGGCGATGTCCCAGAAGTAGCCG
The DNA here is from genome assembly GCA_964610275.1 of uncultured Polyangiaceae bacterium. Taxonomy (GTDB): domain Bacteria; phylum Myxococcota_A; class Polyangia; order Polyangiales; family Polyangiaceae; genus JAFGBI01. The sequence continues at coordinate 30,580 of CAZSVU010000017.1, read as the reverse complement.
TCCAGCAGTTTGGCCACCAGAACGGTGCCCACGATCTGGTCATCGCTCTTGATGGGAGCACCCGCAATCAGGCAGGGCTTGCGCGCGATCACTCCGATCCGCCCCCGGAGTTGTCCCCCGCGCAGATCTCGGAACAGCCGGTATCCCCGCCAGACGCTCGATGAGAGCGCCTTGAACTTGGCAGCAGGGAACACGTTGCCAGCAGCGTCCGAGATGATCACGTAGTCTGGATTGAGGGAGCCTTCCAAGGGGCGCGCCAAGCGGGTGGCCTCAGCTTGGATGAACTCGGCTTGTCCAGCCACCAACACCGCGATCAGGGCGGGGTCAGAAGCGATCATGCGCGCCACCGCGTCCTGCCCATCGTCTCCCGCCACCAGCGTGTCCCGGTAGGCGCTGAACGGCGTCTCGAGGTAGCGCCCTCGTTGCTTGGCCTCGCTGACGGCGTCCAACGCAGCGTAGGCGCCAACGCCCAACCCCAGCACCGAAATGACGACGATGGTGCTAAGGATCTTGCGGCGAACGCTCAGTGTCGGCCAGCGCATACTCCTCCTCCGGTTGGGCGGGGCGCTACGCTAACCCCGCCCGGCCGCCGAAGACAAACCGCAACCCGCGCCCACGGGCCCGTCACGGCTCGCCGGCACGGTTGAGCTTGCACAACTTGGCGCGGAAATTCCCGGTGAGGCTGGTGGCGTCGCGCTCGCGATCACCCGCGAACTCGAAGGCCAGGACCCCCTCGACGCGGCCGTCGTGCTGCAGAGCGACACGACTCAGGCGCACGGTGCCCCCCGGGGGAAATAGGTGACTCTGGCTGCCCAGTAGGACCTTTGGCATCGCAAACGGGCGACTGGGACGACTGGCCGTCCCCCCGTGCGCCTCGCGACCACCCCAGGCGTACGTTCCGGCGGTCACGTCCCGCCCGGCCGGCTCGACGACAATGACGCTGACGTAGGTGTGTCCGGGCCCCGGGCGCACGTAGTCGTCGCAGGAGGCGCCGTAGTCCGCCAGGGTGATGCGAAGCTCATTGCGCTCGCCAGGCAACTCCAGGTACTCCGCCAGCGCGGTCTCAGGGATGAAGGACGCCTGTTCCTCGGCCTCATTGCCGACCCGGACTTGGATGGTGGAGGGCGGATCCGGCCGACAGCCGCCGACTCCCGCGCCGTTCACCACGGCGACCAGCACCACCGCCCTGCACACCCAGACGCGCCTCTGGCTCTGCACGATCTGAACCGTGTCGTTCAACCGAAACCTCGTTGGCCGCTCGTTCAGCCCACCGCTGCCACCGCAGGAACGGAAACGGGCCAGGCAAATGACCCGAGCTTGGCTCGGGCCTTGGCAAACGCCTTGCGAGTCGCAGTGACCGTGGGCCGGTCGCGTGGATCGCGCCTCAAGCACGCGGCCAGAATCACACTCAAATCGGCCAGCGCCGACGACTGCGCCAGCGCCGCCAGCTTTGCTGGCCAACCGTCGTGGGACACGTGCAGTGACATCAAGGACATCTCGTCCCCGGCGTCAAACAGCAGTTGCGCGGTGAGGACCTCGAACGCCGCGCAGGCGAAAGCGTACATGTCGGCCGGCTGCGGGGTGGGGGTGTGCCCAGGAGGAACGACGCCCAACACCTCCGGCGCACAGTACTCCAGCGTTCCGCAGCCGGGTCGCAGATGTAGACCGCTCAATCCGAAGTCCACCAGCACAGGCGTCTCGTCGTCGCGCAAGATGACGTTCGACGGCTTGATGTCCAGATGCCCGACGCCCACCGCGTGCATTCTCTCCAGTCCCGCCAGGACACCATCCAGGTGCGCCATCGCGCGCTCCACGTCCAGCGACCGGCTCCGGATCAGTCGGTCCATTCCGAGACCGCGAATCAGCTCCATGACCAGAATGGGCTTCGGGCGTGCGGCCAGGTCGAAGGTGACGAACCGAGCCAAGTTCGGGTGCGCCGGCAGTGACAGCAGAGCGCCTGCCTCTTCGCGAAACATCTGCATGAATTCCTGCTCGGACAGGCTGCGCGCCGTGCTCGGATCGTACTGCGGGACTTTCAGTGCAAAAGATTCGGACCGCGGGTCGTTCTTCTCTTCGACGCGGCGTGCGACGAACACCGAGCTCACGCCGCCGCTTCCCAAGGCCCGCACCACGTAGAAAGCCCCGATCGTCCGCCGTGGCAGCAGCCAGTCGGGAAGCGCCGCGCGGCGCTTGCCCAACGGGATCGCATACACGTCACTCGCGGGAGTCACGGGCATGTCACTCAGTCGCAGGGCGACCTCGGTGATGGCATTGCTCAGCGAGGGCGGGAGATCGGCGGTCAATTCAGTCACCGCCATCGACACCTGGTGAAAATTGGCTGGCACCCCGCCCACGGCTCGCTCGACCAGAGCCGAGAGCGACGGAACGTCGGCGACCACCGCAATGTCGCCGACCCGGTCTTCATCGAGAACGCGGCGCCGGGCACCGGCGATGAGCTTGCGGAGCCCGTCGGCGCCTCGTTCCAGCTCGCCAATCGGATCGAAGTCCGCGTCGGAGCCATCGACCAACTCGGTCAGTCCGCGGGTGGAGGCCACCGCCTCGAGTGCCCGACCGATGCGCAGCACGACCTGCCGCAGTGCCTCCGATCGATACGATCCGCCGGCGCCCAAGCCTCGGCTGAGGCGAACCACACGGTTCGCCACCCGGGCCACGTCCGAGAGTGAGGCTTCGGACTGGTCGTCGATCTCGGCACCGGGCGTACCGCCGAGCAAGAAGTCGCTGTAGGCCCCGACTGCCATCCTCATCTCGGGGGTGGTGGATGCGTCGGTTATCGCGCTCACGCTCTCGGTATCCGTCAGGAAGTCGGCGATCAACAGCCACAAGTCGCTCGGGTCGGCCACGCCCTCGCGCACAGCCGTGTCGAAGCTTCGCGCGGCCGTGGCACACAGAATCCGATGCAGCGAACCGTCGGGTCCCGAGGCGAGCTTCTCCAACAGCACCCGAATCGCGTCGCGCAGGCGGGCCTTCACACGGCTGGCTGACTCTCCGCTCTCGGTTCGGCCGGCGGTGTCGAGGTCCACCAGGTGCAGCAGACACCTTAGGCGCCTCTGCTTGGCCAAGGCACGGATCTGGGAGAACTCCGCGTCTTCGTCATCCGGTCGGGATTCGACCTCCAGCAGCCAGCGTCCGACGCTGTCATACAGGCGCTCCATCTCCCCCACGGTGGCGTCGGGGTCGCCAGGCCTCCGGTTGAGCAGCAGCAAGTCGTACAGGCGGGCGCTTTCCAGGACGTTCGCGTCGAGATCCGCCAGGAACGGCAACACCTGCATGAGCGTGATTTCGTCATCCTCGGTCAACGCGGCGATGCGATCCATGCTGAACTCGGCCCGGTGCAGCGCCTCCACCGCAATGTCGTAGGCAGCCCGAGCTCCAGAGGACTCGTAGGCCATCAGCGCATCCCGCACCCGAGCCAGGACCGTGGTGGAGTCAGTGTGCCCGCGATCGATGGTTCTGAGCGCCTGGTCCGCGAGTACGCGGCGAGCCACGCTGTCCTTCGCGCCGCGCGAGCTGAGCACGGCCCGCACCGTCGTGGCGGCGCGCGCGCCGAAGTCCCAGTTGGCCAGGTCTCCCAGGAGTGTCGCGGTGGCCTCCGCGACGTCGGGACGACGCGAAGCACTGAGGCGGTTCAATAGCTCCTCGGCCGCGTCCGGCTCTGCTTCGATGACGGGGGGGAGTCCCCAGACCATGGTGGCGACCAGACCTGGGTCCCGCTGGGCGACGTCGCTCTCGAGCAACCCGCGTGCCAGCTTCATGCCCAACTCGGGATCGCCGACCAGGCCGGCCACCAACGACACGGCGGCACGGCGCCATTCGGTGGGCGAAAGCGCGGGGTCGAGCCCGGACTCGATTTCGGATTGGTGGCTAGAATCCACGGTCGATAGCAGACCTCGGGCGATTGCCGCGTGGCGCCACACCAGCGGCTCGCGGTCGTTCAACAGCCGCACAAAGCAGCTGCGAACCCGCTCGCCGCCGAGCAGCGCCCTGGGATGGAGGTCCCCCTGAAGGGAACGAGTCGCCGCTTCTCGCGCCGCGTGCTCGATGAACTTGGCCGCCAAGCGTCGCGCTGGAAGCGCACCGGTGGACGGTCGGTCGATCCACTGCTCGAACAGGTCCGGGCGAGTGAGGAAGTTGAGCGCCAGCGCGTCGGCGTTGACCGCGCTTCCCACGGGGAGGTCGAGGGTGAGCGCCACCCGGGAGCGGATGGCAATCGCCTCCAACGGACGGCTGGGCCCGAGCGCCATGCGTGCGGCCACGGAGGCAAAGGTCGTTGCCGTCCCTTCGTACAGCAGAGCAAACACTCGACGGCCGAGTTCTCGACGCTCGCGCCCCTGCGGCAGGGCCGAAGTCAGCTCGTACAAGGCCACGGCGGCCGGACCCGGGGCAATCCACTCCATCTCGTCGCACAGGCCTGACTCGAGGGCGGCCCGGGCAGCTCGCAGCAGGTCCTCGGGGTCCACCCCGTCGAGGGGCGGAGGACCGGTGACACGAATGTTCTGACCGAGCGCCGTAATCGCCTGACGCCAGCTCGAGCGCCGCTTGGCGGCCTCGGTGAGGCGCGGAAGCATCACCAAGGCTTCCACTGGATTGATCCGTTGGCGCATCGATTACAGAGGCTGTTGCGGCACTCGGGAGCGACGAGGAAGCCCGGCCGGAACCATCTGCGGCTCCTGCCGCGCGAACCGAGGTTCACATGAGGCCACCCCGGTGCCTAGGTCATCACGAAATCATACCAGAAAACCAGCAGTTTTGCGGCTTGGCGCGGAACTTGAATGGGCGCTTTGCCACAACCGAGGAGGCTCCGGTGACTCAGACTCATAGGTACCCAGGTGTAGTGGCAGGTGCGATGGTGCTGGCAGGCTTGGCGTCCGGCTGCGCTCTGACGCCGGAAGAGGAGGGCGAGCGGTTCAGACAAGCGGTACCGCAGCCCGAGACCGTTGCCGTCGCCGGCCCGGAAAGCGCTGCCGAGGGCACCAACCCCGCGTCGACCAGACCCACCGGCGAGACCCCTTGGGAAAGCGGACCGTACGCAGTCTACTACGCCTTCACGCGGCACGTCCGAGACGGCGTCAACGCCGTGACCGCAGGGGTGCTGGGATCAGTCTGGGTCATCGTTCACACACAGCCCACGAGCGTCTCGGACCAGCAGGCAGTCTGGGGACCGCATTCGGATGCCCTCGAGCCGGCGACCTGGCAATTCCGGGTCGTCGAGGTCGACGACGACGTCTACGAGTACAGCTTGGAGGGCCGACCCAAGAACTCGTCCGACGCGTTTCAGACCGTCCTTTCCGGGTTGGGGTATGGGCGCGGGCATCCCAGCCACGGTGACGGACACTTCGAGATCGACTTGGACGTGGCCCGATCGCTGGACCCACTCGCCCACGGTGACGGCTCCGGTACGATCCTGGTCTCGCACGATCTTCCCCGGACCATCAGCGAGGACCTGTTCTCCGGTGCGCGGACCATCACGGCACAGGTCCATCCGACGGCCCAGCAGGCCTGGTGGACGGCAACCTCATTGCGCCGCGAAGACGGCAGCGGAACGCTGGTGGTCGAGGCCGAGGGCGATCTCGACGAGGACGCGGTCACGGAGGCCGAGCAGGTCCAGATCTCCAGCCAATGGCAGCAGGACGGGGCGGGTCGCGCAGACATCACTCTGTCCGGGGGCGAAATTCCGGCTGAGATCGTGGAAGTGAGCGCGGTCGAGTGCTGGGGGGCGGATTTCTATCGCACGTACTACGCCGACTCCGTCGACTTCGCGCCCGTCGAAGGCGAGGCCGAAGCGTGCGTCTTCTCAGCGCCAGCGGACGCGTCCTGAAGCGCGTTCCGCGGTCGGGCTTTGCCACTGTGCCCTGGCCGATGACGGCCCTATGCTCGCGACCGTGTCGACGGCGTCCAAATCTGGTATCGCACTGGTGGCGCACGGGACCGTCTCCGAGCTCGACCAGCTGCCCGAGTTCCTGCTCCGCATCCGCCGAGGTCGCCCCCCGAGCGACGATCTGGTCGCGGAGATGCGACGTCGCTACGGGGCGATCGGTCGGTCGCCTTTGCTCGACATCACACGGGCCCAAGCCGACGCCCTCGCCCGGGAGACGGGCCTGCCCGTATTTGTCGGGATGCGGTTCTGGCACCCTCTGCTCAGCGAAGCGCTGCGAGCCGCAGCGAAAGCGGGACTCGAGCGCGTCTGCGTCCTACCGCTGGCTCCCTTCAGCGCGGACACCTACACCGAGGCCACCGCGACGGCAGCCAGGGAGCTCCGTGGCGAGGAGTGGGCAGTGCCCGAGTTGGTTGCCATTCCTCCCTGGGGCAACCACTCGGAGTTCATTCGCGCTTCGGCGCAGCAGATTCATCGAGCGCTTCAGCAGACCGGAGGCGACGCCCAACTGGTGCTCACGGCACACAGTCTCCCACTGCGCTTCGGGCCCGCGGCCGAGCAGTATCGGGAGCGCTTCATGACCTGTGCGCGAGCCGTGGCCGGACAACTCGGTGCCAGAGCGGCCATCTGCTTCCAGAGCCAGGGCGATGTGGGTGGGGAGTGGCTGGGCCCTGGGTTGGACTCGGTTCTGGAGGATCTCGCAGCTCGGAGGGCGAAGTCGGTGGTTCTGGCGCCGGTCGGCTTTTTGGCCGAGCACGTGGAGACGCTGTTCGACCTGGACATCGAGGCGGCGGCGGCGGCAGCCCGCCTCGGTCTGCGTCTGACCAGAGTGCCGACGCTGGGGACGGATCCGGGTCTGATTCGCACTCTCGCCGCGCTGGTGCGCGAAACTCTGGTGTGACTAGATCGGGGACGGGCGGAGCCATTCGCGAGGCCGAACCATCATGATGCGCAGCGAGCAGTCGGAATGCCGCCCCGTGGCGGAGGGTCCTGCAGGTGGCCAGATCGCGCGCGTTGTGCGCTTCACCTTTCCGTGGGCCGCGCTGCTGCTGCTCGCGATCGGAGGCTGTGCCCTCTTCCGTGGCAGCATCAACGCCAGCCCGCAGCTCCGCTGGTGGCTGTTCTCTAACTTCGGGGCTGAGCGCGTGTGCCCGGAGATGCTGAAGCGGGGGGCCCCACTGAAGCTGTCCCAGGGCGGCAGCACCGTCGGGCGCTTCTTCCCCAACCGCTGCCAGACCGAGATCCACGACGATCGGCAGAGCATGACCCTTCACTTCAGTGGCACCGGCTATGCGTGGACGCCGATCGCCGGACGGATCGGCTTCGCCGCGGATGCGGCCATCGAGTACGGCTTCGATTTCCGAATGACGGACGACGCCGTGTACGTTTGGGCCCGCTACCGCGAAGTCGTCAGCGCTCCCAACTTCCAGGTGGGCGCGGTGGAGTACAAGGTGGTCGATTGGGCCACGCGGACACCAGCCGGGTACCTCGCGAATACGTTTGGTGCTCAGATCATGTCGAGCCAGCTGACCAGTGGCTTCACCGTCATTCGCACTGACGACGGCGACGAGTTCACGCTCGGCAACATCACCCCCCCGCATCGCCCCCTGCGTCCGTTCGACACTTCGGGTGATGACCGCTACGTTTTCGCCAACGAGACCACTGACGTGCACGTCGGTCAGGTCGACTTTCTCGGGCCGTTCGAAGTAGCACAGAACGACCAAGCCCTATTTCTCCGCTTCTTGTTGCAGGGACCGGCCGTCGACGTCCTGGTGCTCCACCGCGGGACTGGTGACCTGTGGCGGGACGGTCTGCAGCTCGGAGCACAGCTCGGGCCGCCTCCTCAGTCACCGATCCTGTCGTTTTCGCTGCAGCCCGGGGCAGAGCTGAGACGCACGGTCAAGCTCGCACCGGGGCAGTACTACGTGGTCGTCGACAACAGCAACCGGGTGGGAATCGTCAATCCACCGTGGAATCCCCTGGCGACCGTTGGGGTCAACGTCGCGACCGTGTCGTACACCGCGGAGTTGGCTGAGCTCGACTGAGCCACCCGGGGTCGCACCCGGCTCTACTCCGCGGGTTCCTCGGCTTCACCCACCTTCACCGAGGCAATGCGCCAGCCCTGCTCCGGGTCCTTGAAGAACCGGAAGCGCACCTGCCGTTCGTCACGACGCAGCTGGGCCTGACCGCGCTGGGTACCGGTCATGACCACGTTGGTCTTCACCAGGGCGTTCGACTGGTTCCCGTCGATGCTGACCGACACGTCATCGAAGTCCAAGTCCAGAGACTCGAAGTAGGCGGTGCTGCGCGCCGCCAACGCAGCCAGGGCGTCTCGCCCTGAGCGGGAGCTGCCGAGCTCGGGAATGGTAGCCGTCACGTTCTTCTCGAACAGGTCCCGGAACTTGCCCTTGAGCTGCAACCCTCGGATCGCAATGTTCTGGGGTTCACCTTCCACCGCGACCGCCGCGGCCAGCTCGTCGAGCTGTCGGCGGATTTGCTCCTCGTTCGTCTCCCCGCTGAACAACGCGTAGACGAGCAGCGCCAGCCCTGCGGCAATACCCCCGAACGCCAACGCCCGCTTCACGTCCGCTTCCCGGAGCGCTCAGCCGTCTCGCGAATGCTGAACGCGCCAGTCCACCGGCAGGTCGAGGAAGCCCTCGAGGCACAGGTAGTCGTACAGCGCTTCACAGATGACCGCACAGGTTTCGCTGAAAATGTGCGGATCGGTGAAGAACTTGACGGTCTCGTCGTGAAACTCCTCGTTGCTGTCCGTCAGCCGCGAGAGCAGCTCGTCCCCACAGTAGTGCACCATCTGTTGCATCAGAATGCGTTCCCACTGGGTGCGGAAGTGGGGGAATCGCTCCGGCAGCACCTTGTAGCCGACACTGTTGCCGGGCTGCGCGGTCTGCGCCGCTCGAATGGTCACCTTGGCCATCTGCTCCACGCGGGGCGGGAGGTGCTCCTGCAGGAAGGTCGTCAGCACCGAGGTGTAGATCTGCATCACCCGGTTGAGCTCGGGAGATCGCCTGGACAGAAATGCCACTTGAAGATCGCGCTCGATCTTGTCCAGTGTGGCGACCGTCATGCGTTTGACGTCTTCGTCCACGTAATCGAATCCGTCGAGCTCGGCGCGGATGCGATTCGTGTAGCGCTGGAGGACGTAGTAGACGCCCTGCTCCGCGTGGTGAATGATCTTCTCCTTGTCACCCTTGCTCTTCTCGTGCAGCTCGCTCTCGAAGAAGAGCTTGGCGACTCGGCGCCCGATGGGCTTGAGATTCTGCGCGATGAAGTTGCTCTGTCCCTGCTTGGTGAAGACATGGGACAGGAGCTTCGCCAGGGTCCGGATGTGCTTCTTCTCGATGGCCTCCGGGCTCTCCCGGGCGGTGTCGTCCCCGGACACCGCCGCTTGCATCGCTTTGAGCTGATTGACGACCTGTGCGGTGACCGCGTCGAGCTCGGGGCTGGTCTCCAGGTCCCCCTTGTAGTGGACGATACGTGCCTGAACCTGCTCACTTAGCAGACCGAGGGCCTCGACGGCGATGGCGTCCTTCTCGCCCTCCGACATGCTGGGCGGTACCGATGGGGTCAGGGCCGAGGTCACGAGCGGCGCTTGGGCCGGTGCCGGCGACGCAACGGCCGCCTGGGCGGATCGGTCGGGCGGCGGCGGGGGTCGGCGTCGCGGCGGGGGAGGGGGTTTGGCTGCGGGCGACACTGTCTGGGCAGCATAACCCGCCGGCGGCGGCCTGGGCAGCCCATCCGGGCCAAATTGTGTCCCTGCCGCAAAGCCGTTCCAGGTGTCGGCGGGAGCATGGGGCCCAGGTCGCCGGCGGGGGTGTCTTCCTCGCCGCGGATTCTGTATTTGTGAGCGGAGGTTCGGTGGAGGCTGCTCGGGCAACCGCGCGCAACCGCCGAAGCCAAGTCGACGGTGGCACCAACATGGCCTCGCACCGGGAGAAACTCGGAGTGGCGGCCGGAGGTGAAAGTCATGCGGTTTTCGATTCTATCGGTCGTTGGGGCTCTGGCCGTGGCCGGATGCGCCCGCGGACCGAACATTTCCACGGACGCGCTGCCACTGAAGCGAGTCGTGGTCTACCGCAACGGAGTCGGCTACTTCGAACGCGCCGGTCACGTCGAAGCCGACCAAGTCACGTTCAAGATGCGCCAACGTATGGTGGGAGACTTTTTGGCCACGTTGGCGATCGTGGAACGTGGAGGCAGCAGCGTTCGAGCCGCGTCGTTCCCCCTCGAAATCGAGGACGAGGAAGAGACCGAGTTGCCTCGCGACCCCCGCTATCAGAGCATGCTCAAGCCGTGGCCCGATCCGCCCCGCAAGCACCCGGAAGACCGCATGCGCGACGTGGTGCTCACCCTCGACGGCGGCGAGCACGATCTGGCAGTGGGGTACGTTGCCGAGACACCGCTCTGGCGGCCGTCGTACCGCCTCGTGGTCCAGGAAAGCGGGGAGGCCGATCTGCAGGCTTGGGGAATCATCCAGAACCTTTCGGGTGAGGACTGGAAGCAGGTCGAGTTGGTCCTGGTGGCCGGCGCACCCCTGGCGTTCGAATCGACTTTGGGTGATCCCGTCGTGCCCCAGCGACCCATCGTGACCGACACGGGCGAAGTGATCGCTGCGGTCCCGGAAGGGGTAACGTCGATCAGAGAGGGAGCGCACGCCGAGGTCGACAAGTACGGCGGCGAGGATCTGGACGAAGCGCCCGTGCCGGAACCCGAATCGATGGTCATGGAGGACTCTGCCGAGATGCCGGCGGGAGCTCCCCCGCCGGCTCGGGCTGTCCGAATGAAGAAGGGGGATGCACGCACAGGCGGTGGTTACGCTGAGACCAGGGCGGCACCGCCCCCGATGCCGCAGAAGCCCAAGCCCCTCAGCAAGACGGAACGGCGTCGCGTCGCGCTCGAGGAAGCCAGACAAGCCGGGCTGAGCGCACCTCGGCAGGTGAGCGCCCTGGCGGGGGTGGCCGTGCAGGCGGGCTCGACCCGCTACGAGATCCCGGTGCCCATCACCGTTCCGAATGAAAGCGCCACCATGGTGCTCCTGCTCAGTCAGAGCGTTCCCGGTGAGGCCGTGTTCCTGTTCGCCCCGGACGGAGGCGTTCCCGACTCCATGCGGCATCCGTTCCGAGTTGCCCGGTTCACCAACGCCACCAAGGGGCTGTTGGAGCGCGGTCCCATCGCAGTGTTCGAAAAGGGGTCGTTCCTTGGGCAGGGGATGGTCGACCAGTTGCCTCCGGGGGCCAAGGCGACCGTGCCCTTTGCACTGGAGCGAAGCCTCGCCGTCAGCATCGATCGGAAGACCGACGAGCGCGGCGCCCGGCTCAACAAGATCGAGGCGGGCGATATCTGGATCGAGCGAGACAGCGTGTTCCGCACCATTTACCAGGTGAAGAACGGCAGTGGACGGGACGCCAAGCTCTTGGTCAAGCACGATCGCAGTGCTCAGACACGCCTGTACAACCCTCCGAAAGGGACCGAGGACGACACCGAGCGCGGGTATGCGTTGATCCCGATCCAGGTGCGCGCTCGAGCGCGAGCCGAGCTCACCGTGGATGAACGTCGCGGGCAGCCGCGCCGAGTGGACTGGCTCAGCACTCTCGCCGACGAAGCCGTGCGCGCCTACATTGCCGACACTCGCGCCAACCAGAAGGTGGTGCAGGCCCTCCGGGGGGCCTGGCAGATTCGGGAAAAGTGGAAGCAAGCGGTGGACGAGCGCAACCGCCTCGTGGACGAGGAGACCCAGATCGACAAGGAAGCCCGAGAGACCCGGCTCAGCCTCAAGGCGATCGAGAAGAACACCCAGGCCGCCGATCTGCGCACCCGGCTCACCCGACGACTCACCGAGCTCAGCCGGCGACAGGAGCAGATCACCAAGCGATTGATCGAAGTGCGGATGACCATCAACGAGCAGCAGGAGCGATTCCGCGACTCGATTCGGAGCCTCAAGCTGCTAAACGTCCCCGCGCCAGTCGACCGGGCCGCCGCGGGGTGAGTCGATACTCGGCTCAGTGGCTCGGCTCGAAGCCCAGCAACCCCGCCAGCTGGTAACTGCTCCGTGTGGCGCGATTGCCGTCCCGGAACGGGAAGGAGATGGTGGCAGGCCCCTGCTTGGGGCCGGAGACCATGCCGTTCTGAGCACCGAGGACCGTGGCGATCCTCGTCCGGTCCAGTCCGGCAGTGGCGGACATGACCCGGTCCAGAAACTCCGGCGTCACCGCGGGTTGGCCAGCGTCGCTTGGAGCTCCTTTCGTACCGGGTTCCGCAGGGTCGTTCGTCACGCCCATGAAGTAGACCATGGCCCCCACGGCCTCGCCGGCTGACGGCCCCTGAAACCACGAGCCCAGTTGGTGGAGCGCGCCAGTCGCGCACCTGGCGTACACGCCGGTGTGGGTCGCCTCGAGCTCCGTGGCCAGAGCGTACGCGACCCGCTGGTACACGGCTCGCTGTCCGCGGTCGAAGTACGGACGGACGTACTTGCCAGTGAAGCTCAGGGTCACACCGCGCCACCGTCTGGCACCGCCTCCTCGCAACCCCGCTGAGCGCACGACCACGCGCGTGGTGGCACCTTCCGCGCCGGTGAGCTCGGCAGCCTCGGGCCAGATGAACCGGCCCATCGATCGACCTGGTTCTCGGCTGACGAACTTCGCCAGTGCCGCATGGTTGAACAGGTCGGTTGGTGCCTGCTCTCGGAGCAATGCCAGTTCGACGACCCAGCCTTCGGTGTCTGCGGGGCTCACCGTGCCACCCCGAGCCACGCGAGTGCTCGTCGCCGCGCAAGCGCGGGCGGATCGGGCCTCCCGATCGCGCTCGTACTGCTCGAAATCGGTCACGGTCGTGTCGGCGCGACGGCGCTCTACCGTGGCCACCGCCTCACCGTTGGACTCGGGCGCGCCCAGCCAGCCCCGCACCAGTGCGCCGACGACTAGCAGGCCGAGCAGTGTCAGCATGCCAGCCACCAGCATCGTCGTGGTGCCGATTCCCGAACGGGGACCGACCCGCACTGAACCGACCAAGTCACGCCGCTGCGCCGCCAGCCGCCGTGACGCATCGCTGCAGGCCTTCTCGCGCTCCGGGAGCGACAGCTGACGCCATTGCTCGACCAGTGCCGTGACGTCGGTGCTGACGGACGGGCCATGACCTTCGAGGATCGCACGTCCCTCGTTGATCCGGACGGTACCGGCCACTCCGAATCGTCCGAGTGCCTCGAGCAGGCGACTCTCGACTTCGCGGATGACCTCGTCCCGACCCTCCACGGTGGGCCAGCATAGCCTTTTCGCGCGATTCTCGTCACCCAACCCCCGGGTCAGAACGCGCGGGCACCCAGCCTGGGGTCGCCGTCCAAGTGGCCGGGGCCGTTCTCAGCGCATCCGCCGGTAAATTCCACCCGACTGCCCATCCAGGCGACTAGCATGCCTGCTGCCGCATGGATTCCAGACTGATTCTTCTCTGCAACGACGACGGCTACCGCGCCGCCGGGATCCGTGCCCTGCGGGACGCTCTGGCCACTTTTGCCGACGTGGTGATCTGCGCGCCCGTGACCGAGCAAAGCGCCGCGAGTCACTCCCTCAGCATTCACCGACCTCTGCGCTTGGTGCAGCACGCCGACGCGCTCTTTTCCGTGGATGGCACGCCAGCAGACTGCGTGTACGTGGCGCTGCACGCGGGGACGCGGGTGCTGCCTCGCGCCCCGGATTTGGTGGTGAGCGGCCTGAATGACGGTGTCAACTTGGGCGCCGACGTCTTCTACAGCGGTACCGTCGCAGCGGCGCGAGAAGGGGCGCTGCGCGGCCATGCCGCGCTGGCCGTCTCTGCGGGGAATGGGGCCGATCTGGCCGCCGCGTCGAAGGTTTCGGCACGCTTGGCCCGTGCGATGCTGGAAGTGGCGTCGCCACGCCCGCTCCTGCTCAACGCGAACTTTCCTGCTGGCTGCAATTGGCCCGTCCGCGCCACCTGTTCCGGCGAGCGCATCTACCAGGAGGGGGTGGAGTTTCGCAGCGACCCGCGCGGAAAGGAATACCTGTGGATCGGTGGCCCCGGAGCAGAGCACAGGCCCGGCCGGGAGTCGGACACCGACGCCTACGACGAAGGCGTTGTCGGCGTCACTCCGCTCGTGTTGGACTTGTGGAACCCTCGCCAGCGGGCGAGTGCCGAGAAGATTGTGGCCCGGCTCGAGCAGGCCGAAGACTGAACGCGGAACGACGAGGCCCGACATGGCAGCACGCAAACGAACTGTTCGCAACAAGGTCAAGAAACCGGTGCCGGCACGGCGCTCGCCCACACCTCGGGGAGTGGACCGCGAAGGCAAGGGCGTCAAAGACAGAACGCTGAGCAAGGCGAAACGGCCCAATCCGGCGGCCGATGCAGATTTCGATTCGCTGGCGTACGCCCGGGCCCTGATACGGGCCATCAAGAACTTCCCGCAACCCGGCATTCTCTTTCGCGACATCACTCCACTGCTGGCGGACCCGAAAGGCTTCCACATCGTACTGGACGAATTTGCGCAGCGCTTCATCGGCGAGGGGCTCGACGCGGTAGTAGGGATCGAGTCTCGCGGCTTCATCTTCGGTGGGGCGCTGGCGGCGCGGCTCAACTGCAGCTTCGTACCGGTTCGGAAGGCGGGGAAGCTGCCGTATCGGACGGACCGGGTCTCCTACTCGCTCGAATACGGCGAAGCCGAGTTGGAAATGCACCGGGATGCTCTCCGAGAGGGCGACCGGGTGCTGGTGGTGGACGACCTGCTCGCCACGGGTGGCACGGCCGCCGCAGCGGGCGAACTGGTGCATCGACAAGGGGCGGGCGTGGCCGCGTTCGCCTTCGTGGTGGAGCTGGACTCGCTCAACGGACGGGATCGGCTGGCTCCGCTACCGGTGATCTCACTGTTGCACTACGACTGAACGCGCGACCGGAGAACGCTCGGGCGCTTTCGATCAGAACCGGGTAAGATGGGCGACGGCGCGTGGGAGCGCCCTTTGCGAGAACAGAGGCAACGGCATGCGGTACTGCTCTGGTGGACTGGTCTGGACGGCAATGGCGCTCGGCCTGGGGGCATGCGCCAATTCAACGGTCGAGTATGCGGATTTTGGCGGAGGGACCGGCGGTACGGGCAGTGGCCTGACGCCAGACGGAGCCGCCTTGGGGGAGAGTTGCAGTGAGAGCGATCCCTGCCGAACCGGTCTCGAATGCGAAAACGGAACCTGCGAAGCCACCCAGTCGACCGCTCCCGGCGAAGACTGCATCGTCTCCCAAGAGTGCGTGTCCGGGAACCAGTGCGTGGGGGGCGTCTGTGTTCCGGCGGCCGATGGGGCCGAAGGGGATTCGTGCGTCAGTGACGCGGAGTGCGGCTCAGGTCTTCGGTGTGGTATCGTCCGCTTGACGCTTCGATGCGTGCCCGAGGGCACAGGCGATCTGGGAGCTGTCTGCACCACGGCGACGGACTGCTACGCCGGATTGACCTGCGTGGACGAGGAGTGTCAGCCAGCCGCACCGGGTATGCCGTCGTTCGGGGTTCCCACCTTCAACGAACTCGAATGCGCGGAGTCGACCGATTCCCCCACACGCGCCTATTTCGAAGTCCCGGGCACTGCGGCGGCCGAGAGCGGCGAGTTCTTCCGGCTGCCGTTTCCCAACGACATCCGGCTCGTCGACGGGCGGCCTGACCTCGACGGGTTTCCCACGACGGGGCCCGGCCTGTTGGGCCGAGACGTCGTGGCCGACTACGTGGCGGCGATCGAGACCAACGACGACGGCTGGAGCGCCTATCCAACCGTCTACTTCCGCTTCTCGGCCGGTATCGACTTCGACAGCTTCCGCTCGGGCAGCGGGGAGCCCCCTCGCTGGATCGACATCACGCCAGGGGCCGCCACGTACAACGCCAACGCTGGCAATCGCTACTCGTGGTCCCCGCAGACCGGCCGCTACATCTGCCCGAACTGGATGGCCGTGCGCCGTGGCGTCGGCAGTCCTCTGACCCCCGGACACACCTATGTGGTGTGGCTGAGCACCGGCGGCCAGGACGAAAACGGAGCGCCATTCGAGCGGTCGCCACAGCTGGAGGCGATGCTGCTCGATCAGACGCCGTCGGACCCGGTCCTGGCCGCGGCCCACGCGCGGTACGCTCCATTTCGAGCCTACCTGAACGACTCCAGTGTCACTCCGCCGCATCCCAGCGACATTCTCAACGCCGCCGTATTCACCGTGGGCGGAACTCGCGACGACATGGCCGATCTCGCCGCCGCGGTGAACGACGCCATCATCCCCAACGCATCGCAATGGACGCGCTGCTCTGCCACCACCGCGTCGCCATGCGCCCAAGCCGATGGCGACCGGGCTTGTGGCTCAGGGACTTCCGCCTACGAGGAGTATCACGCATTGGTACGCCTGCCGATTTTCCAGACCGGAGACGCCCCGTACGACGTGTCCGGCGGCGGCATCGACGTCAGCAGCGGGCCGGTGCGCCAGGAGAGCGTCTGCATGTCGCTCACGGTTCCCACCGGCACCATGCCGGCCGAGGGCTGGCCCCTGGTCGTGTACGCACACGGTACCGGAGGCTCCTTCCGGTCGCACGTGCGTTCGGAGGTCGCTGGAGTCCTGTCCTCGGCAGCCACCCCCAATGCGACGGTCCCCTTCGCCGTGCTGGGAATCGACCAAGTCGTCCATGGTCCGCGGCGCGGCGACTCGACCGCATCACCGGACGATCTGTTCGCCAACTTCCAGAACCCGGACGCCGCCCGCGGCAACATCCTCCAAGGCGCTGCGGACCAACTCGCCTTGGCGCGGTTCGCGGCGGGGCTCGACGTATCCGCTGGGGAGACTGGCGGCAACGCCATCCGGATCAACCCCGACGCCATCGTCTTCTACGGGCATTCGCAGGGTGCCACCCATGGCAGCCTGGCGCTTCCGTACACGGACACCTACCGCGCGGCAGTGCTGTCGGGCAACGGCGCGAGCTTGATGGACTCGTTGCGCAGCAAGTCCAGCCCGGTCGACATTGGTGCCGGACTGGCCTTCATGCTCGGCGACGTGACGCCGGACGGACGCCTACCCGGGGACGACATGCATCCGATCCTCGCGCTTCTGCAGCACTGGATGGACCCGGCGGATCCGCTCAACTACGCGCGTGTCATGGGGCGGGCGCCTTTGGATGGCATGCTCCCGACACACGTGCTCGAGACCTATGGCATCGGCGACACGTACAGCCCGCCCGTCACGCTGCGCACCTTCGTGTTTGCCGCCAACCTCGGACTCGCCGAGGCGGACAGCAGTGTCACCACCCCGGACGACATCGGGGGCATGACGGAGCAACCTGTCCCCGTTGCAGGAAACGCCACGGTGGACAACACGCCCGTCACGCTGGTGGTGCGACAGTACCAACCCCCGGCTGACCAGGATGGGCACTTCGTCTCCACATCCGTGCCCGGTGCTCGCGAGGACATCGCTCGATTCCTCGGTATGGCCGCTCTGGGCGAGGTCCCCCAGATCGGGCAGTAGGGCATTTCCGCGTCCCGGGCCGAGCTGCCCCGCAGTCGTCGCCAGGCTCGCCCATCAAGCGCGGCGGAACGGGAACGCCTGAACCTCGGCGATCGTCCCCACGCCGCAGGCCAGCGCCACCAGCCGGTCCACGCCGAGTGCGTTCCCGCCAGCCGGCGGCAGACCCTCCCGCAGAGCGTCGAGCAAGCGCTCGTCCAGTGGGTACGCGACGCGACCCTCGCGGCGTCGACGCTTGCGCTCTCGGAGGAAGCGGCGCCTCTGCTCGTCAGCGTCCGTCAACTCGCCAAAGCCGTTACAGAGCTCCACCCCGCCAGCATAGAGCTCGAAGCGCTCAGCGACCTGCGCGTCGTGCGGGGCAGCGCGTGCCAGGCTCGCCTGACTGATGGGGTACTCGCACAAGAAGACAGGAACACGTCGCCGCGCCAGAGCGGGCTCGACGCGATCGACCAAGAGCTGAAAGTATCGGTCCTCGTCCCGATCCGCCAACTCGGTCGCGTCAGCGACCCCTGCGTGGCGACGAAATGCTTCCCTAACGGTCAGACGGGGATAGGGCGGCGTGGCGTCGAGGCGCCGCCCATCCGGGGCCCTCAGCACGGCGGCTCCGGTCAGGGCGCGGGCCACGCTTGCCACCAACTGCTCGGTGTCGCGCATGACCGCGGCCTGACCCGAGAAGCCGCGGTACCACTCGAGCATCAGGAACTCCGGTTCGTGCAACGGGCCCGCCTCATCCGCTCGCGTGCATCGCGCCAGTTGGTAGATCCTGGGCATGCCCCCCACCAGCAGGCGCTTCATGTGGAACTCGGGGGAGGTGATCAGCCACTGGCGGCCAGCCCGGACGCCCTCGACGTGGCTGTCGCCCCCGGGGGTCCGGGCCCGGACGGGGGTGTCGACCTCGACGAACCCGCGTGCCGCGAAGAAGTGCCGAATTGCGGCCAGAGCGACGGCACGCTGACGCAACCGTTGGCCGGATCCGGTCCACGCGAGCCGAGCAAACTCGCCCTCGGGACGGCTTTCCTGGGCGGCATGACGCTCGAGCAAGGTGGCTCTCGCGAGCCCCTTGCCCGTCCAGGTTCCACTCACCACCGCCAGGTCCCCGACTCGGAGCGCTTCGGTCGAAGCCAGGTTGACGTCGATGGAGCTGAATGCGTCCGCCAGTCGAGTTCGGGTGGCTGAGATCGCCACGACCCGGCCGCCCACGGCGACCCGTCGAGCCTTGGGCTTGCGTGCGTCGACCAGGTCGTGCGGAGAGACCACCGCGCGATCGGACGAGGCAGGAGGGGTGCGACTCATCCGCCGGTGAACACCCGGACGGTGAACGCCGCGATCTCGGACCCCATCCAGGGACCGGCCGCGGCAAGCGCAACCGCCACCACGACCAGCCGCGGCAGGTGCCCGAGCGTGCTGTCCTGAACCTGTGTTGCCGCCTGCAGCACAGCCACCAGGGCCCCGACGAGCGCGGCGACCGCCACCACCGGCAGAGAGACCGCCACCGAAAGCAGCAACGCTTCTTGCGCCAGAACCACCAGGTCGCTCAGGGGCGCGGCAGCCATGCCCTTCCGCTTTCAGCCGCCCGAACCGGCCGAGGCTCCGGCAGCGCCAGCCGCGCTCTGGCCGCCATGCGGCGACGGCGGTGATCCGGCAGCGCCTCCGGCGCCAGCCTGGACAGGCACCGGACTGCCCGCGACACCGGCGGGTCCTGCGCCGCTGGTTCCCGCCGCACCAGCGGCCGCGGAGGCACTGCCCCCAGTGCCCGCGGGAGCCACGCTCCCTCTCCGGCAGCGTTCGTCTGAGGAGCGTTGATCCGAGGGCGGGCAGCACCGGTCCGTCCCATCATTGACGAGCAACTGGTCGGCGCTCACGCATTCCAGACCGCTTTCACAGTCACGGCCCTGGCCGCTGTCCGTGTTGCCACTGAGCTCGAAGTCACAGCGTTCGCCCTCGCCCTGGTCGCTGCACCCGGAGGTCAGCAGTCCCGAGGCGACCGCAACGAGGCCCAGTAGCTTTCTCGTGGTTCCGAACATGGCGCGGCGTAGTCCTAGCAGCAGCCGCGGCTTTTTCCCAGAGGCAACCCGCTTCGGTCCGCGGGCAGGCCGAGCCCGGCGCTGAACGCGGCGGGCGTGGCGTGCCCTGGGCTTCATCCTCGGGTTCGGCCTGCCTTGGCCTCGACTGCTTCCGCAAAAAGGCCGACGTACTGGAACGCGCTCACGAGCGAGAAGATGAGGGAGATGTAGACGAGCCAGCGGCCGACCTGCACCAAGTCCACCATGCCCAGATCAAAGGCTCCCAGGGTCAGGTGGTACGGGTAGCCGATGATGAGGCACAGGATCCCGGTCATCTGCAGGGCCGTCTTGCGCTTCCCACCGCCCCCCGCGGCAATGACCACGCCCTCACTGCTGGCGATGGACCGGAGGCCGGTGATCGAGATTTCTCGTGCCAGCAACAGGACCACCACCCAAGCCGATATGCGCCCCATGGTCACGAGCCAGACCAGCGTGGCCATCACCAGCAGCTTGTCGGCCAGCGGATCCAGGAACTTGCCGAGCACGCTGACGACGTTCATGCGACGCGCCAGGTACCCGTCGATCAGATCGGTGATTGCGGCGGCGGCGTACACGACCGCAGCCAGGAAACAGTCACTGGGCTTGCCTCGGTCCAGGAGCCACAGCACCAGCGGGATGATTGCGACCCGACCCATGGTGAGCAGGTTGGGCAGGTTGAGCGCATCCGCCTTCAAGGACTTGCGGCGCCGCATCCGCGCGGCGGGATCGAGACGCGGTTTGCGTTGCCGTCGAAAAGCGGGAAAGCGTCGCTTGCGGGCGCGTGCACTGGAAGCCTTCATGCCGCGGGGATGTTAGCTCCGGCACTCGGCTCCTTGCCACCGCGTGGGCCCGGAATCCGGCCCCGCGCGGCGCGATTTCGCTCTTTTCACGGTTCGGCGAACTCGAGCCAGAGCTGGCCTTCTCCCGAGAACCGTACGAATCGCTGGCCGGCAGTCGGCGCCTCTTCGGGCCGGGCCGGCCGGGGAAGCAATCGCCCGGACCAGCCCACGACCCGGTCCGCTTCCACCAAGACGCCCGCTCCGGGCAGGATGTTCAGGACTCGCATCGGTCCGCGGGATTCGAACACCACCCAGCCCTGCCCAGACACCTGCACCATCGGAACCGGTTCACTCTCGCCCTGGTTGAACCGTCCGTTCTCGTACCTGGCAGAGCCAGCAAAGGCCAGGATCCGCTCCTCGCGCAAGTAGAGCAGCTGGTCGTCCAGCTCCAGGGCCACGACGCGGGCCCGCTCTGCTGCAGAGAGAACCACGTGCCCGCTGCCCTCGTACCAACGCATGGCCCCACTTGCGCCGCCGAACGGCTCGTCGAGTTCGCGGCCCCGGAGTCGCCGACGGAGCACCTCGGTCTTGAAGGGGTCCCCGTCAGAGAGCACCGCGCGCACGTTTCGGGGACGCACCGCCGCGTTGGGATCGACCCGCGCGACCACGACCGCTTCCGCGAGCTGGACGGCGCCCCGAGTGGGCAGGGGCATCGCGTGCCGGTCGGCGACCGCGCCGCGCGCAGGGAGCTCAGCAGGCAGCGGTGCGGCGCTGGGCATCGCGCTGGGCATGACCGGAGGGGTGGAGTCCGCGATCGCGCTGGCAGTCTGCAGCGGCGAAATCGGAGTGGCGGGTTCGGCCGCCTCGGGGCGGGCGCCAGCGGCGCGTCCCAGCTCCACCGATCGCCAGGCCCCCGATTGGTCGGTCTGGCCCCCGCCAACGGACTCGGCCCGACGAAATGCAGTGGGACTGAGGTCGATCTCCCGCACGGCATCGGCTGCGGCCTCGCGCATGGCAATGGCCTCGGGCGAAGATCTCGGCGGCGGAGTGGGTGGGGGATGGGCGATCTGCTGCCCCATGCGTTGCGCCATGTGCGGCTGTCCTGCTCGCTCGAACGCGTCCCGGGCCTTGTCGTGCTCGCCCAAGCGTTCGTACACCAGGCCGAGATAGCCCCAGGCACGGGTGTGGTCGGGGACGCGTTCGATGACCTCGGCGAGCATGTCCCGCGCTCGAGCAGGCTGCCCGGTCTTGAGGTAGCAGAGAGCGGCGTTCACCCGAGGTGTCACCTCGTTCGGATACGCGCGCAGCAGCTCCAGGTAGATCTGGATGGCCTGCGGGTACATGCCGAGCCGGAAGTAGACGATCCCGAGCAGGCCCTGCCCCGAGGCGTCTCGCGGCTGCATCTTGAGGGCTTCCTCGAGTTCGCCCTTGGCCTCGGCCACACAGTTGTCGGCAAGTAGCTCGCTCCCCCGATACAGGTGAAAGAGGAAATCCTCGCTGTCGAACGCGCTGGAGGCCGGCTCGGGATCCTCCTCGGCTCGGGTTGGAAGGCGATAACCGCGGGGAGTCGGCGGTGCCGGGTCGAGGTCATCGGCACCAGCGTTTCCGTCCTCCCGATCTGAGCGCGAATCGTCGCCGGAGCCGGCCATCCCCAGAGCCTACCTCAATCACGGCGTCGGCGGTGATGCAGCGGCGGCCACGGCCTCGTCCAGGGAAAAGCGGCGCTCGTGAAGTGCGCGCCCGACGATGGCAGCAACGATTCCGGGGCGGGGGCTCAAGCTCCGCAGGTGCTCCAGTGTTCCCACACCGCCACTCGCAATCACGGGAAGCCCCCCAGCCTGGGCCAGCCGTGCCGTGGCCTCCACATTGGGGCCGACTTCCATGCCGTCACGCTCGATGTCCGTGTAGAGCACCGCCGCCAGAGGGAGGTGGGCGTACTGGCGAACCAGGTCCACGGCCAGCCGCTCGGACTGCGCCTGCCACGCCTCGGTGGCGACTCGGCCATCCCGTGCGTCCACGGCCAGGATCACTCTGTCCGGATGTCGGCGCGCGGCCTGCTCGACGAGCTCGGGATCCTGGATGGCCGCGGTTCCCAGCACCACTCGCGCCACGCCCAAGGACAGGTACTCGTCGACCGCCGCAGCCGTGCGCACACCACCACCGACCTGGACGCCGGGGCCGAACGCCTCGGCAATCCGGCGAACGACGTCGCCCTGCACCGGACGTCCCTCTCGCGCTCCCAAGAGGTCGACCACGTGCAGGCGCTGGGCTCGCCCGGACCACGCGGCTGCCAGCCGCGCCGGGTCGTCGTCGTAGACGGTCACGTCATCGTAGCGCCCTTGCCGCAGGCGCACGACACGCTGGTCGAGCAGATCGATCGCGGGAATGACTTCCATGACCGCAGACGAATATCAGACGAGCATGCCCTTCGTCGACGGTATGCCCTGCGCCCGCGGATCGAGCTCGACCGCGTGGCGCAAGGCGCGCGCAAACGCCTTGAAGCTGATCTCCACGATGTGGTGAAGATTGGTCCCGTCGTGCAAGCGCACGTGGAGGTTGGCTTGCGCCGCCCGGGAAAATGCCTCGAAGAAGACCTCGGCCAGCTCCACGTCCCAATCGCCGAGCTTGGCCTTGGGGAGGGGCACGTGCCACGCCAGGAAAGGTCGGCCGGACAGGTCCAGCGCGACGGTCACGAGCGCCTCGTCCATCGGCAGTGTCGCCCAACCGTAGCGGCGGATCCCGCTCCGGTCGCCCAGCGCATCCCGAATTGCCGTGCCGAGCACCAGCCCCAAATCCTCGGTGGTGTGATGCCCGTCGACGTCCACGTCCCCTTTGGCCTGTACGACGAGATCGATTGCGCCGTGCCGAGCGATCTGCTCGACCATGTGTGACAAGAAGGGCAGGGGAGTATCGATGACTTGTCGCCCTGTGCCGTCGAGATCCACCTCGACTCGGATGTCCGTTTCGCGCGTCTTGCGCTCCACCACTGCCTTGCGTTCGGTCACCGGAATTCCTCGATCTTCCACAGTCCAGCCTCGCGGACGAACTCGACCGTACCCCCGGCCCCGTACGCCATGGTGGCGCGGTCGCCGATTCGCTCGATCTTGGCCGTGGGCAGCGCGGCCTCCAGCGCCTGGGTCAGCCGCTCCATTTCCTCGCGCTGTTCTCCCTCCCACGCTTTTTTGAGCTTGGCCTCATCCAAACCCTCGGCCTTGCTTTCTGGGACGAAGCGCATGAGCACGTCGTAGCGGTGGCTATTGAAGGCCCGGATGAACGCCCGTACGGCCGCCTCTGGTGTCGCCTGGCTGTACAGATCGATGGCAGATCCATCCACCCGCCACCTGCCCTCTTCGTACACGAGCAGAAGCGTCTCACCGGTAGGGGCCGTGACGGTGGCCCGCACCAGCGGCAGGCCCGACGGTCGCGACAGGGCGGCAGCGATGTCGCGAACCTCATCAGGGTTTTCTTTAAGCATTCGCTGGAATGCTTCGAAAGTTATCGTCTTTTGGGCCTCATCACTCAACAGGGCGTAGGCCTTCTTGGCCTGTCCCTGCTCCAGCGCTCGCGCATACGCCTTGAGCGTGTCGGCAGGCCCTTGCGCCGGCGGCGCGCTGCACGCAGCGCCCAAAAGGGCCGCGGAGAGCATGGCGGACCAGCCCCGGCGGCGCACCCACCACAGCTGCCGGCTCGTCCCCGATCGGGCCCTCGCCTCTGGGGCACGGCAATACCGAGCTGCCTGAACCAGCACGACTGCCGCAGTAGCACAGCACGGCGCGAGGAGCGACATACTGACCAGCCCCCCTCGACGCTCCCAGACTGGACGTCTGACCCAACCGTACTAGTGTTCGCGCCATGACGACGGGATCTCCGGGAGCAGCAACGACCCCAGAGCAGGTAGCCGTCCTTCCGCTCAGGAATTCCGTCCTGTTCCCCATGTCGGTGGTGCCCGTGAGTGTGGGCCGACCCCGGAGCGTGCGCCTCGTGGAAGATCTGGTGAATCGCCCGGATGCGCTCATCGGGGTGGTCGCACAGCGGGATGCCGAAACGGTCGAGCCGGTGTTCGAGGACGTCTACCAGGTCGGGACGCTCGCGCGCGTCGTCCGAGTCATCCGTCTCAGTGGGTCACACTACAGCGTGGTGCTCAACGGCCTATCCCGCTTCCGGGTGGGAGAGGCCCTGGCGCTCGAGCCCTACATGCAGGCGCGGGTCGTCGGCGTGGAGGAGCAGCGGGGCGAGGAACCCGAGCTCAGCCGTCTCGGGCGGCGCTTGCGGCAGGCCACGCGTGAAGTGCTGGAGCTCTTGCCGGACCTGCCCAAGGAAACCGCTGGCATCCTGGACACCGTGGACGAGCCGGGTGCCCTGGCCGACCTGGTGGCATCCAACCTGCCAGAGGAACGAGCAGCGGTGGAGGCTCGTCAGCGCATTCTGGAGGCACTGAACGTCAGCGACCGCGTTCGCCTCGTGCTGGAAATGGTGAGCCGTCAGCTGGAGGTGCTCAAGGTCAAGGGCGAGATCTCCGCCCTCGTCCGACAGGAGATGAGCCGATCCCAGCGCGAGTACGTCCTGCGGCAACAGCTGCGCGACATTCGCGACGAGCTGGGTGAATCGGCCGAGGACGACGAGATCGAAAAGCTCCGCGAGAAGATCGCCATGGCGCAGCTTCCCCCGGAGGCCGAAGAGGCAGCCCGCAAGCAGCTGCGCCGGCTCGGAAACATGCAGCCGCAGTCCGCGGAGTACCAGGTCGCCCGGAACTACGTGGAGTGGTTGGCGGACTTGCCGTGGGCGCACACCACTCCGGACCGACTGAATGTGAAGGCGGTGCGAACCTGCCTGGACGAGGACCACTACGGTCTGGAGCGCGTCAAGAAGCGTATCGTGGAATTCAGCGCCATCCGACAGCTGCGCAAAGACAAGAAGGGGCCCATCTTGCTGTTCGTGGGCCCCCCAGGGGTCGGCAAGACCTCTCTGGGGCGAAGCATCGCGCGCGCCATGGGGCGCCGGTACGGCCGCATCTCCCTCGGCGGAGTCCGCGACGAGGCCGAAATTCGTGGCCACCGTCGCACCTACGTCGGCGCGCTCCCGGGGCGAATCATCCAAGCCCTGAAGAAAGTCGGCACCAGAAACCCAGTTCTGGTGCTGGATGAGCTCGACAAAATGGGGGTCGATCTCCGCGGCGACCCCGCCGCGGCGCTGCTGGAGGTGCTGGATCCCGAGCAGAACAACGCGTTCGTCGATCACTACATCGACCTGCCGTTCGACCTCTCCGCGGTGATGTTCCTCGCCACGGCCAACTACCGACAGCACGTGCCGGAGGCGCTCAAGGATCGGATGGAGCTGGTCGAGGTCCCCGGCTACACGCGGAGCGAGAAGCGGTGCATCGGGGAGCAGTTCCTGGTGCCCAAGCAACTCAAGGAGCACGCGCTGAGCGAGGATCACCTCCGTTTCGAGCCCGAGGGGCTCGAGACCATGATTGACTTCTATACCTCCGAAGCCGGAGTCCGAAACCTGGAGAGGTGCATCGCTGCCATCTGTCGCGACGCCACCGTGCGTTTGGCCGAAGGCAAACCGGTGCAGAGCGTTCGGGTGGGGAGCGACTGGGTCGAAGAGGTCCTGGGGATCCGCCGCTTCCAGCCCGAGTTGGCCGAGCGCCGGGCAGCTCCCGGTGTGGCAACCGGGCTCGCCCTGACTCCCAGTGGAGGGGATCTCCTGATTATCGAAGCGACTCGGATGCCGGGCAAGGGCGAGATCCGGCTGACCGGCAATCTCAGGAACGTCATGCGCGAGGCCGCGACTACCGCGGTTTCGTTCGTTCGCTCGCGCGCCGAGCAGCTTCACCTGGACCCGGAGTGGTTGAAGAACATCGATCTCCACCTGCACGTCCCTCGAGCCGGCATCAGCCTGGACGCCGCCGGTGCCGGGGTGGCGATGTACGTCGCCGTGGTGACGCTCCTCCTGGGCGTGCCCGCCCGAGCCGACGTCGCAGTCGCAGGCGAGATCACTCTGCGCGGAAACATCCTGCCCATCAACGGAGTCAAGGCGAAGGTTCTGGCCGCTCATCGCGCCGGGATCCGCGACTTGGTGCTCCCCGAGCGAAACGCAAACGACTTGGACGAGGTCCCCACGGAAATCCGCGAGGACATTCGGGTGCACCTGGTACGCCGGGTCGAAGAGATCCTGCCCCTGGTGCTCTCGGAACCTCCGGATTCGCCAGCCCATACCGGGTCGGCGGTCGCCCCGCCGGGGGAGGCGAGACCCTAGCAGCGCAGGGAATCGCCGCCTCGACCGCGCGTTGCCATGGCAGTCGAACGTTGGCGCTCACGGATTCGGCGGTTACCGCGAGGGCTCGGATCTGCCGTGCTGGCGGCGGCGATCCTGACGGTCGTCGGGTTTCTGCCGCTGTTCGCCGGCCCTGGCTACGAGTCGGCACTCGCTGCCGGTCTGGTGCTTCCGTCGGTGGTTGCCACGGCAGTGGCGCTCGAGGTGACCCGCCTCCGCTCGACCCCATTTGCCGCACTGTCGCTGGGCGTTCGACGCGGTGTGATCCTCGCTTTGCTGGGTTTCTGCATCGCTCTTTTGCACGGCCTTCGCATCGGCTTCTGTGATCCCATCGGGGACAGTCTCCTGTTCCTGCTCGGCGGGGGTTTCGGGGCGGTCATGGGGGGCGCCTGGGGAGCGGTGGCTGGCGTCGTCGCTACCGAGCTCCGCCGTCGGCAGCGCACCAGCGCGGTCCTGCTGGCTCTGGCAGGGCCGCTCGGCGGCATCGCGATCAGCCTCTGGCGTTTCTATCAGAGCCCGATGGTCTACGCCTTCGACCCGTTCTTCGGGCTCTTTGCCGGGCCCCTCTACGACACGGTGGTGGAGCGGATCGGGGGCCTGGCCACCTATCGCCTCGGGTCCGTGCTGACCCTGTTCGCCACCGCCGTGGGCAGCGCCCTGCTGCTGCGCCGTGAAGGTGGCCACCTCGAGCTCGGTCGCGCCCGCCACCCGGGCATCGTGTTGCTGGGCGGTCTGGCCGCGCTGGGCAGCGTCGTGCTCGTACTCAAGGCGCCGTCCCTGGGCCACCAACGAACGACCGCATCGCTGCGCCAGGCTCTGGGTCGGGAGCTCAGCTACGGGCTCTGCTACGTCGTGTACGCTCGCAGCATTCCGCAGCGGGAGGCGCAGCTGCTGGGCAAGGAGTGCGACGGCCACCTCCGCCAGCTCAGCGCGTTCTTCGAATTGGGCGGGCCGCCACCGTGCACGGTGTATTTGTTCGAGTCAGCCGACGAAAAGGGCTATCTGGTAGGGGCCGCCAACACTCACGTCGCCAAGCCGTGGCGGCACGAGGTGTACCTGCAGCAAGCCGGCTACCCGCACCCGGTGCTGCGCCACGAGTTGGCGCACGTGGTGGCGGCCGAGTTCGGCGTCGGCCCGTTCCGAGTGGCTGGACCCCTCGGCGGCTGGGTGCCGGATCCCGGCCGCATCGAGGGCTTTGCCATGGCGGCGGCACCGGAGGACGACGCCGACCTCGACCTGCAGCAGTGGGCGCGCACCATGCTCGACCTCGGCTTGCTGCCTCCGCTCGACAGCGTGTTTCGCCTTAGCTTCCTAGGCGAGAACTCGTCCAAGGCGTATGTCGTTGCCGGCGCGTTCGTCAGCTGGCTGCACCAGCAATATGGCGCTCCAACGCTGCGGCGCTGGTACTCCGGGGAAAGGTTGGAAGACATCACCGGTCGCAGCGGCCTCGGCGATCTGGAGCAGGACTGGCACGCCTCACTCGCCCAGGCCACGGTGGCCGAGGAAGCAGTCTATGCGGCGGCCGCGCGCTTTGATCGGCCGGCAATCTTCGGTCGTCGGTGTCCGCGCGTGGTGGACCGTTTGTACGGTGAAGCGCTCTCCCGCCTGGCCGCGAACGACCCTTCTGGCGCGCGCGATGCGTATGAGCAGTTGCTGCGACTGGACCCGCTCCACACCGGGGCGCGACTCGGCCTGGGCACCTGCGCCCGGCGCGCGGGCGACGAAAGCCTCGCGCGACGTCTGTTTGCAGAAGTGTCGCGCGACGACCGCGTGCCCCGAGTCGAGCGAGCTCGTGCGCGAGAGGAAGAAGCGGACCTGGAGCTCCTGGCGGGTCAGCCTCAGCGCGCACGGCAGGAGTACCGACAAGTCGCCCAGGTCACCGTCGACTCGGACCACTTGCGGCTGCTGGAGCTGAAAGCGTCCGTACGGAGCGGGCCAGCGCTCGACGCTGCCGTGGCCCTGCTGGTGGGGGACCCCAGGTGGGGCACGGACTGGGGGGTGGCCGCCGCGCGACTGGGACGCTGGTCGGCCCTGGAACCCACGAACGGAACCGCCAACTACTTGCTGGGTCGGAACTTCTTCGCGCGCGGACTGTGGGAGGAGGCCGCACGGCAACTGGACCAAGCAGTGGACCGCGAGATCCCAGGCGAACGACTGCGTCGGGAAGCGTGGCGTCTGCGCATGGTCGTGGGCTGCGCGCGCGGGGAACTGGACCAGGCCCGGGTGGCGTACGAGCACTACCTCCAGGAGCATGGCGCCAGTCCCCCGCGCCATGAGGCCATGCAGCGCTTCGTGCAGCGTTGCGGGCTCCACCCCGGCCCGGCCAGCGCCGACCTCAGCCAGCCCGCGATGCCACCGCCCGCAACAAGTACTTCTGCGTCACCGCAAACACCAACAGCGCCGGAAGGCTGAGCAGCACGTTGCCCGCCATGACGATGTGCCAGCGCACGCCCGTGCCCTGCTCGCGCAAGAGCGCGATTCCCAGCGGGAGGGTCCGCACCGCATCGTCCGTGGTCATGACCAGCGGCCAGAAGTAGTCGTTCCAGTGGTAGACGAAGGTGAAGAGGAAGAACGACGCCAGGGTCGGCAGGAGGATCGGGGGCAACAGACCGTAGATGATTCGCAGTTCCGACGCGCCATCCATGCGCGCCGCTTCGATTAGCGAGTCCGGAACGCTCAGGAGCGCTTGCCGGATCAGGAACGTCCCGAACGCGCTCACCCCGAACGGTAGGATCAGCGCCGTCATGGTGTTGGCCAACCCGACGTCGGCCAGCAGCACGAACACAGGAACAAAGCGCACTTGGGCCGGGATCAGTAGGGTGGCGATCACGAGCGCAAAGGCCACACCCCGCCCGCTGAAGTGGAGCTTGGCCAACGCATATCCAGCTGGGAGTGCCACCAGCAGCTGGACCAAGGCGATGCCGACCGCCATCACCGTGGTGTTCCAGTAGTAGCGCCCCAGCGGCATGGCCTGGAACACTGCATCGTAGGCGTCCAGGTTGAGCCCGGACGGGAGCGGGGCAGTGGGCGCCGCCACGATCTCGGGTAGGGTCTTGAAACTGGTCGCGACCATCCATGCGTAGGGCAGCAGCCACAGCAGAGCGATCGCGCCGTAGGCCGCATAGGGCGCGATCCTGCCCAGTTGGCCAACTATCCCGTCTCGCGGAACCGGACGGGGCGCGCCACGCGCGAAGCTCATGCCGCCCCCTTTCTGCGCCAGGCCCAGAGTTGCAGCGCGGTCAGGCCCAGGAGCAGCGTGAAGAACACACAAACCTCGGCGCTGGCCCGACCGACTCTGAGATTGAGGAAGATCTGCTCGTAGATGGCATACACCAGCACGGTCGTGGCGTGGACGGGTCCGCCCTGAGTCATCACCCGCACCACGTCGAAGACCTGAAAGGTCAAGATCAGGCTGGTCGTCCCCACGAAGGCCGTCGTGGGACGCAGCAGCGGCCAGGTGACGTCCACGAATCGATGCCAACGGCCGGCACCGTCGAGCGACGCCGCCTCGTAGAGGGCGGGCGGAATGTCCTGCATTCCCGCAATGAACAGCACCATGGAGTAGCCCGCGATCTTCCAGATGGTGACGGCGGCGACGGTGTAGAGCGCGACGTTGGGGTCCCCGAGCCAGTCGAGTGAGGTCAGGCCCACGCCTCGAACCAGGGCCGTGAACGCACCGCCTTCGGCGTCCAGCACCCATAGCCAGAGCAGCGCGACGCTCACCCAAGAGACCACATAGGCGCTGAACACGGCGCTGCGCACGAAGGAGAAGAACCAACCGCCACGGTTGAGCGCCAGCGCCAGCATGAGCCCGGTGGACATGGCCCCCACCACGACCACCACGCTGAAGGTGAGGGTGGTGAGCAAGGCGTGCCCGAGTTCGCCCGAGTCGATGAGGTAGCGATAGTGCCCGAGCCCAATGTAACGGGGCTCGGTCAAGAGGTCCCACTCGAACAAGCTCTGATAGCCGGCAAAGGCGAGAGGGTAGAAGAAGAACAGGAAGAGCAGCACCGTCGTGGGTGCCATCATCCAGTACGGGTCGACGGGGCGGCGCGGTCTCACGACGCTCCTCCCCGGGCCAGGGCGCGTGCCTC
>CAZSVU010000016.1:0-51015 GCA_964610275.1 uncultured Polyangiaceae bacterium | reverse complement strand
CACACCGGGTGGGCGAGCCATGACGCTCAGCCGATCGATCGCGTCCGGGGCCACCGCCCCACGGCAGTCGAGGAGCTCGAACCGGTCGCGCTCGCCATTCAGGCGCAGGATGGTGACGGGCTTCGGGGTTCGCCAGATTGGGCAATCGGCAGTTTGGTCGAGGCCCGTCCACGGCGGTTCGAGCGTCGAAGCCTCCGCGCGCGTCCAGAGCGGGAGTGGGGGGGGGACCTCGCTGACCGTGAGCTCAGCGGGAAGCGGCCCGAGGGCGAGCGCCGGTGACGAGTCGCCGGGTTCTCCGCTCTGCTCGAACGACGTCGTGAGTGAGCGCCCTTCGAACCAGGCGAGTGCGGTGCCAGCCGACCAACTCTGCGCTCCGTAGCGACCGAGGTAGTAGCTGTGCCACGGCTTCCGCCGCAGCGCCGGGTGCTCGTAGCGCTCCAGCAGGCTCAGACCGGCGGGGGGCACGAGACGAAAGTGGGAGCGCAGCTCGATGGCCTGAGCGATCCAGCTCGTTGGCGTCGGTGGCACCACCGGTGCGAGCAAGTCGTCCAGTGCAGGTGCCGGGTAGCGATCGTCACAGCGCGCGCGGGCCGAAACCTGACCGCGGGTGGCACGTGCCGGCGTGCGCGCGAAGGCAGCGATCGGCGCGAGCCCGACGACCGCCAACACGGCCCACCGCGCTCGCGTGCGAAGACGCACCCGGCAGAAGCATGCACACCAAGGGTTCACGGTCGTTGGCCGACCGCGACCATGCATCGGCTTCCGCCGGATTTCAAACTCCAGTGCGCTCAGCCTGCACCGGGCGCCTGGTCGGCGCCGGCGCGCAGGCACTGCAGGAACAGGTCGTAGGCGTCCTTGACGTTGATGTCCTCGCCTTCGAGGTACTCGGTGACCGCCAGGCCGTTGACGGTGGCGAGGATCAGGGTCGCCAACGTCTCCTGCTTTGCCGCGGCCACCGAAGCGCTGCCGAGCACCTCGGGCAGCTTCTCGGCGACGAGCTTGCGGGCATCGCGCTGCAGCGCAGATGCCCGACGCTTGATCTCCTCGTCGCGTCGCGCAGCGCTCCAGACCTCGATGCTCAGACCGGTTCCGGTCTTGTCGCCCTGAATAGCGTCCCAGAGCGCGTTCAGCGCTGCGAGGCCACCGGCGGCCGCGCCTTCTGCTCCGGGCTGGAGGGCGTCGCGCAGTCGGTCCAGGAACTTGTGGTACGTGAAGCTCTGAACCTCGTGGATCAGCGCTGCCTTGCTCGCGAAGTAGTAGTGCACGATGCTCTTGCGCAGACCGAGCTCCTTGCCGATCTCCGCTAGGGTGGTGGCACTAAAGCCCTTTCGCGCGAAGCAAGTGGCAGCGGCCGACAAGATCGCTGCGACGCGGGGGTTCTGCCAGTCCACGGCACGAGGTGCAGTGGTGTTCTCTTGGGTTTCAGCGTTGGTCGAAGGGGTGTCTTCCATCATGGTCACTGTCACTTACTGGACCGGCCAGCCGACTCTAGATAGGTTGGACTAACCGCTGATGAGGTGCCGCGTCAAGCCCGGGACCAAGGTCTGGGTTCCGGGTGGGCTGGGCCGTTCGGCCCGTCCCACGGCCAGGTGGGGCCTTGTCGCGCACCTACCGGCCGTTCGTCAAGTGCGGATTCACTCAGACGCTCGTCCGGCATCAAAGTCGCTGTAGAGGCGATTCAGGCAGGCGACAAACTCCCAGGCCGGTGCCACCAGATCGTCCGGATCCCCGGCGAACGGATGCAGGGCCCGGGCCTTGGAGAGGGAGATGCGCTGGAGGGCATCGGCGACCGTTTCTCCCTGATCGCAGAGCAGCGCTGCCATCACCGCCACGCTTCGACTCATGCCAGCCGCGCAGTGAACCAGCACGTTGCCGTGCTCCAAGCGTCGGTTGACGAACGGTCTGATGACACCGAGGGCCGCCTCGAGCTCACCCTCGCCACTGCCGCCGTCCATGATCGCGACCTGCAGCCATTCGGTTTCGGCCTCCGCCGGACCTTCGATCGTTTCATCCGAAAGCAACGGCATGGGACAGAGCGAGACCACGCCGGCGAATGGCCTGAGCTCCCTGCCGTCGTCGACCGGGCGCCTCTGTCCAGCGAGCGCCTGCTCGCCGGAGCGATAGTCTCCCAAGAACAGACGGCCCTCGATGCGCCACACCCGAACGAGTGTGCCACAGTCCCCGGGCGACGTCTTCGCTTTCGCCGCGAGCGGGCGCCCGGGTCCTCGACCTGTGGCTACTCCGACTCGGTGGCGGCTGCCTGCCAGACCGGCATCCCCGCCTGCTCGGTCCAACCACGCTCCCCGGTCTTGCCGGGCTCTCGCCACTCCTGCATGACGCCCGCCGGGTTCGCAGCATCGGTCGACCCGTCCTGGGGGGCTTGCGTCATGACCAGCAGCTCGTCGGCGACGTACTCGGGAGCGGCGTCGTCCCGGGGCGTCCGGCCCCGCTCCACCTGCTCTCCCGTGCCCGCGCGAATGATCTGCGTGGTCGGCGGGTAGACTTCATTCCAGCGCTCACGTACCGCATGGCTACCCTGGCGGATGATCCGATAGCGGTGAAGCTTGAAGCCAGCGACTCCGCGCTGCGAGAGCACGCGCTTGCCGGCGGGCAACGTCCGATCCGGTCGCTCGACCTCGTCATACGGAATGGCGGAATCAATCCGACGCAAGTACGTCACGGTGAGCTCACGTTTCGGCCCGAGGATCTCGGCGCGGACGCGCCCGTCCTTCACCGTCTCGTGCACCACGACCGGGAAGTCGAAGCTGTTTTTGAACCGGAAGTTGATCGTCGGGTACACGACCGTCGCGTCGAGTCCCATCTTGATGTAGCCGCTCGGTCGAGTGTGCGGATACCGTTCTACGATTTCGAGTCCGGCGAAGAAGGCCGCGCCATGTAGGGTTCCGGAGATCTGGCAGGTGCCACCACCGATTCCGTCGACCAGCTCCCCTTCGGCGATTACCGGTGCCACCTTGTAGCCGTTCGCCTCGTCGCGCGGACCGACGACCTCGTTGAAGTCGAAGACCTCGCCGGGAAGCAGCACCGTGCCGTCCAGCTTGGACGCTGCCTGTCGGAGGTTGTACGTGCGGGCCTGGTACCGCGTGGCTCGGGAGTACGGGGTGTCGAAGAAGCCCAGCACCGCGTCGAACTTGACGTTGCCGAGCTCGGCCGCGATGCGTTTGGGCCGACGCGCTTCGAACACGGCCTCGATGCGCGTGTCTCCGCGGCTCAGCGCTCGCCCCATCGAGGCGAAGGTGGCGTCCACGTCCAGCAGGCGACCCTGGACCTCGGGCACCAGCTGGCGGCGCTCCAGGTCCAGACGTGCGTCTGCCGGCAGGCGATCCAAGTCATCCTTGAGCCGCAACAGCTCGGGCAACGTGCGCTCGACGTCGAGCACCAGCGGCACGGGCAGCTCGAGGGGCCCTGGACGCTCGGCGCGTTGCCAGAGCTGCCGCAGCGGGCTGGTGGCGTCACGGGCGTCGCGCACCAGCTGGGCCAGCCGGATCTTGTCGATTGCAGCGCCCAGCCGGCCGAGCCTGAAGCTCTTGCTCTGGCCGCCCGGGAGCTGGACGCTGAGACTGCCGGACGCGTAGCGGCGAACGCGAGCCAGAGCGCGCTTGGGCGCTTGGTCGTCCAGCGCGAGCGGTCGTCCCAAGAGCAGGACGGTCGGTGCGGGGGGCTGCTCGTCGCTCGGCGTGGGCGCGCGGGGCACCAGCAGCACTCCGATCAGGGAACCGGCGACGATGCTCACGACCAGCACCAGAACCTCCCGGTTCCCGACCAAGCTGCGCAGGGCGGCGAGTGGGGACATGCTTGACTCCTGAGCGAGGCATCTTGAAAACCCCGGTTGCTTCCGTCAAGTTCGTCGGGTCACCAAATCGCGGAGCGCAGATGTCGATCACTGGTTGTACTTGGGCCGAGCGCACCCCGTTTGGGGTGGGGCCCCGCTTGCGGGGCGGGGTCTTGGAAAGACCCCGGACAAGCATGAGCAATCTGGTTCGAGCACAATTGCGGCCCTCTGAGGTCTTGCGAGCCCTCACCCTGCTGGGGGCTCGCAAGACCGTTCGAGGATCGCGCTCGCTGATCTAGGCACCCATGCTCCCGGATATCGTCACGCAGAAGCTCGAGTCGCTGCCCGCGCGGCCGGGCTGCTACCTGTTTCGCGACCGCAAGTCCCGGGTGCTCTACGTGGGGAAGGCCAAGAGCCTGCGCGCGCGGGTGCGGAGTTACTTCCAGGCCGGAACGAGCGACACCCGGGCGTTCATTCCGCACCTGTTGCGTCTGGTGGGCGACCTCGAGACCGTGGTCACGGCCACGGAGAAAGAGGCCGCCATCCTCGAGAACAATCTCATCAAGGAGAATCGTCCGCGCTTCAACGTCAAGCTTCGCGACGACAAGGAGTATCTGACGCTGCGCCTGAGCCTGAGCCACCAGTGGCCCCGGCTCGAGCTCGTGCGTCGCCCCACGGCGGACGGCGCTCGGTACTTCGGTCCGTACCACTCCGCCACGGCCGCCCGTCGCACGCTGCATCTGATCGAGAAGCACTTCCAGCTGCGCACCTGCTCGGACCGGGAGCTCACCAGCCGCAAGCGCCCGTGCCTGCAGTACCAGATCCGACGCTGCGCCGCTCCCTGCGTGTTCGAGATCAACCACGAGGAGTACGCCGCCCAGGTGCGCGCGGTGTGCCTGTTCCTGGAGGGCCGGCACGACGAGCTCACCCGCGAGCTCGAGGGACGCATGGCCGCCGCGGCCGATGGCTTCGAGTACGAGCTGGCGGCGCGCTACCGCGATCAGTTGCGTGCCGTGGCGAGTCTGCGCGAGCAGCAGCGCGTGGTCGCCGTGAGCGACAAGGACCAAGACATCCTCGGCCTGTACCGGGAGGGTGAGCTGGTGGAGCTCAGCGTGCTCTACGTGCGCGCCGGGCGGGTGGTGGACACGGGGAGCTTCTCGGCGAGCAAGGCCGAGGCTGGTGACGACGAGGTGGTGGCCGCCTTCCTTCGCCAGCACTACGCCGAAGGCGGCGCTGGCGCCGCGTTCGTGCCCGACGAGGTCGTCGTGCCGCTCCTGCCCGAGGTATCGGACGGGGTGGCAGCGTGGCTCAGCGACCGACGTACCGAGCTCGGGCAGGCCAAGGGCACGAGTGTGCGTCGCTGCCGGCTGCTCGCCCCGCGACGTGGCCAGCTCGCCAAGTTGCGTGCGTTGGCCGAAGACAACGCACGCCACGCGTTTGACGAGAAGCGTCGCGCGGCCGAGGACCTGGACGAACGGCTCGCCCGGGTGCAAGAGCGACTGCGCTTGCCCGCTCTACCGCGTCGCATGGAGTGTTGCGACATCTCGCACCACGGCGGCACGGACGTGGTCGGCGCCGTGGTGGCGCTCACCGAGGGCGTTCCGGACAAGCACCGGTACCGGACGTACAAGGTGAGCACGGGCAAGGGCGGGGACGACTATGCGGCGATGTACGAAGTGCTGGCGCGCCGGTTTCGGCGCGGCCAGAAGGCACGAGACGGGGAGGGGGACGGGGAGTGGCAGCTCCCGGACGTGTTCGTGGTGGACGGGGGTCGTGGTCAGCTCGGCGTGGCGCTGACGGCCGCGTCGGATCTCGGACTGCACAATCTGTGCGTCATCGGCCTGGCCAAGGAGCGTGAGACCCCACTCGGAGAAAAGCTGGTCGATCGCGTGTACCTGCCCGGGCAGAAGAACCCGATCTCGTTGCGTCCGAACAGCCCGGAGCTGTGCTTGCTCGCCAAGCTTCGCGACGAAGCGCACCGCTTTGCCAATCGCGGGCGAAAGCAGGTGGGCCGTCGGCGCACGCTCCGTTCGGAGCTCGACCAGGTTCCGGGGATCGGCAAGAAGACGCGCACGGCTCTGCTGAGCGAGCTCGGCTCGGTCGCGAAGATCCAGCGAGCCACCGACGAAGCGATCCTGGGTGTGGCTGGTGTCACCCGCCGTCAGCTCGAGGCGTTGCGGGCCCACTTTGGCCCTGCCGACCCCGCTCAGGCTCAGGACCGCACCCCCGACTCCTCGGCCGAGGTACCGGATCCGGCAGGCGCGAAGAGCTAGAGCAGTTGGCGTTTGGCCACCCCGAGCGCCAACCCAGTTGACGGGATCTTCCACGAGACTGCCGTTTCACGCGGGGCCTGGGCGGGCACGCGGCTTGCGTTGCATCCCACTGGGCCATGACCTGCCATTTTTGTCCTGATGGAGACCTTCAGCGGTTTTACCGCGCCAGGGTCTCGGTGCGATTGACAACAATGGACCCGGACACTTACGCTCCTGCCGTCGATCAAAGCGTCGGCAGGTGGGAGCGGTTCGAGGCAGGGCCGTCTGTCCAGCTGCTCCTCCCCGGACCGGGCAATCCGGCCTGTGGGAAGGCACCGGCTATCAAGGAGCTCGGAACATGAAGAAGCATTCGACCAAGTCCCGAAGTCTGGCCGCGCATGCGCTGCGCGCCGGTGCTGCTGGGCTGCTCACCGCGGTCGGGTTTGGCGCTCTCGCCACCGGTTGTCTCGATCGACCGGTGTCGCCGGTCACTCCGAACACGACGAACATCTTCGTCGACCGCATCACGGTCTCCGTGGTCGACAAGATCGATCTCTTGTTCATGATCGACAATTCGATCTCCATGGCGGACAAGCAGGAGATTCTGCGAAACGCGATTCCGCAGTTGCTCAATCGCTTGATCGACCCAGTCTGTGTTACGCCGGACACGGATCCTCCGTTCGTCGTGCAGGACACCAGCCAGGGCGGGTGCCCCGAAGAGAGCGAGCCCGAGTTCAACGCGGTCCGGGACATCCACATCGGAGTCATTACCTCCAGCCTGGGTGGCAATGGTGGCACGCTGTGCACGCCCGAGCATGGCACCCAATACTGGAACGAGACCCAGAACGACCGGGGTCGACTGGTCGCGCGCCAGGGCCCGACCTTCGACACGCCGCCCACCACCTGGAACAACATGGGGTTCCTCTCCTGGGATCCGGACGGCACGGCCCGCAATGCCGCGCCCTTTCCGGGCGAGGCTGACCGGCAGGCGATGGTCGACAACTTCCAGAACCTCGTCACCGGGGCGGGTGAAAGTGGCTGCGGCTACGAGGCGTCACTGGAAGCCTGGTACCGCTTCCTGGTGGATCCGGATCCGCCCATGGATGTGCTGTACGACGAAGCCCGCAGGGAATCCGTGGGCGTGGGACTGGACGACGTCCTGTTGGCGCAGCGCGCGCAGTTCCTCCGCCCGGACTCGCTGGTGGCGATCATCATGCTGAGCGACGAGAACGACTGCTCGGTCATCGACCACGGCATTGGATACCTGGTGGGCAATACGGACGAGGGCGCCATGCCGCGGGCCACGTCCCAGTGCGACATCGACCCGAACGACCCCTGTTGCCTGAGCTGCATTCAGGCGAATTGGCCGGACGGATGCGCCAGTCCCCAGAGCGACGCCAACTGCATCGCCGGCCTGTTCCACGGTGACGTGGACTCGACGCAGGACCGCCTCAACCTCCGCTGCTATAACCAGAAGAAGCGGTTCGGTCTGAACTTCCTGCATCCCACCTCCCGGTACGTGACGGCGCTCACGTCCCACGAGATCAGCACGCGCGCGGGCGAGCCCGCCGTGAACCCGCTGTTCTCGGAGAACGAACAGTTCTACCCGGATCTGGTGCCGCGACTGGACAGCTCGCTGATCTTCCTGGCGGGCATCGTGGGTGTGCCGTGGCAGGACATCGCCACCGACGATTCGCTGGACGCGAACGCGTCCACCATGCGCTACCTCCGCGCCGACGAGATCGCCGTGCGGGGGATCTGGGATCAGATTCTGGGTCAACCGGATGCGAGTCCTCCGATTCCGCCGGCCGATCCGTTCATGATCGAATCGGTCGCGCCGCGCGAGGGCATCAATCCGCGGACCGGAGTCGCGATCAGTCCGCCCGTGCCGGGGCCTGGAGGCAACGTGATCAACGGCCACGAGTACCGCATCGATGCCAACTCGGACCTGCAGTACGCCTGCATCTTCCCCCTGGCCACGAATCGCGACTGCGCGAACGCAGAGCCGGGCCAGGGGTGCGACTGCAAGGTCAGCAACGAGGTGTTCGACCGACCGCTGTGCAACGACACCACGCAGGAATACGCCAAGGCCTACCCGGGCACGCGATTCCTCAGGGTGCTCCGTGACTACGGCGCCAACTCGATCGTGGCCTCCATCTGTCCGAAGAACCCGAGCGGCTGCGACCCGGCTGCACCCGACTGCGGCTACAACCCGGCCGTCGCCGCCATCATCGACCGGTTGAAGGACGCTCTGAAGGGCACCTGCTTGCCGCGCGAGTTGGCCACGGATTCCAACGGCTTGGTGCTCTGCCAGGTGGTCGAGGTCACGCGACAGCCGAGGCCGGCGCCTTGCAGCGACGGGCTACCGGGACGTTCTGCGGTGGAGCGCGAGGTGCGGGACGCCATTCTGGCCAAGATGCGGGCTCTCGACATGTGTGGCGGCGAGGCCACCCCGTGCAGCATCTTCTCCCTGTGCCAGCTCACGCCGGCAGGCGAGAACGTCAACGATCTAGCCTACCAGGAGTGCCTGAACGTCGGGGCGGCCGGCATCGAGACGGCCACCGGCTACTGCTACATCGACGCCATGAGCGACCGGAACCAGGACGGCAACGTCAACTGCACGCCCGAGTGCTATTCGACCGGAGACGAGACCTGCGATTGCATCGGCAATCCGGAGTTCGTGGCCGGCTGCGATGCGTCCCAGCGCCGCCTGCTCCGGTTCGTCAGCCCGCCCAACGCGGAGCAGCCGCTGCCCTGGCCGAACTCCACGGTCTTCGTGGCCTGCCAGGGTGTGGCGTACCGGACCGACTGAGTCTCGGTTCGAGCCTCGCAAGAAGGTCATCGAGGGCGGCCCGGATCTCCGGTGCCGCCCTTGGTGTCTTGGTGGCCGGGCGGAGTCGGACTACGATGGGGCTCGGATGGAGGCGAAGAAGACCATCCTGATCATCGAGGACGAGCCGCACATCGCTCTGGGGCTGAAGGACGCCCTGGAGTTCGAGGGCTACAGTGTCTTCACCGCCGGTACGGGGCGCGAGGGAGTGGCGTTGGCGCGGCAGGAGCGGCCGAACGCCGTGCTGCTGGATCTGATGCTGCCGGACGTCAACGGCTACCAGGTCTGTGAAGATCTGCGCCGAGTCGATGCGTTCCTCCCCATCATCATGCTCACGGCTCGCAGCCAGGAAGCGGACAAGATCCGCGGGCTGGAGGTCGGCGCCGACGACTACGTGACCAAGCCGTTCAGCGTCGGGGAGCTCGCTGCGCGGATCAAGGCGCTGTTCCGTCGCGCCAGTCGTCCGTCCGATGCGCTGGTCTTCACGGTGGGCCAGGTGACGGTGAACGTGACCTCGCACACCCTGCAGCGGGGCAAGAGCAAGCCCGTGCAGGTGAGCTTCTACGAGGTCGAGCTCCTGAGGCTCCTGTACGAACGCGCCGGGCAGCCCGTCAGCCGCGAGGAGATCCTCAACAAGATCTGGGGTATCGACGCCAGCCCCACCAACCGCACCATCGACAATTTCATCGTCAAGTTGCGCAAGAAGCTCGAGAAGCATCCCGAGCAGCCCGAGCACATCCTCACGGTGTACGGGTATGGTTACAAGCTGGTTCCGTGAGACGCGCGCAGAGCGCGCGTCTCACGGAACCAGCTTGAGCCGCCGAGCAGAAGCTCGGTGGCTTCGATAGACCCTTTCCGTCTCGACGCCGTCCCCACCCCGGGACGCGCCCCATTGCGAGTCACAGGGCGACCCGCTCAGACCCGCCCCACGCTTCTGCTCGCAGCCCTCACCGAAGCTTTGCCAGCGCCTTCCTGTCCTGCTTCAGAACGAGCACGCGCCCCCCAGCCCCTGCGGGGCCCCTGAAGCCCCGCAGGGGCTGGGGGGAGGGGAGGGAGCTTGGGTTAGGCGCGGAAGCGCGCGGTGGCGCGTGTGGTTCTGCAGCAGCCGTGGAACGCGAATCGTTCTGCAACAGCCGTGGAACGCGTGTCGTTCTGCAGCAGGCGTGGGACGCGTGTGGTTCTGAAGCAGCCGTTGAGAACGGCAGTGGGTATGGAAGCGCCCGAGCTTCGCTCGGGCGCGGGCTGCAGCAGCCGTTGGGGACGGCGGTGGGTTTGGAAGCGCCCGAGCTTTGCTCGGGCGCTGATCAATCACACGAGAACCGGAACGAATCGTCCAGGTCCCAGGGTAGGACGAGGGTGCGTGTGTCGATGGCTAGAGCGTCCTGGCAGATGTCGGCGGCGAGGCTCTCGGCTTCGGATTCGCTGTCGGCGTACTCGGCGTTGAAGATCGGCTTGCCAGCGGCGGTGAACGGCGCGAGTTGGCCGCACTCTTCGTAGGCGTGGCACTCCTCGTTCAGGCTGCCGTCGTAGTACTCGACGAGGTCCCCGGCTTGGTCGCCGTCGTTCTTGAGCAGGACCATCAGTCCTCGGTCGTGCGCCTCGTTGGCAATCCGCCGGTTGTATCCGAGTTGGTGGGCGCCGGTGAGGGCGAACCCCGTGTCGTTGGCGAAGCCATCCATGTTGTCCGGCTCGACCCCGTCACAGCCCTTGGTCACGGCCAGATCCAGCCGGGTGAGCATGATGCTCAGGACGTTCTCCGAGGTGACGTCGAGCCAGTTCTCGCCCTCCCATTCGTCGAGTTGGTCTCCGATGTCCGCGTCCGCGAACTGGTCGAAATCCTCGCGCCAGTCTTCGGAAGATCCGGCGGAGAAGTAGCAGACCACCTGATGCCCTGCGGCCTGGATGGCCTCGATCGTGGCGGCATCGTTGTCGAACAGATCGATGTCGTACACGTCCACGTCGTAGGACGTGTTCAACGTCTCTCCGTCCTGCACCATGATCTGCCACTGCCAGGTGGTGCTGACCTCCGGGCGGTACCAGTCTCCCTCGGAAACGGGATCGACCTCGACGTCGAACCCGGGTCCGCTCGGCTCGCTCCCGCTGGGAGCACCGTCGTCGTCATCATCATCATCGTCGTCTCCGCCGCCGCAGGCGACCAGCGCGGCAGCGAGCGAGCAGGTCAAAGCCATCGTCAGCGCCCACGTTCCCATCCGTCTCAGCATCAGCATCCTCCACTCGCCATGTGCCTCCCAACCAGACTCGGGAGGATTCAGACGGCGAGTATAGCTGTTGGGTTGAGCCGGCAATTGGCATTTCTGGTGCCAATTCCGACCCGCCATCCGTCATTGCAGCGTGGCGCGAAATGGAGGTGCGAGGTGTGGTCGCAATTCGCACAGCCACGCACAGCGCCGGACGCCGTGTCGGCGGTTCGGTCTGTTGTTGCCCGGTGCCCCACGCGGAAGGGCGTTTGAATTCGAGTTCCGATGGATCTAGGCTGTCGTCCTCTGGAGGCCCGTATATGAAGATTCTGCGCACCGGTATCCTATTGAGCTGTGTCCTGGGAATGGCGGCCGCCTTCGCTTGCGGCGGCGGCGGCAGCGGAGGAACTCGCACGACCGGGAGCAGCATCTGTGGCATTTCGTGCTCCGGAACCGCGGTGTGCCAGACGCCCATCGGGGAGCAGTCCGGGCCAGTGAGCATCGTGGGCCAGGCCTGTCTGTTTCAGGGGCAGAGCGGCTCGGCGACGCTGAACTGCGACGGCACCGGCACTGCCGTCGGCTCGGACGGCAGCTCGGTTTCCGGAACCTGGAGTGGGTCCGGAACCACGGTCACCGGCAACTTCGACGGCGCCTGGACCTGCACCATCACGCCCGCCCCGCCCGCCGACGCCGGCACCACCGACAGCGGGGGAGAGGTCGACAGCAGCACCCGGACGGACAGCGGGACGAGCGTGCCGGACAGTGGTGGCGGCGAGCTCCTGTGCACGGACACGTGCGAGTTCGCCGGAGACGAAGACTGCGACGACGGCGGGCCGAACTCGGACTTCGATCTCTGTCCGTACGGCACGGACTGTACCGACTGCGGTCCGCGTGAGCCCGAGATGATGTAGGGGGGGACACCGAGCGAAGCGCCCG
The DNA here is from genome assembly GCA_964610275.1 of uncultured Polyangiaceae bacterium. Taxonomy (GTDB): domain Bacteria; phylum Myxococcota_A; class Polyangia; order Polyangiales; family Polyangiaceae; genus JAFGBI01. The sequence goes on along the minus strand of CAZSVU010000016.1, from coordinate 39,009 downwards.
CTCCGCGTCCCTCACAAGAGCCGGGTCAGCCACTTGACCTTCTGCTCGTCGTAGGGCGGGTAGCGCAGATCCAGGTCGAGCTGGAACGACTTGTCCAAGATGCCTTTTCGGTGGCTGAAGGTCTCGAAGCCGTGCCGCCCGTGGTAGGCGCCGAATCCGCTTTCGCCAACCCCGCCGAAGGGGAGATCGTGTACGCCCAGATGCACCACGGCGTCGTTCACGCACGCGCCTCCCGAGCTGGTAGCGCCGAGCACCCGCTCGGCCACGGCCCGATCCCGGGTGAAGACGTACAGCGCCAGCGGCCTGGGGCGCGCGTTGACGAACGAGAGCGCGTCGCCGATCGAGTCGACCGGCAACACCGGGAGCAGGGGTCCGAAGATCTCCTCGGTCATCACCGCTGAGTCCGGACGCATCCCGCGCAGCAGCGTGGGTGCAATGTACCGGGATGCCGGATCGTGCTCCCCGCCGTGCATCACGCTGCAGCCTTCCAGCAGCCGGACCAGCCGCTGGTGGTGGCGCTCGTTGACGATCCGACCGTAGTCCGGGCTCTGTCGAGGGTCGTCGCCGTAGAACTGGCGAATGGCGCGGATGAGCTGGGCGAGCAGCGCCTCCTCCACGGGACGTTCCACCAGCACGTAGTCGGGCGCCACGCAAGTCTGACCCGCGTTCACGAATTTGCCCCAAGCGATGCGGTTGGCCGTCACGCCGAGGTCCGCGCTGCGCTCCACGATGGCGGGGCTCTTGCCCCCCAGCTCCAGAGTGACGGGCGTCAGATGACGAGCCGCCGCACTCATGACCGTTCGGGCGACGACGTCACTGCCGGTGAAGAAGATGTGGTCGAAGCGCTCCTGCAAGAGGGATCCTGCCACTTCGGCGCCACCCTCCACCACGCGCACCGAGTCTTGGTCGAGGTAGCGCGGCACCAATTCTGCCAGCAGGTGGGAGCTGTGCGCGGCGAGCTCGGAGGGCTTGAGCACGGCGCAGTTGCCCGCGCTCAGCGCGCCGACCAGAGGCAGGAGCATGAGCTGCAGCGGGTAGTTCCACGGACCCAGGATCAGTGCCACACCGAGTGGCTCCGGGCGCACCGAACACTTGGCAGGCTGGAGCACCTTCGGGGTGGGCACCTTGACGGGGGCCATCCACGAACGGAGGTGCTTTTTGGCATGGGCGACCTCGGCCGGGCATACGATGAGCTCGGCCACCCACCCCTCGTGCCGCGATTTTCCCAGGTCGGCCTCGAGTGCGCCGAGCAGGTCCTGCCGGTGCTCCTCGAGCATGCGCTCCAGCCGCCCGAGTTGCTGCAGGCGCCAGGCGTAGCCCTGGGTCTTGCCCGACTCGAACGTCGCGCGGAGCTCAGCGACGGTGCGAGCCGCTGGGCTGGAGGGGGTGGAAGGGGGAACGGTCATGGGATTCACACGGGCGGGACGGTAGTCTGTCGAGGCGTCCCCGGGAAGCGCGCTCGGGCGGGGGTCGGCTCACCGGGGCGGCGCGGCGCGGACGCATTGCCCATCTCGGGCCGTGCAGCGCCCCTCTTGCCGACACCGGGTCGAACGCTGGCAGTGCTCAGCGAGGGTGGCCAGGCACTCGACCTTCTGCAGCCCGAGGTTGCAGCTTTCGTGCTCGGCCACACACGCGCGGACTCGCGGCGTGCACCCTCCGGTGCGAGGGCACTCCGCTGCGCACAGCGTAATGGCTTCGGGTGGCACGCAGGCCGAGGCGATGCACTGGTCTCCGCGCTCACATTCTCCGTCCGTTTCACAGCCAGCGCGGCCAGTGGAGCCACCGTCGCTCCGTTTGCAGGAGCCCGCGGCGAGGAGAGTGAGCACGGCCAGGCCCCGCCAGAGGGAGAGCATCGAGCAGCGCATGCAGGGCACGGTACCTGCTCCGAGCCGGGCGAGTCACCTGGCCCTGACGACACCCGTGCATCGGCGTTCGCGACCCGGGTGATTGTGCTGTTCCCGTGTCGGTGCAATTCGGCGTCATCACCGCCTGGGGTGGCCCTGGTTTCGACTTCGGCCTTGCTGTAGGCTCGGCCCAAACCACTTGGAGGCATGGCGATGAGGAAGCTTCCGCTCCTGCTGGCGGTGGCGATCGGTCTGGCTGCGACAGGTGCTCATGCACAGGCCAGCGAGACGGAGCGCAAGGTGGCCCGGGACCTGGGCAACGAGGGGATCGATCTGTACGAGAAGGGCGACTACGTCGCGGCCCTCGACAAGCTGGAGCGCGCGTACGCAGTGCTCAGGGCTCACACCCTGGGTCTCTGGCTGGCGCGGGCTTTGGCCAAGAACGGCAAGCTGGTCGAGGCGTCGGAGCGCTACCTCGAGGTGGTGCGGGCTGCCCTCCCCGCCACGGCTCCGCAGATCTTTCGCGACGCGCAGGCCGATGCGGACAAGGAAAACCAGGCCCTGCAGGCCCGCATTCCGACCCTGGCGGTGAGCGTGGAAGGCGCGGATGCGGCGAGCGTGGCCGTCAACGTGGACGGCAAGCCGATCAAGAGCGCGATGCTGGGCATCCCGCTCCCGCTCAATCCTGGTGAGCGCAACGTCGAAGGGCGGCTCGGCGAGCAGGTCGTGACCCAGACCGTGACCTTGCAGGAGGGCGCCAAGGAGACCACCACGCTCACGTTCACTTCCCAGCCGGCCGCGACTCCGGCCGCAGCCCCGGCTGCAGCAGCAGCTCCCGCAGCGGCACCAGCGCAGCCGCAGCCCGCGGCTCAGCCTGCCGCACCCCCTCAGGCGGCCCCACCGGCCCAGGACACCGGAGCATCAGACGGTTCGACCCAGCGCACCATCGGCTGGATCACCCTGGGTGCTGGCGGCGTGGGGCTGGTGGTCGGCGGCGTCACCGGGATGATGGTGCTGAGCAAGAAGAAGGACCTCGACGATTCTGGACAGTGCGTGGACACGGGCTGCTCCCTCGCGGTCGAAGAAGACAGAAACAGCTACAACTCGATGCGCACCATTTCTGGCATCAGCTTCATCGCCGGGGGAGTGCTTGCCGGCGCCGGAGCGGTGCTGCTCCTGACCGCGCCATCTGGTACTGAGGAGACCACCGCCGCCATCACCCCCTGGGTGGGCATCGGCAGTGCGGGTGTGAAGGGGGTGTTCTGATGAGCACGAAGCGGTGGTCCGACGTGAATCGAGGCGTCCTGTTGCTCGGAAGCCTGGCTCTGCTCGCGCTCAGCACCCACTGTGCCGTGCCCGAGTACGAGCACAATCCTGCGCTCGACGTCATTCCTGGGCAGGGGGGCACTCCGGATGGAACGGGGGGCGATGAGAGCGGTGTGGGCGGCGACCAGACGGGAAGCGGCGGGGAGCAGACCGGCTTTGGGGGCAGCGGAACCGGCGGGCGCGGCACGGGCGGCAGCGGCACGGGTGGCAGCGGTACCGGCGGCAGCGGTACCGGCGGCACGGGCACCGGCGGCGACCAGACCGGGGGCGCGGCGGGCTCGGACACCGGCGGCGCGGCGGGCTCGGACACCGGCGGCGCGGCGGGCGGCGGTGGCGTCGTGACGTGTCCGACCGGCTACCACGACTGCGGCAGTGGCTGCTGTCGGGACACTCCGACGGACTGCAGCCAGGTGTACGCCTCCGACGGTTCCAACCCCGTGATTGACGATCTCGAAGACGGCGACGTTGAGCTGTTCGGCGCCGAAGACCGGGTCGGGACCTGGTACACCTTCAACGACGAGACGCCCGCTACGGACGGGGCGGAACAGCATCCCCCCGCGGGCGCGTTCGTCCCCGCAGCAGAAGGCGCTGAAGGCACCCAGTACTCAGCTCGCACTTGGGGCACAGGGTTTGCAACCTGGGGAGCGGGCCTGGGGTTCAACTTCAGCCAATCCGATGCGGTTCGCTGCGCGTACGATGCGTCGCACTATGACGGCATCCGGTTCTGCATCAGAGGGACGGGCGACTACAACGTGAAGCTCGCCACCGTCGCCACCCGCCCCCCTGGCGAAGACCAGGGGGGCAACTGCGCCGCAGACTGCTTTGACGATCACATGTTCATCGTCACGGCCACGGCCGATTGGGAGTGCCACGAGGTGCAGTGGTCCGAGTTTCGGCAGCAAGGGTTCGGTGCCGTCACCGACTTCGACCCGAGCCAACTCTTGGCCCTGGAGGTGCAGACCGTGGCCCTGGGCGCGGACTTCGACCTGTACCTGGACGAAGTCCGTTTCATCTCCGCGCCCACGACCTGCGAGTACCCGGGAGGCAACCTGGTCAACTCCGCCGGCTGGGTCGGGTGCGACGAGACGCTCAGCAGCGACGACCCGGTTGGGCTACAGGGTCCGTTCTTTCTGTACGGCGATGAGATCGCCTGCAGCCCGCCAGCGCAGAATCCCTGTACCTCGGGGTCGTGCTGCCTCGACGGGGTGACGGTCGAGGACCCGAACTACGATGCCTGGGGCTGCGGGATTGGGATGCACCTCAACGCCACGGGCGGCGTGCCTTCGATTCCGAGCGCTTACTACGGCCCGGTGGGCTGCTTCAACCTCGAGCTCAGCGGGGACTCCGGCGGCAATCCGGTGCGCGTCGCGTACACCCAGGTTGCGGACAATGAGAACCTCGAAGCTCCGTTCGTCGAGATCCCGGCGGTGGATGGGAGCTGGAGCGGCCGGGTGTGCTTCCACGAGGTGACCTGTCCCCCGTGGGCCGGCGTCAGCGACTGTCCCCTCACCGGCGAGTACTACACGCTCCAGATCTCGGTCGTGGGCGGAGATAGCAACTCGGCCTTCCGCCTCTGCCTCGACAGCCTGGTGCCGGACGTGCCGTTGTACGATGGGCTCGGCCCGTGGAAGTTCCAGAATGATCTGGAAGGGTGGGAGCTGGACCCCGACGTTGATTCCTTACATCCCGCCGGCACGGTGCTGGCCTGGTCCAACACTGGGCCCTGCGCCGATCTCGGCTGTGCCCAACTCTCGGTTCCCTTCAACGCACTCGACCAGTACGCCGACGCGCGTTTCGTATTCCCAGAGGCGCGCGACCTCACCGGGTTCGTGCTCACCGCGCGCGTCTACGCGGAGACGACTTCGTTTGGTGGCCTGCAGCTCTTCATTCAGAACGATGACACCAGCGGGAACGACTGGCAGTGGACCAATGGAGGATGGCTCAGCTTGGCCGAGTTGTCCGGCTGGCAGACGGTGGCGTTTGACTTTGCGACTGTCGCCGACGCGGACATCACAGCGGTTCGGCAATTCGGTTTCCAGCTTCACTCGGGGACCGCGGGCACGCCGACTCAGGTCGACCTGTACGTCGACTCCATCACCCTTGCCGTGCCCGCAACGGTGGATTGGGGCACGGGTGGGACCACAGGAACCGGCGGGGCCACGGGAGCGGCGGGAGCGGTCGGATCGGCTGGTGCAGGGGGCGCCTAGCACCATCGCGCGCTGGGCTCAGCCGGCGTTTGCACCGCGGCTGCAATCGCTGGGCGGATAGGTAATGTGATTGCTCTGCTGACACCGCGGTTGCGAGGGGCAGGGCGGTTGTACTGTCAGCGGACGGGGCCATCCCTCGTTCGTCGGGTTCGACACCCGCCGAGTGCCTGAAACCGAACATCTGCGTTACTCTTAATCCATGGCGTGGCTACGTGGACTGGGGACGCTGGGCTCGGGGTTGATCATTTCAGGGCTGCTCGTGGGTGGCTGCGGTAGCTCGGGCGGGGGCTCGGGTGGGGGCGAGTCGGGCGACGGCGGGGAGACCGCGAGCAGCGGCGGCACCGAGGGCTCGGGTATGGGCGGCACTGCAGGCAGCACTGCTTCGAGCAGCGGGGGCAGCACTTCCGGCGGTGGAGCGGACGACGGCTCCGGCGGCAACGACACCGGCGACAGCGGAGGCTCGGGGCAAGGCGCTGGCGGGGACACCGCTGCAGGTGGCTCCACGGGTCCCGGCACTGGCGGTGCGGACACCGGTTCGGGTGGCGCGCAAACCGGTTCCGGTGGCGCGCAAACCGGCACTGGCGGCGAAGCTGGATCGCCCTCGAGCTGCCCTCCAGAGTTCCCGGTGGATTGCGGCAACGGGATCTGCTGCGGGGAGGATGCGTACTGCAGTGACGGGGGCTGTCGCGTCTACTGCGCAGTCTCCAATCCCGACTACCCCGTGGATTGCGGGGATGGGCGCTGTTGCCCCGAGGGAACCACCTGTCTTCCCGACCGCTGCTCGTGCCCGGCATCGTTCCCGGTGGATTGCGGCGATGGGACGTGCTGCCCCGAAGGGTTCACTTGCGCTGGCAACGGCCTGTGCTCGGCCAGCGGCTGACCGGGCGAGCTACTTCTCGATCAGTCGGAGCTCGTTGCGTGGGTCGCAGGGCACCGTGTACGCCGCGAGCGTGAGCTGGTGGTTGGGAAGATCGTTGGCCGACACCGCGGGGCGAACGGAGCGGATCTCGAAGTAGAGGTACGCCTGTCCGGCGCGTTCGGACTCGCCCACGTGCCCGATCACCGCGCCGTCGCGCACGCTCGTGCCCCGTTTCAGGCCCGGGGCGACATCCTGCAGCTGACCGAACACGAGCAAGTAGTCACGTAGCCGTCCGCCGTGTCGTACCGGGTGACGCGTGACCACGGAGAGCCCGAACAGATCCCCCACGTACAGCACGTCGGCTTCTGCCGCTTGTCCTTCGAGCGCCACCAGCCGGACTTCGGTGCCGCGCTCCTGGGCCAGGCCCAGGCCACTGGCTCGTGCGAGGTCAGGGGGGAGATCGAGCTCGGCCGTGGTCAGCACCCCACCGTCGAGCAAGGGGACCGGCCAACGATACCGCTGGTGGTCTGCTGGACGGTCGGGACGCCGCGGGATCCCCGGACCGGAAGCGCCTGCGCCAGGGCCTCGTCCCAGGTCGGCATGGGCCCCAGGGTACGCCTCTGGAAGGGGCCCAACCGGCACGGGGATGCAGACGCCCTGGTCCGGAAGAGTGCGCGGTGGGCACGGGCTGCGCAGCGGTTGGGATGCGGCCACGGCGGCGGTGGCTTGCTGCCCCTGCCGGTCGGCGGGCTGAGCCCATTCGGCAGCCCGGGTGAGAGCACTGAGCGCGGTGACCGCAACCGCGGCGCGGACGATGGGCTGCACGGACGAGAGCATAACGCATTCCGGCGCGCTCACGATTCCCGACCGCTGCTCGAAGCACGTTGATTTGGCCCCGGGAGGTTGATAGCTCCCTAAGAGTGGTGCTCAGTGAGTCGCTGTCAGCGGCGGATGCGGCCGTGATGGAGACCTTCGTGGTCCCCCGGTACCTGTCGCTCTATGCGGATTTGATGCTGGAGATGATGTTGGTGGGCGAGGGGGCTCGCGTCGCGCATCTCGGCTGTCGCACCGGGTACCCGGACGGGCTGCTCTACGAGCGCGCGGCAGGCGTCAGTGTGATCGGTGTCGACGCGTCGCGGTCGGCGCTCGAGCTGGCCCGGACCAAGGCAGCCGCCCGGGGGGAAGCGCCGCTCGAGTACCACGAGGTGTACCTCTTCCCGACGGGCTTGGACGAAGGCACCTTCTCCCACGTGATCTCGCTGCATCCCGTCGGCACGGTCGAGGACCGGCTGGAGCTCTTCGCCGAGGCCACGCGCCTCCTGTACGAAGGCGGGCAGGCGCTGATCGCCATGCCGCTCCGGGGCTCGTTTCAGGAAATCGGAGATCTGCTCAAGGAGTACGCGCTCAAGTACGACCAGGGAGAGTTCGGCAACGCGGTCGAGATGGCGATGGCGACGCGCCCCACCATCGAGACCATTTCCGAAGAGCTCGAAGCGGCGGGCCTGGTGGACGTGGACGTCGAGATCCGTGCCACCACGCTACCCTTCGACAGCGGTCGTGCATTCTTTGAAGACCCGATCACGCGACTGTTGGTGTTTCCGGAGATCCGCTCTGGGCTCGGGTACGACGAGCTGGAAGGCCCCTTTTCCTACGTGCGGGACGCGATCGACAAGTACTGGTCGGAAGGCAGGTTCGATCTGGCGGTGAACGTGGGGTGCGCGAGTGCAAGACGCTTTTGATCCCGAGCTTCGCTCGGGATCAAGAGCCGCCTCTACAAACAGCAGCCGAGCGAAGCTCGGCTGCTTCCACACACACTCTCCGTCCCCACGCCGTCCCCACCCCGAGCAGCGAACCAGGGGGATTCCGCGGGTGACGCGTTCAGAACCGCGAACTGCGTCTGAAGGAGCCCCCTTTGAACAGCGCTCTGCCGCTTCTGGTTTGGCAGCAGAAGAGGGAGACGGAACTTGAATCGGAAGCCCCCAGTCCCCCGGGGCCCCGAAAGCCCCGGGGGACTGGGGGCGATTCTTCTTTGCTGCCGGCAAGCTGGGGCCGCGGCACCGCTATTGAGCGCGAGCGAAGCTCGCGCTCAATAGCGGTACTGCCACAGCACGCCGAGCTCCGCGCTGGCATTGCCCCCTTCGGTGCGGAGCGACCAGTCCTGGTGGAAACGGTAGTCGATGGCGCCGGCAAAGGCATCGTGGCGGCCTTGTCCACTCAGGTCACTGCCTTGGCCCGCGCTGTTCTGCTCGGCGCCGCCTTCGGGGCGGTAGATCCCTTCCAGCCAGACCTGATCGCTGATGCGATAGGCGGCGGTGTAGCTCGGCTTGCCCTCGGTGGCGCTGGCGCGGAACTTGATGTCGGACAGGGGCGTGTCCGCCAGCAGCTTGTCCAGGATTTCCGCCGAGGCCTGCGACGCTGCCCCGAGTGCGGCGCCGCTCGAGCTGCCCTCACCGGCGCCTTCGGACTCGTCCGTGGTGTTGCCGAGCAAGAGGGCGATGATCTCGTGCTCGGGCCGTGGCGGATCACTGCGCAGCGTGAGCTCGGCGTGTTTGAGTGTGCCGTGGAGCTCGATGTACACGATGGCCTCCGGGGCTTGCCACGCGGCCGTGACATCGAGGTGAGGGTTTCCGTTGTCCCCGGTGTCAAAGCGCAGCTGCCCGGTCTTGACCTCGAAGACCTTGCCCAGGGTCTGTATCCGGCCGCCCGCATCCAGGTTGACGTAGCCCGTCACTTCCGCCTCCTCCCCCAGCACGATGACGGGTTGCCCGCTGATCGGGATGTACATGTCGTGCCGGATCACGCGCACTTCCTTGCCGAGGTTGAGAACGAAGTGCCAGGGCAGCGAGCTCTCACTCGACGGCTCCGTCGGCTCGGTGAGCGGCTGGGCGATCTCGATGTTCTCGTTCTCCTTCACCTCGATCAGATCTCGCTCCGACGAGCTGGGCAGCTTGGCGCGCAACTCCGCGACGTCGACCTCTACCAGAATGCGATCTTCCTTCCGCTGGAGGTAGGCGCTGGCGCTTCCCTTGGCCGTGGCCAGATTCACCCCCTGCACCAACAGCGGGATCTCGTCCTCCACGGTCTGAAGGGCGACGTTGCCATGCGAGAAGCTGAGGCCGTCCAGATAGAACGTGCCAGCGGCCTGTAGGTTGTGCTTCGGGGAGCGTGCGCGTGCGCGCACGTCGGAGACCTCGATGATCGTACCCACTCGGCCTGGCCGTGCCGTCGCCAAGAGAGTGACATCGTCCAGGGTGAGCCCCATGCCGGCGATCTGAACCACACCTCGAGTGAGGCGCGCGGTTCCCTTGATGTTCCCGCTCCACTCGCCGGAGTCGTCCCGCTCCGTTGCGGCAGGCTGCACGAGTTCGGCCCGGAGCTTGGCATCAATCTCGCCGGTGAGCTTGGTGAGCGCCCCGCGCAGTAGCGGTTGGAGCACCACTGCGTCGAAGCGTTCGGCGTGCAACTCGACCACTGCTGGGCTGCGTTCGTCGAGTCGAGGCCAGCCGTCGACCCATCGGAGCGGGCTGCCGGCCGTGACGGAGAGGATGCGACCCTGGTGGGCGAAGTTGAAACGACTGCTGACTCGCTTCCGGTCGGATTGAATCTGCCAGGTGCCATCGCCGATGGGCACACCACCAACGGTGGTGCCCTTGGCTTCGAGGCTGGCTCGGAGCTCGGGGTACTCCCCGGTGCGCTGCAGCGCCACCGTCCCGTGGAGCGTCCCACTGACGTGACCTTCGGCGAGTCCGGGAATCACTTTGAGGGGCAGGCCTTGGAGTAGTAGCTCCGCGTCTCCCTTCCAGCGTGGCGTGCTCGGGGGGGCGGTTTGCACCAAGTCCTCCCAGCGCGCCGTCCCGCGAGCGTTCAAGAGCGCGACTCGCCGCCCCTCGTGCAACAGCTCTCCTCTCCCTCCGAAACGCCCGGTGCGCCGCTCGTACTGTGCCGCCAACAGCAGATCGACGGGGTGGGCATCACGGCTGAGCTCGAACTGGAACTGCTCCAGACGTAGCGTCGTGCTGACGATGGGATCACTCAGCGTTCCACCCAGGGTCATGCGCCCGGAAATCGTCCCGGTGACTCCGTCGGGGCGGAGTTGCTCCGGCAGTTCGGCCAGCGGTCGCGCCGGTAGCGTGAGCACCGCACTCAGCGGTGTCGCCTCCAACTGGCTCCAGAACGACTCGGACTGCGCCACCAACTGTTCGAGGTCGACCTGTGCCGTTGCCGTGGTCATGGCCAGCAGGCCGTGCCCATCCACCAGACGGACGGTGGCGCGGGTGTCGCCGGTCTCGCCGTCCACGGTGGCCCCCACCTGAACGTCGATGTCCTTCGACTCCAGACCAGGTTGTCCCGCCCCGTCCTCTCCCGTTCGGCCCTGCACCACCCTGAGGTCCTGGGTCCCCAGCACGACCGATACGCCGGGCAGCGCTTCCTTGCGCTTGCGCTGCAGCTTGATGTGCGCGAAAGCATTGCCGTCGATGCGTTGAATGTGCGCGTCGGCCGGAAACAGCTCCTCGGCGCCGGTCAGACTCACCTTGCCCAGGTAGAGCTCTGCCTGTCCGACGATGTCCCGCCACGATTGCTCTTCCAGCGCCGGACCGGCCAGCGTGGTTTCCCAGGTTGCGCCCAGGACGCCACGCTCCGCGACGGCGACCGTGGCGGTGCCGTCGAAGCGATCTCGACTGAGCGCCAAGTTGACGTCGGCGCTGATCCCCCCCAACGCCACGATGGTGGCGTCCCCCAAGGCCATCCGAACGCGACCGCGTGACACCTCGTCGCTGGTGGTGACGTCGGCATCGAAGCTGAGCCGACCGGAGAGCGTGCCGCGCGGGAGGCCGAGGGCGCGGGAGACTGCAGCCAGATCCAGCTCTTCGGCTCGAGCGTCCACCTGCAGCAGATTCGGCCGCAGCCTGACGGTTCCGGAAAGCGTTCCCCCCGCACCCGTGACCTGCAGATCACGAACCTCGACGTGTCCTCGCTCCAGATCGAGGTGACTCACCTTGCCGGCAATCGTCACGCCGGAGCGGGAAATGGCCAGGTCGAGGTCCTGAATGCGCCGATCCAGTAGCAGCACCTGTCCGGAAGCCTTCACGTTGGGGCCGAAGGTGTCTTCCAGATCGGCGGTTACCCGCGCGCTTCGCGCGCTCCCACGGGCGTGGGCATCGACGCGTTCGAAGCCGAAGCCGCCACCGGCCACGTTCCCTAGATCGACCTCCGCGTCGACGTTCCAGTCGAGCGGTTCGGCGACGGGCCCGCTGACGGTGGCATTGAGCTTGCCGCGTTGCAGCGTGACCCCTCGGGCGCGCAGGTTCTGGAAGTTGGCGTCGACCGTGGCGTCCAGCTGCGCCTGCTCCACCCGCCCCTTGACGGTGGCGACGACGCTGGCGTCGCCGCCCGTCAGCCCGGCCAAGCGAGGAGCCCCCTGCACCCGGAAGCGAGGGGCGGTCGCTTCGAATTCGACGGTGCCGGACGAAGCGACCGCGAAGTCCACCTGCACCGGAAGTCCCGGCTCGTGCAGCTTGCCCCGGCCGGTGAACTTCCCCCGGGCGTACGTGCCGCGCACGTCGACCGCGGGCACGTCCCAGCCAGCGACCGCCGTTGGCTGAGTCGCGCCGTCGATGTCCACGACCCACTCGCTCTCTCTACGCCAGAGGAACACGCGGGCGTCACTGGACAGCCGGAGCGGCGGCGCTTCGGGAAACAGCGCCCGGAGGTCGACATCCCGGGCCTGCACATCCAGGTTGGCACCAACGTGTCGCGTCAGGCGCAATTGTCCGCGAGCGCTGATACGGGCCTGGCCGAGCTCGAAGTTGGCTTCCGTGGCGAGTGCCGAGAGCTCTCCCTGCGCTTGCACCCTCGCCACCAAGGCGTCGTGGAGCGGCCACTCGGGCCACAGCGCCCGCACGGCTTCGGGCTGGGCCTTGGGGAGCTCGATCTGAGTCGTCACCCGCGAACCGTCCACGCGTATGAATGCGCTGATCTCGATATCGCCAAAGTTGCCGTTCAGCGACGTCCAGACCGGACCGGGGACGCGGATGTGGAGATCGCCGGTGCCGCGAGCGTCGGCGCCGCCGAAGCCGCGCACCAGCGCGCCGAAGCGCTTCACGTCGATGGCGGCGCCTTTGGGGCTGGCCAACACCGATCCGTGCGCGCCCTGTACCTGCGCTTCGAGCATGGGCAAGTCGCCCACGACCCCGCGGCCCCAGGCTCGCCCGATCTCGACGACTGGCATCCATACCCGAATGTAGCGCTCGGTTTCGGGAGGCTTCCTGCGTCGTGGGGTGGGCACCGGGGTCAGCGCGCGCACCAGCGTGGGGGCACTGGACTCGGCGTCTGGAATCAGCTCGCACTCGGCGTCCTCCAGGCGAATGTGTCGCAGGATCAGCGTCTCCTTGGACTCACCCCACAAGAGCTGGCCGGCGAGTTGCGGCAGATCTGCCTTGACGCGAAGCTCGGAAACGCTGAGCACCTGCTTGCCCAGTGGATCAATCACGATCACGTCGCGGGCGCGCACCGCGTCCTGCCGCAAAACGTCGATGGCTCCGATCTCCAGACGGCCGTAGAAGAAATCACTCAGCACGCGGGTGAGCGCGCGAGCGGCCAGGCGGCGGGGGGCCGGCAGGTCGAGGTGCAGCAGTAGCCCCGCTGCCGCGGCCACCACGAACACGACCAGCCACGAGACCCCGAGCAGCAACCTTCCCAGCCACCGGAGCAGCGCGTGGGCACGGGGGCTGCTCCCTGGGCTCATCAGAACGCCTCACCGATGGCGATGTGCACGGCTCGGGGGATGGCCTCGGGCGGGACGCCAGGAATGCGGAACAGGGGTCTCAGCGTCGGCTCGCCTTCCAGCGCCAGCTCGGCCTCGTTTTCGGGCGTGTTCGGGTCGTCCCGCACCAGGCTTCGAACGACGTGCCAGCCGATATCCAGCCTGAGCGGCCCCACGGGAGTCACGTAGCGCACGCCGAGGCCGGCCGAAAGGTGGGGGACGTCGAATCGCAGGTGAGCCTCCTCGCGCGTGACGTGGCTGGCATCCAGAAAAACCGCGCCGTGCAGCGGCCCGAGAATGGGAAAGCGGGTCTCCATCGAGGCTTCCCACAGCGTGAGACCCCCGAGAGGACGCAGGCAGCGGCGCGGGACGGTCCCGTCCTGGGGGTTGAATTCGCATCGGTCGCTGGAGCGCACCAAGAAGCCGAGCGGACCGTGAGGGCCCACCCCCCGGAAGGGGTAGCCGCGATTCGAGCCCGGGCCACCGGAATAGAACACGCGGAACAAGAGCTTGTGCTGGTCGCGGATCACGTCCGGGTCATCCGGAGGGGCGTTGGTTCCCAGCGACCCGCCGTAGTCCTGGGGAAAGAGGAAACCGACGGTCCCGCGTAGAGCCAGCGTGACGTACTTGCTCATGGGGATGAAGGCCAGGGCTTCCGGTTGCACGCGCACGTCGCGCACGTCACCCCCCGCCGGCATGCCCGCGGCCTGCAGCGTGTTGCGCAGCAGCAAGCCCTTCTTGGGCGAGAGCGCGTCGTCGCGGAAGTCGAGAGACAGCACCAGCTCCGGATACGCGACCCGCACGGTCTCCAGTCCCTCGGGCACGTCCTGCTGATAGGTGAACGGAAAGTTCGCGCGGTAGTTGTAGGAAGGCACCACGGTCAGTCGGAAGTCGAAGAAGGAGCGTTCGACGGCAGCCCGAGCCCGAAGCTCGTGATAGCCGATGATGCGCTCTTCTTCCGGTGCGACGCCGGGGGGAATCGTGTAGAGCAGCGGATAGACGTTGTACTCTCCCCCCAGGATCCCCGTGGTGCGACCTTCGAGAAACGCCGGTTGACGCAACTCGGCCGTCAGTCGGTTCTTGGGTAGCAGTCGGGTCGGAGTCTCGATGGGACGACCGATCCGCAAGGGGAAGTAGGTGATGCCGGGACGCGTGTCGATGGAGAAGCGCCGCATCCCGCCCAGGAAATTTCGGTCCTCCCAGCCCGCACGCAGGTGGGTGGACAACTCCAAGACGTCGATGCGCCCTCCGACGCCCAGCCGCACCGTACGCAGGGTGCTCTCACGCACGACCACCGTGATCGGGACCTGGCCGCTGTCCCGTTTGGACAGGTCCTGGTGCACCTCCACGCTGGCAAAGACCCCCATGGCCTTGAGCACCTTCTCCGCGTCTTCGAGGTCCGACCGCGCGTAGACCTTGCCCGGTTCTATGAACAGCGCAGCCCGTACCGGGCGCTCCGGGACTTCCTGGAGACCCACGATGGCGACTCGCCCATACGTCGCCCGCGGTCCCGGGTCGACGGTGTAGAAGACTTGAGCTTCATGTCGCGTGAGGTCAATCTGGGCCTTGCTCTGAACTTGCACGAACGCGTAGCCGAGGTCGGCCAGCGAGTCGCCGATAGCGTTCTTGGTGGCCTCGAATTCGTCCTCGTCGAAGGGTTCGTTCTCCCGCAGCGTGATGGATCGGAGGACCGCGGTGCCCGCCGGCTTGAGCGGCAGCCGTTCGATCCCCGTGACCGTGACGATGCGCGTGAGTACCGGGTCTCCCTCGTGCACGCGAATTTGCACTCGCACCCTGGGGTTGCTCGGGTCGTCCGGATCCACTCGCATGACGCGTGCTGCGGTGACTTTGGCTTCGTAGTACCCCCGGGCTCGGTAGAAGCGCTCGATGCGGTCGAGGTCGCGCGCGAGCACAATCGCGTCGAACACTTCGTACTCGAACACCACGCCGTCCATGAGTCCCAGGAACCGTCTCGATTCCGCGGTGGCGAGCCCCAGCATGAGCTCGTCGCGGTCGACCAACTCGGGCTGTTCGCCACTCGACTCGGAGAGCACCTCCACCTGGGAGACCACCTGCCGGTCCGGGGGGTAGTCCTTCTTGCATCCAGCCAGCGAGAGTCCCACCAGCGCACCGACGCAGGCCAGAGCACCCACCCCGCGGGCCCGGCAAGCGGGCGGAACCCCTCCCGCCCGATTTCGGTTCCGAGTCGCCTCACCAACGTCCGGGATCGACGTCGGGCGAAGCGTTTCGGCTGGGTTGCTGGTGCCTGCCAGTGAGTGCACGCCCGTCCAGGCTAGGCGCACGTCCGCTGCAGCGCAAATCCGCCGCCCGCACGCTGCGGACGCGCTCGGGTCCACCTCCAGCTGATCGGGCTACTTGTCGTCCATACCGGGCAGGAGCGCCGGCTCGGGCGGGGGCTCGTGGTATTCGATCTTCTGGAAGCTCAGAATCCCCATGATGGGGTCGGCCTCGGTGCCGGTCGATGAACCAGTGAAGGTCGTGGTGTATCGGCCCGTCACGGTAACGTTCGCGCCTACGTTCGGGATCGGGTTGGGGATCGGCTTGCCCCAGAAGGTGTCCAGGTGTTCCGCTTCCTCGTCCTTCTTGTATTCCTCGATGGCGTCGTAGAGCTGGGCATAGTTCGAGGCCCATCCCAGGACCTTGATGCAATCATCCTTCTTGTCGCTCTTCTTGTCGCACAACCAGAAGGCCGGCACGTCCGGCTTGCACCCCTCGGGGTCGGCCTTACCGCCCTTGTGCACGGCGCATTCCGGTGCCTGCATCAGATTCGTGTGGGCGATCCACCCCGTGATGTCGATGGTCTTGGTGTTGATCGACTCGCGGTGCACCCGACTTCGCAGGTGGTAGCTCGCCCCCCACACCGTGTACGCGCCGCCTTTGCCCTTGATCGGCTTCTTCGGCACGTTGGGCACCGCCGGCAGGTTCGCCTTGACGCCGCTGGGAGCGGGACGGGGGTTGTACTTGACCTCTTCTCCCCCGCAGCTCATCGCCCCGAGGGCGATGACGGCAGAGAACGTGGAAGCGCAGACAATACGGACCCTGCTGAGCAACATTCGTTGGCCTCCTACCCAGATGTGAACACCGGGCTATCATGCGATAACCCGCGACCGCAAGCGCGGGTTCACGCCCAGCGGAATTCAGGTCCTGGGCAGGCGACCGGACCGGCGCAGTCGCCCCACCGGGCGAAAGCCCCGGTTCCGGAAACTCGTCGCATTTATTAACAAAGTCAAACTGTTAGACTTACTGAAGTGGATCGGACCCTCATCATTGGTGACGTCCACGGTTGCTCAGCCGAGCTCAGGGACCTGCTGGACCGGGCTGCGGTCAGTGCCCAGGATCGTCTGGTTTTCGTCGGTGATTTACTCGCGCGCGGCCCGGACTCGCGCGGGGTGCTTCGGCTGGTGCGTGAGCTGGGCGCCCGCTCGGTCGTTGGCAATCACGAGCTCCAGCTGCGGCGGTTTCACTCGGCGTCGGACGCAGGCCGGGCCGCGATGCGGTTGGGTCGAAACTATCGCGACCTCGCCCGCGAGCTCAGCCAGGAAGATTGGGAGCTGATTGAGTCGCTACCGCCGTTTATCGAGCTCCCCGAGCACGACGTAGCGGTCGTGCACGCAGGGTTGGTGCCTGGGCGTGCGTTGGCCGACCACGATGCAGACGTGCTCACCAACGTGCGGTGCATTGACGCCAACGGTCAGCCCACGCATCGCCTCCAGGGCACCCCCTGGGCCGAGATCTACCGAGGCTCGCCGCATGTGGTCTTTGGACACGACGCCCTGCGCTCGGTTCAGCTGCACCCCGACGCAACGGGGCTCGATTCTGGTTGCGTCTATGGTGGACGCCTGACGGCTCTGGTTCTTCCGGCGGCACAATCGCCGCCGCCGGTGGCAGACCGACCGGATGCCATGCTTTCCGTGCCGGCGCGCCGGCAGTACTATTTTCCCAGGCGAAAGCGTTGCGAGCCACGGTCATGAAGCGTCCGCTGCGCGTGTTCTTGGGACCTCTGAGCGCCGGAGAGGCGCGTCTCGAAGGCGCTCCATTTCACTACGTCGTCCACGTGCATCGACTGCGCCCCGGCGACGAGCTCGTGGCCTTCGACCCGGAGACGCGGCTGGAAGCCCGGGCACGACTGACCCAGGTGGGGCGGCGCCACGCAGTCTGCAGCGTGGCAGCGCCCGGCCCGGCTCGGCTGGTTTCGCCGCTCAGCGTGACGCTCGTGCAGTGTGTGGGCAAGGGAGAGAAGCCCGACCGAGTGGTGCGTGACGCCACTGCACTCGGGGCCGCGAGAATCGTGCTCGCCACGTCGAGCCGTACCGTCGTCCAGCTCGACGCCCGCACCGAAACACGCCAGAGTCGCTGGCAGCGGATTGCACGGGACGCGGCACGTCAGTCTCAGCGAGGGGACGTGCCGATGGTCGAGGGACCGGTCCCGATCCGTCAGGCGCTGGAGGATGCGGCCGGCCAGGGCGGCCTCAGGCTCTGTCTGGAGGCGCACGCCGCGGTCAGCGTCGACGAAGCCCTGCGAGGGTGGCAACCCCAGGCCCCACTCGTGGTGTTGGTCGGCCCCGAGGGGGGCCTGACCGACGCCGAGTTGCGCCTGGCCGAAGAGGCCGAGTTTCGGCTGACGCGTCTCGGGCCGTTCATCCTCCGTACCGAGACCGCGGCCACGGCGATCCTCGGCGCCGTGGCCGCCCGCGCGGGGCCGAGCGGCGGTTGAAGCCGGGCGCGCTCGAGCGTGGGTGGACGGACACGCCCGCGGGGTGGGGGCCACGCGCACTTCTGCTCGGGACTGCCCAAGTGATGGAAACCTATCGTCCCTCCGGCTGGCACACGGGTTGCTGAACCCGCTCGAGAGGTTCGCCATGTGGTTCGTTGCTGCCATGCCGTCTGCCATCGCCCTGACCATTCTGCTGGGGACGCTAGGCCTCCGAGGGGTGAAGAGCCCGGTTGCGAGATTCTTTTCCATCCTTCGGTAACTGTGCTGAATCCCCCATTGGCCACGTTTGCCCCCACGTGGTCACGGACAGCGAAATGCTTGCCCTCTGTGGTCCCGGATCGGCTCGCCCGATCGAAGCCAGGTCAAAGACGGGCGCACCGGCGGGATGCTTATCCCACATTTGTCTACAACTGAACCTCCGGTCATGTGTTCCGCTGCAGGTAGACAACATACTGAAATCACAGCACGAAATAGCGTTCTCGGCGGTTGACATCCGGGCCCTGGGACACGTAGCTTCCAGTCAGTCAGTGGGAGAAAGTGGGACTAGGTGTCTCATCTTCCCATCAAGTGGTCAGACTGATGTTTCGCGGGCAGTTCGTGCACACCATCGATGCGAAGGGACGCACCAGCATTCCCGCGCGCTTTCGCGAGGCGCTCGTGGCCGAAGGCCGCACGCACTTCATCCTCACACCGGCACCGTTCGACCCCTGCCTGCACCTGCACCCGCTGCGCGCTTGGGAGGACTTCGAGCAGAGGATCGCGGAGTTGCCGAGTCTGGATCGCAACGTCGTGCGACTGCGTCGGATGTACGTGTCCGCTGCGATCGAGTGCGAAATCGACCGTGCGGGACGCGTGCTCGTGCCCCCTCACCTCCGCGAGAAGGCCAGCCTGCGCAAGGACGTGCTCTGGGCTGGCATGGGGCCCACCATCGAGATTTGGTCCAAGGAGCAGTGGGACGACGCGCTCGCCATGACCGATGCGGAGCGCGACGAGTTCCAGCGGGCAGTCACGGAGCAATTCAGGATATGACCATGTCCGCCGTCCCCATCGAGCCTTCGCGCCACGGACACGTGACCGTCATGCCCGAAGAGGCGGTCAGTGCGCTCCGACCCGCTGCCGGGCAAATCTTCCTGGACGTGACCTGCGGAGGGGGTGGACACGGCGCCGCGTTGCTCGAAGCCTGCCGCGACGTCCGAGTCCTGGCGTTCGATCGCGATCCGGGGGCGGTGGCTGCGACTCGCGAACGTCTGGCGGAGCACCGCGAACGGGTCACGGTATCGCGGGTGGCATTCGATGAGCTCCGTGCGTGGCTCGAGACACACGGTGTGGGGCCCGTGGATGGAGTCATCGCGGACCTGGGCATCAGCTCGCTGCAACTCGACGATCCCGATCGCGGCATGAGCTTTCATTTGGCAGGACCGCTCGACATGCGCATGGACCGTGATTCGGGCAGTTCTGCTCTCGAGTTGATCGAGCGGCTCAACCAGGATGAGCTGGCCAATCTGATCTATCGTTTTGGTGAGGAACGCCGATCACGGCGCGTGGCTCGGTGCATCAAACAGGCGCACGACGCGGGAGCGCTCAGCACGACCCACGATCTGCGCCGGGCGATCATTCGGGCCGTTGGACCGCGACGAGTCGGCGGTATCGATCCGGCGACGCGTACGTTCCAGGCTCTGCGCATCGCAGTCAACGGCGAACTCCGACAGCTCGAGCTGCTGCTCGAAGACATCCCGCATCTCGTACGCCCAGGGGGACGAGTGGTCCTGATCAGTTTTCACTCGCTCGAGGACCGGATGGTGAAGCGCGCCTTTCTGCAGACCGACATCTGGAACCGTCTCACCAAGAAACCGCTGGTCCCCGGAGAGCTGGAGCGCGCTAGGAATCCGCGGGCGCGCAGCGCCAAGCTGCGTGCTGCAGAGCGCACCGAGGCCGCCGAGAGCGGCGACCCTGGGCGGGGAGTCGAGCCGTGAAGCGCGGTCGCCCGTTCCTGGTGCTGTGGACGCTGGCCGTGGCCGCGGGGACTTCCGCGTTCGTGCTCTACTTGGGTTTGCGAGTGCGCTCCGTGCAACTGGGCTACGACTTGGGGCGAGTTCATGCCCGCGTGGACCGACTGCGCGAAGTCAAGCGCGTCCTCGAGCTGGAGCTCGCCAGTCACAAGACACCAGAGCGTGTCGATCTGGTGGCTCGGACCCTATTGGGCATGAGTGAGCCCACCCCGGACAGGATCCTTCCCGCGGGTGCGGCGCCAGCAGCCGAGGCGGAGCCGACGCCGGAGACTGCGCCGGGGGGGGGCACGTGAGCACCCCCCGAGCGGAGGCGCAGCGTCAGCGGCGGATCCGCATTCGCATGGGCATTCTCTGCGCGTCGCTGGCATTCGGACTGGGACTCTTGGTGGCTTCCGCCTGGAAGTTGATGATCGACGATGGCTCGGCCTGGCGGGAGCTGGCGGAGAAGCAGCGCCAGCGCCGGCTACACGTCGTCCCGAAGCGCGGCACCGTGTACGACCGCAACGGCAGCGCGCTCGCCGTCAGTGTGGAAGTGCCCAGCGTGAGCATGGACGCTGTCGAGCTCATGCGAGGTGTCCCCGATCAGCGGGTACCGGCGGTGGCCCGCGATGCCGCCAATGCGATCGCTCGAGCGCTCAACCTGGACCCGGCCGTGGTCGAACGCAAGATCCACCGCCGTCGCCGCTTCACCTGGCTGAAGCGCCGCATCAGCGCGGAGGAGGCCGAACACATTCGGAAGCTCGGGAGTCGCCAGGTCATGGGGGATCAGCGCATTCGCGGGCTGATGATCGAGGGGGAGGGGAAGCGGTACTACCCGAGGCGGGAGCTGTTGGGTCCGCTCCTGGGCTTCGTGGCTCCGGACGGCGAGGGCAAGGACGGCCTGGAGTTCAGCCTCAACCGGAGCCTCAAGGGGCACGTGGACCGTTTGAACGGGCTGCGCGATCGAACCGGCCGGCTCCTCTTCTCCAACGGCATCGAGGATGATCAGGCGTTGGCGGGGCACAACCTGCATCTGACCATCGATCAAGGCATCCAATACGTGGCGGAGCGCGAGTTGGCCACCGCTGCCCGCACGTTCGAAGCCGCCGGGGGCTCGGTGATCGTCGTGAACCCGAAGACCGGCGAGATCCTCGCGATGGCGAGTTGGCCGGGCTACAACCCGAACGACTACACGGAGAGCGAGGTCGCAGAACGGCGCGATCGCGGATTGACGGATGCGTTCGAGCCCGGTTCAACGGTGAAGATCTTCACCCTGGCGGCGGGGCTCGCCGCGGGCGCGATCAGCCCGACGCAGAAGCTGTACTGCGAGAAGGGCGTGATGCCGGTGGACAACGTGGTCATCCGTGACACGCACCCGGCAGAATGGCTCACGATTTCTCAGGTGTTGGCGGTGTCCTCCAACATCTGCGCTGCCAAGGTCGGACTGAGCTTGGGTGGGGGCAAGCTGTACGAGTCGTTTCGACGATTTGGCTTCGGGCAGGCCAGCGGCGTACCGCTGCCGGGCGAGTCCTCCGGCACCCTCCGACCGCGCGGGCGCCCCTGGGTGCAGGTGGAAACGGCTGCCGCCTCGTTCGGTCAGGGCATCAGCGTCACGAACCTGCAGATGGCCATGGGCACCGCAGCCCTGGCCAACGGCGGCAACCTGATGGAACCCATCATCGTCAAGAAGGTGACCACCGCCACCGGCGAGGTCGTGCGCGAAGCGGCGCCGCGCGTGCGTCGCCGGGTGGTGCCCGCCCGGGTGGCTCGGGTGCTGGCCGAGATGATGGTGGGCGTCACCGAAGGCGAAGGAACCGGTGTCGAAGCCTCCATCGAGGGCTACCAGGTCGCCGGGAAGACGGCGACCGCACAGAAGACGGACCCGACCACGGGGCGATACTCGCTGGACCGCTACATTGCCTCGTTCGTCGGCTTCGTGCCCGCCCAGGACCCGGTGGTGGCCATTTCGGTCATGGTGGACGAGCCGATGGTGGATCACGCGGGCGGATCGGTCGCAGCGCCGATCTTCCGCCGCGTGGCGGAGATGGCCTTGAAGTACGAGGGCCTCACGCCCAAAGGCACCAAGCGAGCCGACGTGGCCGAGTTGGCTCGGCAACCCGATCCGGCGAACACCACCTACGAGCTCATCCGCCAAGCCCAGGGCCGCAAGCCCGCCGTGCAGGAAGTCGTGTCCGAGGGCAAGCCCGGCCCCGGTCAAGTCCGCATGCCGGACATGACGGGCTGGCCGCTGCGCCAGGTGGTGCAGAAAGCCCAAGAGCTGGGGGTCGTGCCGAAGGTTCAGGGAACGGGCCTGTTGGCGCGTCAGCACCCGGCGCCGGGCGGCGTGGTGGCGGAGGGGACTCAGGTGACTCTCATCTTCGAGCCGGCGACATGACCCCATCCATTCGCACGCCCTCCCTGCGTCTCGCCGAGCTTGCGCGACAGCTCGACCGGGTGGGTGCCACGACCCGCGGCGACGTGTCGGTGCGGGTCAGTGACGTGCGGCAGGACTCCCGCGAAGTAACGGCCGGGGACCTGTTTGTGGCCCGAGCCGGCAGTCGCGCCAGCGGCGCCGCCTTTGCCGTCGACGCGGTTCGTCGCGGAGCTGCTGCCGTCATGGCTGAGCGTGGCACCGAGTTGCCGGAGCTCGGCGTGCCCGTGATGCAGGTCGACGAGATCAGGCTCGCCCTGGCTCTGGCCGCAGAGGTCGTGCACCAACGACCGAGCCAGCGCATCGGGGTGGTGGGAATCACCGGCACCAATGGCAAGACGACCACCGCGTCGCTGGTGCGGAGGGCGTTGGCAGGGGCAGGAGCCCGGGCCGCCAGTCTGGGAACCCTGGGCTTCGAGTTCGGCGAGGACCTCGTCGACTCTTCGCTCACGACTCCCGAGGCCGATCAGATCTCGCGCTATGTAGCTCGCGCCAGCGACGGCGGGGCGACCCACCTGGTGATGGAGGTGTCGAGCCACGCGCTCAGCCAGGCACGTGTGGACGCGCTCACGTTCGCGGTGGCAGCGTTTTCGAATCTCACTCAGGACCATCTCGACTACCACACCACGATGGAGGAGTACGCAGCCAGCAAGGCGCGTCTGTTCGTCGAGCTCCAGCCACGGGTGTCGGTCATCAACGTCGACGACCCCTTCGGGGCGCAGCTGGCCGAGCGCGCCTGTGGACGCGTGCTGCGGGTGTCTCGGCAGGGCGGCGGAGACGTGCGCTCCATTCGCACCGAAGTCGATGCGCGCGGGATCCGGGCCACGGTGCTCTGTCCCTCGGGCGAGGCGCTCCTGCAGTCGCGACTGGTCGGTGAGCACAACTTGGACAATCTTCTGCTGTCTCTCGGCATCGTGGAGGGATTGGGGCTGGACGTGCGGGCCGCCGCGGAAGCGTTGGCCGAGGCCCCTCCCATTCCGGGACGCCTGGAACGCTGCGACGGCCCGGACGACGACATCCTGGTGTTGGTGGACTACGCCCACACCCCCGATGCGCTGCGCCGCGCCCTCCGCGCAGTGCGGGGCCTGACCGAGCAGGCCGTGATCTGTGTGTTCGGATGCGGTGGCGACCGAGACCCGGACAAGCGGTCCAAGATGGGGTTGGCCGTGGCCGAGGCCGCCACGACGGCGATCGTCAGCAACGACAACCCTCGCACCGAGGATCCCGCAGCCATCGCTCGGCAGATCGAACCAGGACTGCGCGCCGGCGGGTTGGCCTACGAAGTGGAGTTGGATCGCTTCGCTGCCATTCAGCGTGCCGTCCTGGGAGCGAGCCCCGGCGACGTCGTCCTGATCGCGGGCAAGGGGCACGAGCCGTACCAGATCATCGGCACCGAACGACGTGCGTTCGATGACCGCGTCGAGGCCCGGCGCGCTCTGACTGCCCGACGCGAAAGGGTGGCCAGCTGATGGCCACTCCCATCCCTGCCAACGACGCCCGGTTCACGCTGGCCGAAGTCGTGCAGGCTACCGGTGGGCAGGTGCTGTCGCAGGGCAACGGCTATTGCCACGGCGTGACCACCGACAGTCGGGCCGCCGTAGGCGGAAAGTTGTTCGTGGCGCTCACCGGCGAGAGCTTCGACGGGCACGACTTCATCGCTGCGGCCGTCGAAGGTGGAGCCGCAGGCGTGCTGGTGAGCAGGGACGTGGCCGCTCCCGCCGACGCATTCGTGGTTCGAGTAGAGTCGACATTGCACGCCTTGGGTGCGCTGGCCCGTTGGCACCGGCAGCGGTGGGGAGGTCGGGTCGTGGCGATTGGGGGCTCCGCCGGTAAGACGACGACTCGGGCCGCCGTCTCGTCGCTCCTGGAAACGGTTTGGCCTGGCGCGGTGCACTACGCACGCGGGAACCTGAACAACCAAGTGGGAGTCCCCATGGTGCTGCTCGGGGCCCAACCGCAGCACCGTGTCGTGGTGGTGGAGGTCGGCACGAACGCCCGTGGGGAGGTGGCCAACTTGGCCGGTGTCTGCCAGCCCGACCTCGGTCTGCTCACCCTGGTGGCGTTGGAGCACACCGAGGGGCTCGGCACGCTCGACGACATCGAGACCGAGGAAGGCGAGTTGTTGGCAGCGCTGGGCGCGGCTGGGACGGCCGTGGCGAACGGTGACGATCCGCGAGCGGTCCGCCAGCTGCAGAGCAGCGGTGCGACCACGAAGCTCACGTACGGGTCTGGTCCCAACTGCGACTACCGGCTGCTGGAACGCACGCTGCTCGACCTCGGGAAGATGCGTCTCGGGCTGGAGCGCCCGACGGACCAGGGTCGAGCGCAACTCGAAGTGGAGTGCGGCACGATTGGCCTTCCGGGAGCGCTGGCCGCCGTCGCCGCACTGGCGGTGGCCGATCGGACTACCTCCACGGTGGTCGGCGCGGACCTGGCGACGCGCGCCCTCTGCAGTCCGCATGCATTCGAATCCGGGCGGCTGCGACCGGTCCTTTGCGCAGACGGAACCGTGGTCGTCGACGACACCTACAACGCCAACCCGGCGAGTGTGCGAAGCAGCGTGGACACCGCCTGGGAGCTCGCTCGCGCTCGCAGCTCGCGGCTGGTGTTGGTGATCGGTGAGATGCGAGAGCTCGGATCCTGCTCCGCTCGAGAGCACGCCGCGATCGGGCGGTTCGTCGCCGAGATCGGGGCGGCGGCTCTCATCGGAGTGAGCGGTGACTCCCGCCACGCCGTCAGCGCGGCAGGCGACGCCGGCCTGGACGCGGTGTTCTCCCCGGATGCCGAATCGGCGCTCGGCTTGGCCCTCGAACGCGTTCAGCCCGGCGACGTGGTGCTGGTCAAAGCATCCCGTGGCGTCCGAGCCGAACGAGTGGTCAGTGGCCTCTGTGACGCAAGAGGAGCCCACGCGTGATCTACGAGCTGCTGTATCGCTTCAGGGATGACTTCGGCGCGCTCAACGTGCTCCGCTATACGCCGTTCCGAGCGATCATGAGCGTCATCACCGCGATGCTCCTGTGCTTCCTGGTGGCGCCTTGGTTCATCAACCAGCTGCGCGGCAAGCAGATCAGCCAGATCATACGGGAGGAAGGCCCGGAGTCTCACTTCTCCAAGGCGGGGACACCGACCATGGGCGGTGCGCTGATTCTCGTCGCCGTGCTCGTGCCGACCATGCTCTGGGCCGACGTGAAGAACGTCTTCGTGGTGGCGACCGCGGGTGTCACTGCAGGCTATGGGGCCATCGGCTACCTGGACGATCGTCTCAAGTTGGAGGGGGCCAACACTCGCGGATTGCCGGGGCGCTACAAGCTGCTGCTGCAGTTCCTCGTTGGCGCTGGCGTCCTGGCGTACCTGTTCTTCAGTGACAGTGGGCTGCCACCAGAGTGGATGGAGATCCGCCATCGCCTTTCGCTGCCGTTCGTTTCCTTCGACAAGCATCCCATCACGCTCCCGCCTTGGCTGTACTTCAGCTTCGTGTTGGTGCTCGTGGTCGGCATGAGCAATGCGGTCAACCTCACTGACGGCCTGGATGGACTCGCCATTGGCCCGGTCATGATCAACTCGGGGACGTACCTGATTTGGGCCTACGTTGCCGGGTCGGTGCTGTTTGGTCGGCCGCTGGCGAACTACCTCGACATCGCCGGCATCCCGCAGATGGCTGAGCTCAGCGTGTTTGCGGCCGCGGTGATCGGCGCCGGGATCGGATTCCTCTGGTACAACACCTACCCGGCACAGGTCTTCATGGGCGACGTGGGCTCGCTGTCGCTCGGTGGAGGGATGGGGATGCTGGCCGTACTGACCAAGACCGAGCTGCTGGGCTTGCTGATCGGCGGTCTGTTCGTAATGGAAGCCGCCAGCGTCATCACTCAGGTCGTCTCGTTCAAGCTCTTCGGGAAACGCGTGTTCCTGATGGCTCCCATTCATCATCACTTCGAAAAGAAGGGATGGCCGGAGCCCAGGATCATCGTGCGGTTCTGGATCATTTCCGTCTTGCTGGCTCTGGTGAGCTTGTCGTCACTGAAGGTGCGCTAGGATCCGCGATGCAACTCGAGGGACGGACCGTGATCGTGGTGGGCTTGGGGCTCAGCGGCGTTGCCGCGTCCCGGCTGTGCCGCTCGCGCGGCGCCCGGGTCATCGCCACCGACGCCCTGCCCGAACACCAGCTCTCCGCGGAGGCGCTCGCCCTCGACGCGGAGCTCAGCGCTGGCGGCCACGCCGGCGTGCGCTTCGAGGAAGCGGATCTGGTCGTGGTGTCCCCGGGCGTCCCGCCGCTGTCCGAGTTCGATGCCGCAGCGCGGGCCGGAGTCGAGGTGATCGGCGAGCTGGAGCTCGCCTGGCGGTTCTGCGAGGCGCCGGTCTGCTGCATCGGCGGTACCAACGGAAAGAGCACGACCACGGTGCTCGCCGCAACCATGTTCGAGTCGGCGGGGCTCCGGGTTTTTGGGGGCGGCAATCTGGGAACCCCGTTCTCCGCTGCGGTGGGCGAGCGCTGGGACGTGGCGCTGCTCGAGGTGTCCAGCTTCCAGCTGGAGCGGGCGCCCACCTTTCGTCCGCACGTGAGTGTGCTGCTGAACGTGAGCGAGGACCATCTGGATCGGTACTCAGGCGCAGAGGAGTACGCCCGGGCCAAGGGGCAGGCGTTCGTGAATCAGGGGGGCGACGACGTGGCCATCATTCCGGTCTCCGACCCGGTCTGCGCCGCGCAGGCGATGCGCGGGCGCGGCGCGGTGCGCACCTTCGGAGTGCGTGGTGACTACAGTGTGGAAGGACGCGAGATCGTCGAACGGCACAGCGGCGAGCGGTTCTCGCTGGCGGGCGTGGAGCTTCACGGGTGGCACAACCTGCTCAACGCGGCCGCCGCGATCGGCGCCGTGCGCGCGTTCGACGTACCCGTCGACGCGGTCCTCGAGGGGCTGCGCGCATTCCAACCGCTGCCCCACCGTATGGCCTATGCCGGTGAGGTTCGCGGTGTGCGGTGCTACGACGACTCCAAGGGAACCAACGTGGGGGCAGCCGTCACTGCGCTGCTGGGGTTGGCGGAGGAGCGGGGTGTGCTGATCGCGGGTGGCCGCGACAAGCTCGGGTCGTACTCCGATCTGGTGCAGGCGTTGCGCCGGAAGGGGCGCGCCGTGGTCGTCATCGGTGAAGCCGCTGAGCGGATCGCCGCAGCGGTGCGCGGGCTACTGCCAGTGGAGCGGGCAGAGAGCATGGATGAGGCCGTGCGGCTGGCGCTCCGGCTGGCCCAACCCGGGGACGCCGTGCTGCTGAGCCCTGCGTGTGCGAGCTTCGATATGTTCGAGGGCTACGCGGATCGGGGACGCAAGTTCGTTGCTGCCGTGGACCGACTGCGGCACGAGTCAGAAGGAGGGATAACCGGATGAAGGCGGTTCAGGCTCTCTTCTCTCGCTCCCGGCGCACTGGACCGGTGGACCCGGTGTTGGCGGCCATCGCCATCGCGTTGTTGGGGTTCGGCGTGGTGATGGTCTACAGCGCCAGCGTCATTGAAGCGACCGTGGTCTACCAAGACCCCCAGTACTTCCTCAAGCGGCAGGCCGTCTACGCTGTGATCGGCTTGATCGCGATGTTCGTGGTTTCGCGCATCGACTACCGCAAGCTGAGGCCCTTCACCTATGTGGTTCTGGGTGCGGTGATCTTCCTGCTGGGATTGAGTGTCACCGGCCTCGGCCATTCCGGTGGCGGCGCAGCGCGGTGGCTGCGGCTCGGACCGGTGAACATCCAGCCCTCCGAAGCCGCCAAGCTGGCTCTGGTGCTCTGGCTGGCCTACTCGCTGGACAAGAAGCAGGAGCAAATCAAGACGTTCGGAGTCGGAATCCTGCCGCACCTCATCATTGCTGGTGGCTTGATGGTGCTTTGCCTCAAGCAGCCGGACTTTGGTGGCGCCGTGATGCTGCTGGCCTTGACGTTCACCATGCTGTTCGTGGCAGGTGCGCGCCTGTACTGGTTGGTGGGGGCCGCCATGGTCGGCTCTGCATTCGGGGGCTGGTTGATCTGGTCGGCTTCGTACCGCTACGAACGCATTCTGGCCTGGTGGAACATGGACCAGCATCGGCAGGACCTGGCGTACCAGCCGTTTCAGTCGGTGATGAGCTTCGGATCTGGGGAAGCCAGCGGCCTGGGGCTCGGGCACGGATTCCAGGTGCTCTACTTGCCGGAGGCGCACAACGACTTCGTTTCCGCCATCGTCGGAGAGGAACTCGGCTTCATCGGGATCCTGGCTCTGTGCGCCACCTACCTGCTGTTGGTTGCGCGCGGGGTTCGGGCAGCGCTGGCCGTGGGCGAGGATTACGGCGCGTACCTGGCCTTTGGCATCTCGGTGCTGTTCGGGCTGCAGGCGCTTCTCAATCTCGGGGTGGCCATGGCGATCCTGCCGACGAAGGGTCTGACTTTGCCGTTCATCAGCTACGGTGGATCCTCGCTGTTGGTGAGCGCCGTGGCCATGGGAGTCGTCCTCAACATCTCCCGTGGACCGCCCGTGACCGCCAACGTGCGCACGGAAGCCGGCACCGGTCCCCAGCCGGAAGCCAGTGCCATGTTGGCGTCCGAGGCGAACTTCGCGCCCGAGTCAGAGGATTCCGGCGCCGGTGCCGAGACGCCAGCCGCAGCGAACCATGCGGCGGAGGTGCCGGCATGAGCTCGAGAACGATTCTCCTGGCGGGGGGCGGGACCGGCGGACACGTCTTCCCGATGGTGGCGGTGGCGGACGCCTTGGGTCGCCTCGCCCCACGCGTGCGCTGTGTGTTCGTGGGGACGGACCGCGGTATCGAAACCCGGGTCGTACCGGAGCGCGGCTATGAGCTCTGCCTGATGCGAGTGGAGCCCATCCGTGGCGGTGGGATTCGGGGCGTGGCGCGGGGCGTGGCGCGTGCCGTCGCATCACTTCCCGAAGCGCGTGCTCTGGTTCGGCGTCTGGAGCCGGGCGCGGTGTTCTCGGTCGGAGGGTATGCCGCTGGTCCCGTTTCGTTGGCAGCTCGGTCGCTGGGCATTCCCGTGGGGCTGATGGAGCCGAACGCCGTGATAGGCCTGTCCAATCGCCTGATCGCTCCACTGGTGCAGCGCGCGTACACGGCGTTCGAGGACGCCGAGCGGCATTTCCGGGGATCGGCGGTGCTGCGTTCCGGCGTGCCCATCCGAGATGGGTTTCATCCCCGAGACCTCTTGCGGCGGGACGGTCCTTTGCGGATCCTGGTGCTGGGGGGAAGTCAGGGGGCCAAGGCGCTCAACGAAGTACTTCCCGAAGCGCTGCGGCTGCTCGAGAGCGATGTGCGAGTCGTCCACCAGTGTGGCCGAGCCCATGAGGCGGCCGTTCTGGAGCGCTACCGAGCGGGAGAGCAGCTCGACGCCGTGCGAGTCGTTTCGTTCATCGACGACATGCCCGCTGCGCTGGCTGACGCTGAGCTCGTGCTGAGTCGTTCGGGTGCCAGCGCGGTGAGCGAAATCTGTGCGGTGGGCAGGCCGAGCCTACTCGTGCCGTATCCGTACGCCGCGGGCGACCACCAGCGTCGGAACGCCGAAGCGTTGCACGCGGCGGGAGCGGCCATCTGCGTTCCTGCGGAGGACGCCACGGCCACGCGGCTGGCCGAGGCCATGGAGGGCCTGGCCTCAACCGAAGGGCGACTGGAGGACATGGCGTCTCGAGCACGGTCCTTCGGCCGGCCACAAGCTGCCGAAACCATCGCCAAGGACTTGCTCGCTCTGGCTGGACTCGCCCCCGCTGCCGCACGCAATGGGAGGGGGTCTGCCGACGCGTCGGATCCCGGTACTAGTGGCCCGGTGAGCCTGCAGGAGGCCACCTGATGTTCCGGGGACGAGTCCGGCACGTTCACTTCATCGGCGTCGGTGGCGTCGGCATGAGCGGCCTGGCCGAGATCCTGCGCACCCTCGGATTCGACGTTTCCGGGTCCGACCTGCGCGAGGGGGAGACCACCCGGCGGCTGCAACGTTTGGGAGTGCAGGTCGATCTCGGACATCGGCCTGCCAACGTGCACCGGGCCGACGTGGTCGTGTACTCCAGCGCCATTCGCAGCGACAACCCGGAGGTCGTGGAGGCACGCAACCTCGGGATCCCCGTCATCACGCGGGCCGAGCTCCTGGCGGAGCTGATGCGAGTGAAGTACGGGGTGGCCATCGCCGGGTCCCATGGCAAGACCACGACCACTTCGCTGGTGGCCACGGTGCTGCGGGCCGCTGGCTTCGATCCGACCGTGGTGGTGGGTGGGCGGATGGAGGCCTTCGGCAGCAACGCCCGCCTGGGTGAAGGGGATCTGCTCGTGGCGGAGGCGGACGAGAGTGACGGGTCGTTCCTGCGCCTCACCCCCACCATCGCCGCCGTCACCAACATCGACCCGGAGCATCTGGACTTCTACGGATCGTACGAGGCCCTCAAGGACGCCTTTGTGACGTTCGTCGAGAAGGTTCCCTTCTACGGGTTGGCCGTGCTCTGCCTCGACCACCCACACGTCCAGGAGCTTTTGCCGCGGATCCAACGGCGTCACGTCACCTACGGTCTGTCGCCACAGGCCGACTACTCGGCACGCGGGTTGAGCTTCGCCGGGGTGCACACCCACTTCACCGCCTACCGACGCGGTGAGCCGCTCGGCGAATTCAGCGTGCGGATGCCGGGCCAGCACAACGTCCTCAACTGTCTGGCGGCTGTCTCCATTGCCGACGAGCTGGAGGTGCCGCTGGACGTAATGAAAGATGCTCTCGCCACGTTTCATGGTGTGGCGCGTCGGTTCAGCATGGTGGGGGAGGCCAACGGCGTTACCCTGATTGACGACTATGGCCATCACCCCGCGGAGATCGTGGCCACGCTGGATGCGGCCCGGCAAGTGTTCAGCCGTCGAGTTCTCGTCGCCTTTCAGCCCCACCGCTACACGCGCACGCAGTTGCTGTTCGACGAGTTCACCCGTGCGTTCAACGAAGCGGACGAGCTCTGGATCGCCGACATCTACCCGGCCGGGGAGCGTCCGATCGAGGGAGTGGACTCCCGCCAGCTGGCGGAGGCCATCGCCCGCCATGGTCACCACGCCGTGCGCTATGTCTCGGATCGGGCCGAGCTCGCCGGTGCCTTGGCGCAGGCAGCCGAGCCCGGTGACGCCGTCATCGCCCTGGGGGCCGGCGACATCAACAAGGTCCTGGGCGACGTCAGAGCAGCGATCCTGGCCCGGCAGGGCGAGGCGGGAGGGAAGGAGCAGCCATGAGCGCACCCAAGCGCCCGCGCCGTCCGAGTCGCCACCGTGGGTCGTCCGCCGAGCCGGCGCGGGCGTATGAGGACAGCCCGGCTCCGCCCGCCACCAAGGACGTTCGGGGCGCGGACAACCAGCGCCGGGACGCCGGGGGCAAGCGACGCGGTGGTCGAGTGCTGCAAGCGCTGTGGTCGGGCACCCAGCTCGCCTCGGGCGTGCTGATCGTCATCTGTGCGTCGGTGGCCGTGGCCTGGGGTGCACATCACTACGCGCTCACCACCCCTCGGTTCGCGATCAAGCAGATCCAGGTCGAGGGCAACCGTCGGCTGACCGACGCTCAGGTTGCCAAAGTGGCGGGCATCGAGGCGGGAACCAACACGTTTGCGCTCGACCTGGAGAACGCGCAACGCAAGCTGCTGGAGCAGCCCTGGATCAGCAGTGGCAAGATCACCCGGGAGCTTCCCGGTGCGCTTAGAATCGAGCTTTCCGAGAGGGAGGCGGCCGCCTTAGCGGCCATCGACGGCCGCCTCTATCTCGTTACCCCGGAGGGGGAACCGTTCAAGCAGCTGGAAAGCGGCGATCCCTACGACTTGCCCGTCGTTACGGGCGTCGACGTCCAAAATCTCCAGCGGGACCGCAAGCGAGAGATTGAGCGACTCGGGGTCGCCCTGCAGGTCCTGCGACACTACGAGCGCGTTCGGATGAGCGCTGCCTACCCGGCGCAGGAGGTCCACCTGACGGCGGGAGGGAGCATGGTCCTGACGGTGGGCAAGGATGGCATCAGCCTGCACCTGGGCAAGGGCCCCTGGAAGAAGAAGCTTCTGATGGCAGAGCGCGTGACTCAGCAACTCGGCCGCAAGGGCCGGGTACCTGGAATCGTATTTCTGGACAACCAGGCGCGGCCGGAGCGCGTGGTCGTGAGGATGCGGTGAGCGCGCCGGCCGCCTGGACATCTGGGGCGCATGTCCCACTTACGCATACCTGTCACGGGTGGACGAACGTCGTGAAAATTTGGCCCGTTTTCAGGGCACATGGCAGCGTCCGAGGCTGCCCGCGTCGAGTGATGGACGCGGCAGGACGGCGACTCGGAGCCATAGAGAAATGAGCAGATCCGCGAGCATCCCCCCAGAGATCATCGTTGGCCTCGACCTCGGCACCACCAAGGTGTCGGCCGTGGTGGGTGAAGTGGACGCCGACGGCATCACGGTACTCGGTGTGGGAAACGTACCCTGCCGCGGCTTGCGCAAGGGTGTCGTCTCCAACATCGAATGGACCGTGCGGGCGATCCGCGAGGCCATCGACGCCGCGCAGACCATGGCGGGGGTGGAAATCAACACGGTGTTCGCCGGTGTCGCCGGAAGCCACATTCGCAGCCAAGCTTCCGATGGCGTGGTTGCCATCAGCGGTCGGGAAGTCACCCGCTTCGACTCGGAACGAGTGCTGGAGGGCGCGCGTGCCATCCCCGTGGACGCTGATCGCATGATCCTGCACGCGCTCCCGCGCGAGTACGTCGTGGACAATCAAGACGGGATCCGTGACCCGATCGGGATGAGTGGCGTCCGGTTGCAGGTTCGCGTGAATCTCGTCACGGCAGCGACCTCCCCGGTGCAGAACGTCATTCGTTGTGTGGAGCGGTGTGGACTGAACGTCGCCGACGTCGTCCTCGAGCCGCTCGCCAGCGCCGGCGCCGTGCTCAGCGAGGACGAGAAGGAGATCGGGGTTGCGGTCGTGGACATCGGTGGCGGGACGACGGACCTCATCCTCTACGCCGAAGGCGGTATCTGTCACACCAGCGTGATCCCGGCCGGGGGCAACAACATCACCAGTGACGTGGCCGCTGGGCTCAGAACCCCGGTCGCAGAGGCGGAGCGGCTCAAGCGCAACTATGGTTGCGCCCTCGGTCGCATGATCGCAGACGATGAGGAGATCGAGGTCCCTGGGGTGGGCGGGCACGCGCCGCGGCGGGTGGCTCGTCGATTGCTCAGCGACATCATCGAGCCTCGGGTGGAAGAGATCTTCAGCGAGGTGCGTCGTCGGATGGAAGACACGGGCATGCTGGAACAGATCAGCTCCGGATGCGTGCTCACCGGTGGCGCCGCGCTCATGGAGGGGATGGGAGAATGCGCCGAGGAAATCCTCGGCATGCCGGTCCGACCGGGATTCCCGGTCGGGGTGAAGGGGATCACGCAGCTGGTACAGGGGCCCCAGTACGCCACGGGCGTTGGGCTGGTCCGCTACGGCGCGACGCAGCTCTGGGAGGCGCGCCAGCGAACTGACTCCGAGGTCGAGATTCCCCTGCAGGCCGCGGTTCCCAGTCTGGAGCCGGCGCAGCGCAAGAATGGCCTCTGGGGGTGGCTCAAGGCCGCGTTCTGAAGGCGCGCCCTTGGGAAGTCGGATGGGAGTGCGGGAGTAGCAACGAGTTCAACGAACCAGTAGGCAGCAGATGGGGTCCACTACGGGAGGCAGCCCAGGACTCCGGAAGCAAGAGGCAAAGCGGCGAGAGCCGCACCGGGAGGCAGGACCATGAGTTTCTCCATCGAATTCGCCGACGATACTCAGCAGTACCAGGCGAGCATCAAGGTCATCGGCGTCGGCGGGTCGGGTGGCAACGCCATCGACACGATGATCCACTTCGGTCTGGAGGGAGTGGAGTTCGTGTCCGTGAACACGGACGCGCAGGCGTTGAACGCGAACACCGCTCCCATCAAGCTCGCCATCGGTGGAGGGATCACCCGCGGCTTGGGAGCCGGCGCGGACCCGGAGCGGGGGCGCAAGTCGGCATTGGAGGACGTGACGCGCCTCAAGGATGCCGTGTCGGGCGCGGACATGGTGTTCGTGACCGCTGGCATGGGCGGTGGTACCGGCACCGGTGCCGCCCCGGTGATCGCACAACTGGCCCGCGAAGAGGGCGCGCTCACCGTGGGTGTGGTCACGAAGCCGTTCAAGTTCGAAGGGCGTCAGCGCAACCGGCGCTGCGAAGAGGGCCTGTTGGCGCTGAGCGAGCACGTGGACACCCTCATCACCATCCCGAACGACAAGTTGCTTTCGTTCGACGATGAGGACCTGACGTTCGTGGAAGCATTTCGAAAGGCCGACGAGGTGCTCTACCAGGCGGTTCGTGGCATCAGCGACCTCATCACGCTCGACGGCATCGTCAACGTGGACTTCGCGGACGTCCGCAGCGTCATGGCGGGCATGGGGCGTGCGTTGATGGGTACGGGCTGCGCCAAGGGCGAGGGGCGGGCCCGGCTGGCGGCAGAACAAGCGGTCTCGTCTCCGCTGCTCGACGACATCTCGGTCGAGGGCGCCATGGGGGCGCTCATCAACGTGGTCGGTGGGCCGGACATGAAGATGAAGGAGATCAACGAGGCGGCCTCGTTGATTCACGAACAGGCACACCCAGACGCCAACATCATTTTCGGGGCCAGTATCGACGAGAGCATGGAAGATGCGCTCAAGGTCACAGTCATCGCGACCGGCTTCGACAGTGCCGAAGATGACATTCCCGTCGAAGTGACCCAGGTCGCGGCGCGGCGCCCGGCTCGCGCCGCACGCGAAAGTGTGGCGGCCGCCTCGACTGGAGTCCCGGCCACGCGGAGCTCCGCTGCGCCCAGCACCGACAGCGAGCGCAGCCCCGCTTATTCGCTCCGCCGGGGCGCGGCCGCCGCGGCCAGCCTGCAAGCTTCCGCCCCGGCAAGCGCGCACGGGCTGCCGGCCGTGCGCGACCGCATCACGTTCCCCTCCACCCCCGAAGCGGACGATTGGGACACGCCGGCGTTTCAGCGCCGACACAGCGGGTGAGTCCCGCAGCTTGCTGTCTCGGGTGCCGCCCGGCCGCTCTGCGGTCGGGCGGTGGCGTTTGGTGGGCCGGGCCGCGGCAGCAGCGGTAGCCCTCCGACGCAGAGCGGCTGCCGCCACCGATGCGGCACCTCCAGCGGGGTCTGCGCTGTCTCGATTTGCGATCCGCGGCCCGAGGTCGGGTTTCGTGCTATCGGTCCTGCCCGCGCGGCCCCGGCTCGTGCGATGATGCTTTGGTGGTCTTGATGCGCGACCTTCGCCGGCTCGTCTCCAACCTCGTCACCAGCGGGCTACCGCCGGAGACCGATGGCGAGACGTTACACCGGGTGGGGATGCTCAACACCTTCTCAACCATCGGGTGCTTCTTCGTCTTCATGTTCGGTGTCGTGCAATGGACGGAGGGGCGCCAGGACATCGCCGCGGTCTATCTGACCATTGGCGCGTGTCTCGCCGTCAACCTCGTCTACCTCCGGCTGCTCCAGCGCGCACGTGCAAGTGCCTTCATCGCCAGCGCGATCATCGCGGGCTTGTTCCTGTTTCGCCTCCACGACGTGGCTCCCAACGGATTCGGGTTCATGTGGAGCTTCGCATTCCCCCTGTTCACCATCTTCACGTTGGGTCTGAAGTGGGGGATTGGCTTGACGGTCGCCTTCGTCGCCACGTGCGCGGTGGCACTCTACGCGCCCGACTATCCCCTCATGTCGGCGGAGTACGACGAAGCGTTCAAGCTGCGCTTTCTGGCCGCCACGGTGGGGTTGGGCATGATGTCGGCGTACATCGAGCACGCACGGATGCATGCGGAGAGTGCACTGCAGGGCAGTGAAAGGCGCTTCCGGTCGCTCATCGAGAACAGTGCTTCGGTGTACGCCATCGTCGCGCCGGACGGCACCGTGCTGTACGAGAGCCCGTCCCTGGAGCGAGTCTACGGGTACCGCCCGGAGGAGCTGGTGGGCCAGAACATCCTCGGCATGGTGCACCCGGACGGCCGAGAGGCAGCGCAGGCGGAGCTCGTTGGCCTGATGCAGCATCCCGGTCAGGTGCGCACCGTGGAAACCCGCTATCGCCATCAGGACGGATCCTGGCGGGACATCGAAGTCAGCGGCGTCTGTTTGTTGCACGACCCGGCAGTCCGAGGAGTCGTGCTGACGTCTCACGACATCACCGACCGTAAGCGGGCCGAACGCGAAATCCGCGCGCTCAACGAGACCCTGGAAGAGCGAGTGCGTCAGCGGACCGATGCGCTGCAAGTGAGCGAGGAGCAGCGTCGGCAGTCCGAGAAGATGGAGGCCATCGGGCAGCTGGCGGGCGGCATCGCCCACGACTTCAACAACCAGCTGGCTGCCATCATGTCCTGCCTGGACATCCTGAAGATGGCGCTCGCCAAGGATGCCAAGCTCTCCGGTTACCTGGAGGCGGCGTCCATTGCCGCACGGCGGTCGGCGGACCTGACGTCACAGTTGCTGGCCTTTGCTCGCAAGAGCGCGCGACGTACCATTCCCGTCGACGCGCATCGTATCGTCGCGGAGGTGGTCTCACTCCTCAAGCACAGCATCGACAAGCGTATCGTGATCACGCAGCGACTGGGTCGGGGGGCCCACGTTGTGATGGGAGACCCGGCACAACTGGAGAGTGCCCTCTTGAATGTCGCCATCAATGCGCGGGACGCCATGCCGGACGGTGGGGAGATCACCTTTGCCACGGCGGCTTTGGAGCTGGACGAAGCGGGTTGCCGCCAGCCAGGCCTGGACCTGCCGCCGGGTCGCTATCTTCGGCTGTCGGTCTCCGACACCGGCAAGGGGATCGACGAGGAGACCCGCAAGCACATCTTCGAGCCGTTCTTCACCACCAAGCGCGCCGGAGAAGGAACCGGGATGGGTCTTGCCGCCGCGTACGGCACCGCACGCATGCACCGGGGCACGCTGGTTGTGGACAGCGAACCGAAGCAGGGCGCGACGTTTCATTTCTACCTGCCGCTGGCCGAGGGGCGGGCGGCGCTGGCAGACGAGGAGACGCCGCTGCCACGGTCTGCGGACAGGCCGGCGAGAGTGCTCCTGGTCGACGACGAGAAGGTGGTGCGGAGAGCAATCGGGATGGCCCTCCGCGAGCTCGGGCACACCGTGACGGTGTGCGAGGACGGAGCCTCGGCGGTGGACGAGTATGGACGCTCTTGGCGCGACATCGACGTCGTGGTTCTGGACATGGTGATGCCGAATTTGACCGGGAAGGAGACTTTCCTCAAGCTGCGGGGAATCAACC
The DNA here is from genome assembly GCA_964610275.1 of uncultured Polyangiaceae bacterium. Classification (GTDB taxonomy): domain Bacteria; phylum Myxococcota_A; class Polyangia; order Polyangiales; family Polyangiaceae; genus JAFGBI01. Next base: position 1,596 of record CAZSVU010000016.1, on the reverse strand, counting down.
CCGAGGCGAAGGTGATCCTGGCGTCCGGGTACAGCATCGACCAAGAGGCTCAGGAGAGCCTGGACGCCGGGGCCGTGACCTTCGTGGAGAAGCCGTTCAAGGTCGCGGCGCTCTCGCGACGGATCTCCGAAGTCGCGGCCAGGTGACGCGTGTGGGTGCCAAATCAGCGAGCGCGATCCTCGAACGGTCTTGCGAGCCCCCAGCAGGGTGAGGGCTCGCAAGACCTCAGAGGGCCGCAATTGTGCTCGAACCAGATTGTCGTTGCTCTTTCGGGGTCTTCCCAAGACCCCGCCCCACGGGTGGGGCCCCACCCCAAAAGGCGTGCTCCGCTGGAGGCACTCGAAGACAGTGATCGACATTCGTGTTCCCTGATTTAGCGCAGGCTGCGGATACGAGGCGCTTGGCAAGCGGCGCCACCCGGACTATGCAAGGCGCCCCTTACCCCAGCACCTCGAGGAGATGAAGCGATGCGGGTTGGCTTGGTCGGCTATGCCCAGACGGGAAAATCGACGCTGTTCAATGCCCTCACTGGCCTCAGCGCCCAAACCGGAATCAGCGGTCGCCAGAGCAAGGCGAACCTTGGAGCGCTCAAGGTGCCGGACGATCGAGTCGACCGGCTCTCGGCCATCTATCGTCCGCGGAAGACGACCTACGCGGAAGTGGTGTTCGTGGACGTGCCCGGCCCCACAGGCAAGGGGAGCGGCCTGGATACCCCCACGCTTCAGGCGCTGCGCGAAGTCGACGCCCTGATTCTGGTGCTGCGCGGATTCGAAGCTGCCGACGGGACGGCAGCGGACGCCGCGACCGAATTCGTGGATTTCGAGACCGAGTTGGTGCTTGCCGACCTGGAGATCGCCGAGCGTCGCCTGGCTCGTCTGCGCAAGGAGCGGGGGCCCGAGCTGGAAACGGGTGCGATGCAGGCTTGTGTCGAGCACCTGGAAGGCGGAGAGCCGCTCCGTGGCCTGTCGCTGAGCGAGCAACAGTGGCAGGCGCTCGCGTCCTACTCATTTCTCTCCCGGCGTCCGGTACTGGCGGTATGCAACGGTTCGGAAGCCGATGTCGGCCGGCCCGTCCCCGGGAAGGTGATGGAAGTCGTCGAGCGTCGAGGGGTGAGCGTGATCGGGGTGTGCGCGGCTCTGGAGGCGGAAGTCGCCGCGTTGGATCCCGACGAGCAGGGTGAGTTTTTGGCCAGTCTGGGGGTGACCGAACCCGCCTCGGCGCGCTTGATTCGCTCGGCGTACCAGCTGTTGGAGTACGAGAGTTTCTTCACGGTGGGAGAGGATGAAGTGCGGGCTTGGACCATCCGTCGCGGGGACAAGGCACCCCGCGCCGCGGGCCGCATTCACTCCGACCTCGAACGCGGCTTCATCCGGGCGGAAGTGATGCCCTATGTGGAGTTCATCGAGGTCGGCAGCGAAGCCGCGATGAAGCAGTCCGGCAAGCTACGCGTGGAAGGCAAGGACTACGCGGTGCAGGACGGGGACATTCTTCACGTCAGATTCAACGTCTAGAACGCCGGCGAGCTTGGATCGCCGGCGTTCTAGACGTTGCCGCGACCTTTGCTGCGGCAACCCAGTACGCGGCACGATGGGATTC
>CAZSVU010000015.1:0-51644 GCA_964610275.1 uncultured Polyangiaceae bacterium | reverse complement strand
ACCATCCCAGGTCGGATGGTCACGGCATGCAAGGAATGGACCGATCGAAGGTGCCACGCCCGGATGAACAATTGCATTGCGTCAGGTGAGTCTGGCAGGGTGGGCCGTGGCCACGTCGTCGAGGGAGCGAATGCGCGTCAGAGTCGTGAGCGGTCCCGTAGGACGGCACCCGGAAGTAGTGGCAGCCACACCGGCGTTCGGGGGGACACAGGCGCGCTCATGAAGGCGTCCTTGCGATCGCCTGCCGTCGCGCAGTCCCCGCACGCCTCATGTCGCCGGTCGTCGAACGACGCGATGACGCTCAAGCAGCGGTTGCGCGCTGGAATCCTCGTCGCGTGCCGCGGTCGGAAGCGTTGGTCTCGCGTGCGCCGCTACCTCGGCGTGGTGCTCCTGCTCGCTACGGTGATGTGGACCTACGCCTACGTCTGCTCGGCCGGGAAGATGGGTGCCCGGTGGCCGGCGTACATGCACTTCTACGATCAGCAGGCAGAGGGGTTTCGCCAGGGTCACTTGTACATTTCGGAGCAGCCCCACCCGGATCTACTCAAGCAAAGCAACCCTTACGACGTGGCTCACGTCAAGCTCTGGAAGTCCGACGCGAGTCTGTACCGCGGCAAGTATTACATGTACTGGGGCCCACTCCCGGCGCTGCTGCAGGCCGGTGCCAAGGCGGCGCTGCAGATCGACGGCATGGTGGGCGATCAGTATCTGGTCTTCTTCTTCTTCTCGCTGTGCGCGGTGTTCGGCACCATCCTCATCGGGCGGGTGGCGCGCCGCCTGTTCGTCGCGATCCCCCCGGTGCTGGTGGTCGCGGCGGTGCTGGCCTTCGCCTTCGCGAATCCCGTGACCCACTTGCTCGCGACCGGCGGCGTCTATCAGGCCGCCATTGCCGGCGGCCAGGCGTGCCTGCTGCTGGGGCTGCTGTTCGCTTTCGATGCGGTGTGGCACGACGCCGAGGATCCGAAGCTGCGGCGACGCCTGTTGCTGGCTGGCACCGCGTGGGGCCTGGCCTTGGCCTGTCGCGTCAGCGTGGGGCCGGCGGTCGTCCTGCTCGGCCTGGTGACGGCGTGGGCCACGGGCTGGGGGAAGGGGGGGTGGCGCCGACTTCTCGCCAACGGCACCTGGGTGGGCGCGCCCGTCGTCCTCTGCTCCGCCGGACTCCTCTGGTACAACAAGCTGCGTTTTGACTCCTGGCTCAACTTCGGCATCTCTCTGCAGCTGACGACTTGGAAGTACAGCTTCTCGAGCGACTTCATCGGGGCCAACCTCTACTCCTACGCGCTGCGCCCGTTCGAGACCGGCTGTGAGTTTCCCCAGGTGCGGCAGATCTGGCACCCACCGGCAACGGTGCTTCCCGACTGGATCGGGATCCCCAAGGGCTACTATCTCACCGAGCCCCTCGTGGGTTGGCTTCGGGTCGTCCCCATCACCTGGACCGGTGCGGTCGCGCTCGCGGCGGCGGCTCTGGCGGCTTGGCGGCTCTGGCGCCGGCAGGGCGCTCCGGAGGCTTTGGTTCGACACCGGCGTGTCTACGTCTGGTGCGTTGCATGCTTCACCGTGCTCGCCACGGCGACTGGGTTCGCCGACCTGGGCCTGTTCCTGGCCACCATGCGGTACTTGGGCGACGTCACCAATGGCCTCGTGCTGCTGGGCGTCTTGGGTGCGTTCACGCTGTACGCCAAACTGCGCAAGCGGGCGCTACGGGTGCTCGTTCGGGCCCTCGTTATCGCCGGTTGTGTGGCCACCGTGGGGTTCGGCTTGATGCTGGGCTTTCAGGGCTACATCGAGCACTTCGAGCGCTACAATCCCAGCCTTCGTGCCCGCCTGGTCCAGGCCCTCTCCGTCTGTCCGAAGGTGTCGTCCGGGCCACCGTCTGCAGCGCGCTAAATCAGCGCGCGGGATCCTCCCACGGTCTGTGGAGTTCTCGGTCACGCGGGGCACGCGGCAGTGGACAGGGCAGGGTCCTGGCCTGCCTCTGCGGCGAGGGCAGCTGCGTTTCTGGGCGAACTCGTTCAGTACACTTCCACCTCGGCCAGGTGGAAATATGCTTTCTTCGGACGGGTCAGTCTCACGTAGCGCGCGTCCAGGGGGGGAAGCGTCGCCTCCCACACGTTGAAGACCGTGTCGCGCTTCGCGACTTGCCGGTACGCGTCGCCGTCCTGGCTCACCTCGACGCGGAGTGGAACGGCCCTGGCTTTGCAGCAATCGACCCGATTGTACACCACGACCTTTCGGACCCGCCGTGTGCTGCCGAGGTCGATGGTCACGTGCTGATGGGCAGCGTCCGCGGTGTGGAAGCCGAGGTTGGACGTGTCCCCGTCCACCAGCAAGCTGGGATTTCGGCCGATATTCACCGCGAAGATGCTGCTGACGATGACGGGGCGGTGTAGCGCGAGATTTCGGTTTTGGAACCACCCTCTCTCGATGACGCCGTACGCGATCACTGCGACCGGCAGTGCCACGCTGATTCCGAGCCTGAGCCACCGGCTCATGACGACACGCCGGACGATTCTTGCCTCGGCTTGCAGCGGGGCAGCCAGCTCTTGAGCCAGCCGAGCCAGGCGGCGCGCCGTCGCGCGACGCTCAGCGCGCGACAGCGTGGCCACGTGGCTCTCGCCCTGGGAGCCGAGGCAAGCGGTGACCAGGCCGCGCTGAGCCTCGGGAAGGTTCGCGAACTCGCGCGCTGCGCTGGAAAGTTCGACCAGCCGGTCCCAGTCCTGGTCACGTAGCGCTGGCGGTGGGAGGTTTCCTTCCGGCCGGGCCAGCTGGGCACGCACGAACAGCGCGGCCGCTGCTCGGTGCAGCAAGTGGGTGCCAGACTCTGACTCACCGGATTCGCGGATCTTCTCCGCTGCCCTGACTGCCTGGCACCCCAACTCGAACTCGTCCCCTGGGTCACCGAGCGGGTCGTGGGAATCCGCGGCCGCCGCACGGTCCACGGAATGCCCGGTGTCCGCGCGTGACTCGCCGCGCAGGTCTGCCGGGCGTTTGCGCTCCTGGTCGCCGACGGGCGCCGCCGAGGGAGGGATCCCGGCTCGCGTCAGGTGTGCGCCGGCCAAGAGCGCCGCAGCTGAGCGGTACAGCAAGAGGCGTGCACCTTCGAATTCCCGTGACTCGCCCAGACGATCCGCGACCCGTGCCGCCGCGCACCCCACGTGGAATGCGTCCCAGCCGGGTGAGCCCGGTCCGAACCCCACCCGGGTGGCTGCGGCCAATTGATCGTCCATCCAGAAGAACCTGCGCAGCGTTCGCCAGAGTCCGCCCCAAGCGGGGGAGCGCTTCGGGTCCGGCGCGCCACCCTTGGCCTCGGCCCCGGTCTCTCGGCGTGTGTTTGGCTGGCAGGTCATTGCAGATGGAAGGACCCTAACGCCTTCGTCGCGAGCCGCCACGAGATCGCAAAACGGATCTGTCGGTCAACCCTCTTCGCTACCGGTCTGGCACGTTGGCACAGGTGGCACAACCCGGTGCACGCACCGCAACCCTTTGGAATCGTTGCTTGGTTGGCGGCGGCGCGGTGGCACTTTCCTTGCTTCGACGCAGCGTGGTCAAGTGAAGAGGGAGCAGCGGACATGCGCGTAGCACTCGTTGGATCGGACTACGAAGAGAACCTGGGCGTGGCGATGATCGCGGCCGCGTTGGTCCAGGCGAAGCACCGCGTCGACGTGGTGGCGTTCAATGAGGTGAACGAGCTGGACGACGTCGTCGGACGCATCCTGGCGCGGCGTCCGGCGCTGGTGGGTCTCGCGGTGCAGTTCCAGCACCGGGCGTGGGAGTTCCTGCTGCTCAGCCGCAAGCTGCGGTCGGCCGGTTTCCAGGGACACATCACTTGCGGGGGTCACTGGCCAACGCTGGCATCGGCCGAGCTCCTCACCCACGAGGCCGCCGTGGATAGCGTCGTCCTGCACGAGGGTGAGAGCACCATCGTCGAGTTGGCGGCCGCGCTGGCGCAGCGCGACGGGCTCGGGCGGGTGCCCGGGCTCGCCCTGCGCGACGCCCACGGTGGACCGTACCGGACGGCGCCTCGCCGGTTGGTGGACGACCTGGACACTCTTCCCTTTGCCCTTCGGTACCGTCCGCCGACGCGCCAGCTCGGCATTCCGTTCATCCCGATGTACGGCAGCCGGGGCTGCTGGGGAGCCTGCGCGTTCTGTTCCATCACCACCTACTATCGCGACGCCCGGGCGTACGGTGGTGCGCGCAAGGTTCGCCTGCGCTCGCCCCAGAACATCGCTGCGGAAATGGCGACCCTCTGGCACCACGTCGGCGGACCGTGCACTTTCTGTTTCCATGACGACACCTTCCTGCTGCCGCGACCGAACGACACGCTCGAGCGCGTGCGCGCCCTACGCCACGCGCTGGACGAGTTCGGCGTGCGCAAGGTCGGATTGATCGGGAAGGCACACCCCGAGTGCGTCACGCCCGAATTGGCGCGTGAGCTCAGCCGGCTGGGGGTGATCCGCATGTTCTTGGGGGTGGAGAACGTTTCGCAGCCGGGCCAGGACCATCTCAATCGTCGCACGCGGACCGAGGACATTGAACGCGCCATTACGGCCTTCGACGATGCCGGCATCTTCGTCTGCTACAACCTGTTGGTGTTCGAGCCGGACGCAGAGCTCGACGACGTTCGTGAGAACCTCGCGTTCATGCGCGCGCACGCTCACATCCCGGTGAATTTCTGCCGCGCCGAGCCGTACCACGGCACGCCCCTCCACCTGAAGATGAGAGAGCGACGGGCCCTCAACGGCAGCTACCTGGGCTGGGACTATCGCCTGCGCAGCGACCGTACCGAGCTCCTGTTTCGGATTGCCACGACCGCGTTCCACGATCGAAACTTCGATCCTCGGGGACTGGCCAACCGTTACATGGGGCTCGGCTACCAGACGCAGTTGTTGCGCTGCTTCTACGACTGCTCCTCCGCGCGGGGTCAAGTCTTACTGGACCGGAGTCGCAGCCTGATAGGCGACATCACCCACGACACGGCCGATCTACTGGACGAGGCGCTTCGTCTGGCCGAGGCGTGCGACCTCGGCGACCATGACCGTATTGAACGCGAAACCGCGCTGCTGGGCCTACGAGTCGCGGCCCACGACCGCGTGCTGCACGCGCGCCTGGACGAGCTCACCGCGGACATCGAGGCGCACGCCGCCGAGCAGCCACCGCAACGTAGGCGGGCGCGTGGTTCCAAGCAGCTTCGGGATATGCTGCAGGGCCTGACCATAGCAGGCGCAGTGGCGGCCACGGCCAGCAGTTGCGGTGGGACCACGCAGAGCAGCGGGACCGCCACCGCCGACGCTGGCGCGGCTGGAGAGGACGGTACTGACGGCTGGGGCGGCGGGCTCGGAGTCGGCGGAGGAAATTCCGCCGGCGGTCTCCAGGGGTATGGTGGCGAGACAGCGGCCTTCGGGGGCGCGTTCGGACTTGGGGGGTACGGTGTGGGCGGTGAGGGGGTGGGCGGCGACCCATACTTCGGCGACGGGGGTTATTGGTATGGGGACTCGGGCGGCACCTACCCCAACTATGGCGGTTGGGTCGGGGACTCCGGTGGAACTTCTAGCTACGGCGGTGGCGACGGGGTCGGGGGCTTCTACGGAGTTGGGGGTCAGGAGGGAGTGGGTGGCGACCCAGGCTACGGCGGCTACGGAGGGAGCGGCGGCGACTCTGCCGCTGGTGACACAGGCCTCGGCGGCTGGACTAGCGACGGAGGCTCCGCAGGCGAGGCGGACTTCGTCGCAGGATACTGGGGGCTCGCCGGCGCCGAAGCCGGCGGGGGCGGCGGCGCAGATTCTGGCGGTGGGACCGCAGGCGGCCATTTCGCGGGTGCCGGCGCAGCAGGCCGGGGCGGCAACGGCGGGGACACGGCGGGCTCCAGCGGAGCGGGCGGAGGGGGCGCTTCGGGGGTGAGTGGACTCGGAGCCGAGGATCCCCCGCCGGCTCCCGGTGGCATTGAGCCGCCATCTGCGGAGCTGTCCGTCGACCGCCGCACGACTTTGGAGCATTGGGCCGACACGTCGCCGCGGCGGGCCATTCGCACCCAGGACTTGCCGCTGTGGGATCCGCCCGGCATCCGGCTGGAGTCGAGAACCGACGGCGACGCGGTGCGGGTGCGGCTGTGTGGCGAACGGCAGAACATGAGCCTTCGGTGGGAAAGCAATGGGGACGTCGAGGGCGACGGTCGCGAGGTGACGTGGCGCCCGGCTTCGTCCGATGACCAGCTGCGCGTTGCCGTCCGCACCCGAGGCGGCGTGGCGATCACGGCACTGCGCGCCCGTCAGGTCGAAGGCGGCTAGCCGCCGCCCACGAAGTGAACCACCTCGAGCACGTCGCCTTCGGCAAGCTCCGTGTTCTCGTGCTCGGCGCGCGGCACCACTTCCCGGTTGCGTTCTACGGCCACCGGACCGCGGGTCAGCCCAAGCTGCTCCAGTAGGGCGCGGACGGTGGTGCCAGGGGCGACTTCGCGCGGGTCTCCGTTGACGGTGATGCGCATGGCGACGAAACAGTGGGGACCGGGCCGGTCTGCGTCAAGCCGGACTGCCGACCGCGGCGGTTGGACCGGCAGCGGGCTTTGCCGACCGGGGTCTGGGCCCGCTACCATTGGGGGGTGCGGCGAACGGGACTGACGATCGTGGTCCTGACCGGGCTAGTGGCGGTGCTGGCAGGCAGTATCGCGTATCGGGCGCAGCGTTGGCTGCCGGCGGACCGAGCCCTCCCGGGCGTCCTGGTGGATGGCGAGCCACAGCCGCAAGACCGAACACTGGGCGATTGGCTCGAAGCGCGTCGCCGCCGCTTGGTCGGGCGCGAGGTCATCTTGGATACCCCCACGGGCTATCGGACAACGACGCTCGGCGCGTTGGGCGTCGAGGTGGACGTGGCGGACACCCTCGCGCGGACCCTGGACCACGCCCGGGAAGGGTCACTGGGTGCGCGTCTGCACCGGGCCTGGTCAGCTCGGGAAGGGGAGGTCGATCTGCCTCTCAGCTATCGCTTCGACTCGGCTCGCGCGCGGAGCACCCTGGCTGAACTCGCCCCGTCGTGCTTGCTCGAGGCGACGGACGCGCGGCTGGACCTGGTGCGGCACCGACGGGTTCCCGAGCAACCGGGGCGAGCGCTCGACATGCCGCGCACGCTGGCGGAGGTCGAAAGCGGTGGGCGCGAAGAGGGAGCGGTGTTCCGGCTCCACACCCGCGTCGTGCCAGCAGAGGTCACGCTGGAGATGCTCGCCAGCGTCGATGTCAGCCGGGTGCTGTCCAGCTACGAGACCAAGTTCGTCGATTCCGGGGCGGGACGCGTCAAGAACGTGCACCAGGCGGCGGCCTACTTGAACGGTCACGTGTTGGCGCCCGGTCAGACCTTCAGCTTCAACCAGACCGTAGGCCCTCGGGAGCTCGAGCGTGGATTCGCGTGGGCGCCGGAGATCATCGACGACGAGCTCGTTCCCGGTGTCGGGGGGGGCACCTGCCAGGTCGCGTCTACGCTGCACGCCGCCGCGGTGCTCGGGGGGCTGGATGTCGTCCAGCGACGCAGCCATAGCCGTCCGAGCGGCTATGCCCAGCTCGGATTGGATGCAACGGTCATCTACGGGGAGGTCGACCTCAAGCTCCGCAATCCCTACGAGACCCCCTTGATCATCCACGCGTTCGTTCCGCACGACCGTGTCCTGAAGGTGGAGTTGCTGGGACGCCATCCGCCCGGCAAGGTCGACTACACGTACGGCGTGGAAGAGAGCCACGACTTCTACCGACGCGTGACCACCAAGTCGTGGTTGTCGGCGAAGCGGCGAATCCGAAAGCAGCGAGGGATTCGAGGCTACGATATCGTGAGCGTCGTGCGGTTCCGCAGGCCCGATGGCACCGTCCAGACCAAGAGCTACACGAGCTCGTATCGGCCGACACCGGAGGTCTTCTGGGTGGGGCCGGGCTACAACCTGGATGAACTGCCCGAGCTGCCCGAAGGGGCGACCCACGTCGAAATCGACGGAGAGCAGGTCGCTGGGGTAGAATCGAACGTCGAACCGAACGAGGAAGACATCTAACGAGGCTGGCACACGGCCAAATTCGGCTTGATCTGTGTGGGGCCGGGACTAAACCCGAGTGGCGATGAGTCGGGCGGATAGTTGGCAAGTCAGTGCGGTTCTCGTCGCGGTGGCGTTGGCTGCCACCGCTGGCGCGGCCGCATGCGACCGAGACGCTGCAGCCGAAGGGACCGCGGCAGCCGCCAGCGCCAGCGCCGCCCCCAGCGCGTCGGCCCGGATGGGGCAGATGTCGTCGCTGGTGGTCGATCACGGCGAGCTGGATACCCAAGCGCCCGACGATGCCCCGCGGCTGGCAGCGACGCAGATCGCGGCGACCATCTACGAACGGCCGAACGTCGACTCGCGGAAGCTCGGGTACATTCGGCTCGGTGGGATCGTCAAGCGCTCGAAGGAGACTGCGGCCGGGAAGGGATGCGAGCACGAGTGGTACCACATCTTCCCGATGGGGTTCGTGTGCACCGACGAGGCCACGGTGGATCTCGAAGATCCGCTGGTTCGAGCCACTCAAGTGCGCCCCAATCTGGATCGGCCGCTACCGTATGCGTACGGGTTCGTTCGGGCGACGGCGCCGCAGTATCTCAGAGTTCCGACGCGCGCTGAGCAAATCAAGAGCGAGTTCAAGCTCGAGGAGCACCTGGCCTGGTACGCGGAACACCGCGCGGAAGTGCAGAACGTGATTCTCGGCGCCAACGACGTGCCGCTGGATCCGCGCGGGATTCCCCGACCGGGGCTGAAACCGCCGGACGGGTTTCGCCCGTCGACCGTGCTCACTCAGAACGAGCTCTTTGGCGGTACCCGCGACGAGTCGATTCCGTGGTGGCTTCAGGGGGGACGCAAGATCCCCAATGTGTCCGGCTTCGAGGTGCCGGACTACGCCGTCTTCGCCGATCGGGTGCGGCGCAAGACCGGGCTCTCTTTCGTGGGTGCGTTTCTCATCAAGGATGCCGGTCTGGAGCGTCGGTTCGGCGTGACCGTGGACATGCGCCTGATCCCGACGACCAAGGTCAAGCCGGATACGGGCTCCCCGTTTCACGGCATCGAGTTGTCCCCGGGCGCACCGTTCCCGTTCGCGTTCGTGGTCAAGCGTGACTCGCAGACCTGGATGCTCGTCAAGGGCCGCGACGAGGTGCGTCCGGCAGAGACGGTGCCGCGCCGGGCGATCGTCCCCCTGTCTGGCAAGGCGCGTGTCAAGGCGGGCAAGCGGTTCTACCAGACCAAGAAGGACCGGACGCGGTGGCTTCGCGCCTCCGATCTCGGGGTGGTTGCCCGTCCGCGGGAGTGGCCCGAGGCGGCGGAGAAAGGCGAGAAGTGGATCGACATCTCACTTCGGCAGCAGACCCTGGTGCTCTACGAGGGCAGGCGTGCCTGGTACGCGACGTTGGTCTCCACGGGACGGGACCGGCTGGGCGATCCGGAGACCAGCCTGGCCACGCCCCAAGGGACTTTCCGACTGAAGAGCAAGCACCTGGCCGCGGCCATGGACTCGGAGGAGAACACGACCGTTTCCGGGGGACGAAAGAGCCAGCGTCGCCAGACTTACTCCGCAGAAACTCAGGCCACCATCGAGCGGCTGAAGGCAGCAGAAGCGGCGGGCCAGAAGCTCAGCGACCAGGATCAACGGAGACTGCTGAACATCCAGAAGGGGCGCCATCCAGAGTACGGCGTGACCGTGCGTCGCGGGGCTGGAGACTTTGAGCTGCGCGACGTTCCCTGGATCCAGTACTTCGCCTCGGGGTACGCCCTGCACGGGGCCTATTGGCACGACGTCTTCGGGATCCCTCGCAGCCACGGCTGCGTGAACCTGGGACCGATTGACGCGAGAATCGCATTTCGCTGGACGGATCCACCGCTGCCGGATGGATGGCACGGGGTCAACATGGGCCCGCACATGGGGCAGGGGACCACCGTCTTCATTCACGAGTAGGAGGGGCGCCACTTGAACCGGACGGTCGCGGCTGTTCTCGTCGTCCTGGCCCAGCTCACGCAACCGGCGTGCGCCAGGCACGAGCCTGCACCAGGTCAGCAATCACCCACGGTGCCGCGGACCGAGCCGGCTCCGCCCACCACGCCGCCTTCGCCCCCATCAGCGGCGAGCACGGCGTTCGACGAGCGCGTGGACGAGCGGGAGCGAATGGTGCGCACCAGCATGGAAGCGCGAGACATCGGTGACCCGCGAGTCCTGGCTGCCATGCGCCGGGTCCCGCGGCATGCGTTCGTGCCCAGCCGGGTGCTCCATGAGGCGTACGAGGACCACCCGCTGCCCATCGGGGGCGGTCAGACCATCTCGCAGCCGTACATCGTGGCGTTCATGACTCAGGCAGCTCGCCCGGGGCCCCAGGACCGCTGTCTCGAAATCGGTACCGGAAGCGGCTACCAGGCTGCCGTGCTCGCGGAGTTGTGCGCGGACACCTACAGCATCGAGTACCTGCCAGAGGTGGCCCGCGTCGGAAGCGCGAACCTTCGCCGTCTCGGCTACGGGCCTGAGCGGGTGCGGCTGCGAGTAGGGGACGGCTATCGGGGCTGGCCCGACGCGGCCCCGTTCCAGGTGATGCTGGTGACGGCAGCTCCCGAGCGCGTGCCGCAGCCACTATTGGAGCAACTCGACCGGGGCGGCCGCCTCGTGGTGCCGGTGGGGCCGCAGTCGAGGGTCCAGGAGTTGGAGCGCTGGACCCGCAAGCGCCCGGGCAGCAAACGTGATGCGTTCGAGGTCGAAAGGATGATGACTGTCCGGTTCGTGCCATTCCTTGGTACCGGCGCTGAGCGATCAGCGCCTGAGCGGTAGCTCAGGCGCTTTCCAGCCAAGGTCCGTCTGCACTTGCTGCTGCACCCCGAGACGCGGCAGAGCGGGATCCAGTGTGAGACGTTGAAGCCAGCGGTGGCGCGTCCCGGGGTGGGGACGTCGGTGGCACGGAGAGTGGGTTCAGGAAGCCGCCGAGCTGCGCTCGGCGGCCGTTTGGCACGTGACGTGCACCTCCGCCAGGAGTGCTTATGTTGGTAGAGTGCCCCCGTTTGTTCGGAACTTGGTCTCGAGGCCAGGGCGGGGACACGATCGGTTCACCACTGGAGAAGGCTTGAGCAGTGATACGGCGAGCGATCGCAGCGCTGATGGCGGCATGGCTGGTCCTGGTCGTGTTCGGCAGCAGCAGGGCGACGCCAGTCGAGACTGCGGCGGTGCCTGGTGCCGGACTGGCCTGCCTGAGCGCCGAGCCGGCGCCTGGCTGGGAGGCGCAGGCGAGCGGCCTTACGGCCGGCAACCTGCCGTTGCGTGAGGGCGTGACGGCGGAGTCAGGGGTGCTGACTGCCGCGGTGGCTCCTGCCGTCGGTCGGGTCGAACCGCGAGAGGCACCGTGTCCCGACGGGATGGTGCACGTCTCCGGCGAGTACTGCACCGAGGTACGGCACCAGTGCAGACAATGGTTGGACGACCCGAAGCTGCCGTATGCGCGCTGCGGTGAGTATGAGCCGGTGGCCCGTTGTGTCGGGGAACGGATCGCCATGAGCTTCTGTATCGACCGACTGGAGCACACCGCTCCTGGCGAAGACCTCCCTCTCAACTTCCAGAGCTTTGTCAGTGGCAGCAAAGTATGCCGGCAGCAGGGCAAGCGGCTTTGCACCGAGCGCGAGTGGAACTTCGCCTGCGAAGGGGAGGAGATGCGACCGTACCCCTACGGCTGGAAGCGCGAGCCCAAGTGCAACCAGGATCGCGATGACCTCTACGAGATGAAACGCACCCAGCGCGGGCGGAAGCAGGTCTTGCGCGACCACCGCGCCGTCGCGGCGAGTTTTCCGGATTGCACGAGCCCGTTCGGCGTAGGGAACATGGTTGGGAACCTGGACGAGCCCGTTCTCAGGGAAGTGGCCAAGTACAACCCGCCGTTTCGGAACGGCCTCAAGGGGGGCTGGTGGATGGCGGGGCGCAACCGGTGCCGACCGGCGACGACCGCTCACGACGACTACTACCGGGACATCCAGGTCGGGGTGCGGTGCTGCGCCAATCTTCCGGGACTGCCAGGGGCGACCGGCTGAACGGCGTGCGCTGCGCTGCAGGTTTCGTGATCCGTGCGAGAACAGACCGGCTGGTTTGTCGGCCTGGCAACCGCAGCGCAACTGTTCTTAAGAATAAGGGAATACCGTCGCTGCGCAGAAAATGCCGGCCACGAACTTGCTGCTTCGGGCAACCGGCCGCATCTGCGAGCTTGACGACCGCCGCGCTGCGTCGACAATCGGCCGGGTGCGCGCTGTACATCTCTCCGCAGTAGCGGTGGCCGTACTCGTGCTCGCCTCGTGCGGTCGCAAGTCGACATCCGACGTCAAGCCGGAGTCGGCCAGTCCCGAGGAGGAGAGCGGCGAGTTTCAGGTCCGACCGACGTCGGCGCTGGCCGCGATCGTCGCGTCCCGAGTGGAGCTGCCGGAGGTGAAGGAAGGCGCGGCCTGCCCGGACGGCATGCTGCTGGTGCAAGGGGACTACTGCCCCAAGGTCCGCCACAAGTGTCTGGGCTACATGGACCCACCTGGGCGGTATGAGGAGTTCCGCTGCGCCGAGTACGCGCAGCCTGCAACGTGTCTGTCTCGGCGGCGAACGCCGATGCGATTCTGCATCGACGAATTCGAGTACACACCCGAGGGGGAGACGCTGCCGGCGAACCACATGAGCTGGACGCATGCGCACCGCATCTGCAGCTCGATGGGCAAGCGGGTCTGCGCGGAGAGCGAGTGGAACTTCGCCTGCGAGGGCGAGGAGATGAGGCCGTACCCGTACGGCTGGAAACGGGACGCCAGCGCGTGCAACGCCGATCACACCGACATCCTGGACGGTGCCGGAAAGCTCAAGGACCTGCGCGCGCCAAACCAGGCGTACCCGCGTTGTGTCAGCCCGTTTGGGGTACGAAATCTGGCGGGCAACCTCGAGGAGTTCGTCACGATCGATCGGTCCAAGCCAGTGCGACCCGCCATGAAGGGCGCGTTCTGGCAACCGAGCCGCAACTTCTGTCGTGCGGCGCAGACCGCCCACGACCGCTACTACAATGGCACCGAGACCGGCTTCCGGTGCTGCAGCGAGCCGCCGGAGACCAAGCCGAACCACGCCAAGTCGACTGAGAAGTAGGCCGTACGGGTCGGTGCGAGTCGACCGCAGCGGCCGCCTGGCGCCAGGCCCGAGCGTGCGTGAGATGGCGCTCAGTCGTCGTCGCCGCCGGATATCGTGATCGGGATGTAGAGGGTGCGCATCTTCGCCGTCTTTCCCTCACGCGTGTAGCCCGCGAGACCGAACAAGACGTTCCACCAGTGACCGCTGGGCGTCTCGCCATACGAGAAGAACGGGAATGCGTGGATCTCCCAATCCAGACCGTTCGCCAACTTCTTCTCGCGGTAGTAGACGTTGCCCACGAGCTGCGAAACCGTATCGCGATCACTGAAGCGCCAGTAGAGGGGGAACCCGACGGTGGCGCGCTCGTGTTGCCCCACGAAATCCCAGAAGAACGGGGCGATGACCGTGTGGGACTGATGTCCGTCGCGCCCCAAGTAGAGCAACGGATGGATGTTCGTCGACCAGCCGCGCAGGTCGGTGGTGTGCTGGAAGAACGGAGTGATCCAGGTCGTCTCGCTGATTCCGTACCGTTCGAAGTGTCCCCAGAAGGGGAAGAAGACCTGGTTCGACTCGCGCGGGCTGGTTCGTGAGTAGAGGAACGGGAAGAAGAGCCGCTGGTCGAGACCGATGTCCGGATCCCGGAAGTGCCAGTAGAGCGGCGTGATCATGTCGAGCTCGGTTCGACCACGGTACCGGGCGTATCCCCACGTCACGAAGGTCCGTTCGCCTTCGTCGCCTCGAGCCATCAGGAACAACGGGTTGATGAATAGCCACGCATCCTCGTGATAGCCGTAGTGAAAGAACGGCAGCACGGTGGTGTGTCGCTCCTGCTCGCCCCAGATGCTGTAGTAGAGGGGCAAGAGGTGGAGGAGTTCACGCTTCTGCGTGTGCTCTCGGTAGTACGGACCCCACACGTTGAGCCACGACAGGTCCCGATCGTTGTAGCGGTAGTAGTGGAGCAGAGGCGGGATGGCCTCGTACTTGGTCTGGTCGTTTTGACCGTAGAAGTACAGCGGGGCGATCCCAAAATCGATCTCGTGGGCGGTGCGCGCGTCGCAATGGGTACCCCCCTTCCAGAAGCAGAAGCCGGGTCCGACGATGCCCATCCCGCCTTCGGCGTCGGTCTGTGTGAAGGTGAGGAGTGGCGGAATGAGTGTGTAGCCGCCGTCGTTGCGTTTGCCGGTGAAGTAGAGGGGGGCGAGCCAGTTGTCGTGGCCGTCGGGGGCCACGCGATTCACCCAGGGACCCAGCACCGTCGTGCGAGAATGGTCGCGCAGGTCTCGCAGATTCCAGAAGAGAGGAAAGAGGATGTCGTCAGAGCGTTCAGCGCTGCGGCGGTTGTAGTACAGACCACCGAACAACGAAGCGCGGTCGGGCTTGCTGGGATCGGTGAGGGACAGCTTCTTGCGCTCGACCCAGAGCGGGAAGAGGGTGCGGAAGCTGTAGTCCGCGCTGAGTTCCTCGTAGTAGGGCCCGTAGAAGCCTCGGGTCGTGGTGGGGCCGCGCCCGGTCTCGACATCGTCGGCAAAGGTGTCGGACCCGATGCGATCGAGGATGCTGCGATCGAGTTGCAGAGGATGCTCTGGCAGGCCAGGCTCGTTGCCCGGCGTCAGCAGACTCTCCCCGCCGCTGGCCGCGTGGGTTTCGGGCGCGTCGGGGTCGGCCTCCTTGGACGGGCCGGGCGCCTGAGGCTCTTGACCCATCCCGGGCATGATGCCTTGGCCGCCGGGCATGATCCCTGGACCGTACGGGTCCTGGGCCAGCGCGACCGAGGTGACTGCCGAGACGAGGGCCACTGCCGTCGTGGCCAGCGGAAGTCGAACGCACGGGCTCAAGGCTCATCCCCGGACGTCTGAGTTGCGGTTCCCGGGGCGGCGGTCGTTGCGAGGCGGGCCACGCGGTCCACGACCTGGCGGCGATCGACGCGGTCCTGCGTGTGCTGCTCGAGATCCTTGAGCTGCACGACCCCTTCCTCCAACTCGGAGTCACCCAGAACCAGGCAGAGTCTGGCGCCGACGGCATCGGCCCGCCGGAGCATGCTGCGCAGCGAATTGCCCCGTCCGTCCAGATCCACCGTGACGCCAGATGCGCGCAACTCACGCGCCAGCAGCAGTGCTTCGCGCTGCGCTGGGCCGCCGATCGGGGCCACGTAGCACGCGGCAACGGACGCGGGAGTGTCGTCGGGCATGGCCAGCAGGACGCGCTCCAAACCCATCGCGAAGCCGATGGCGGTGACCGGGGGGCCCCCCAGGGTCTTGACCATGGCGTCGTAGCGTCCGCCACCGACGAGCGTGTTTTGAGCCCCTAGGTCACCGCCGGTTGCCTTGAGCTCGAACAGAGTCCGGGTGTAGTAGTCCAGGCCTCGAACCAGGCGTGGATCGACCGTGTAGTTGGTCCCCAAGCCGTCGAGCGCAGCACACAAGCCGTCCCAGTGCTCGCGGTCATCGCCCTCCAGGACCTCGAGAATGGACGGCGCGTCGCGGACCGCGTCCTGGTCACGCTGGTCCTTGGAATCGAGCACTCGGAGTGGGTTATCCTCCAGGCGGTCGCGGGCGTGAGGGCTGAGCGAATCGGCCCGGGGGCGGAGGAATTCCAGCAGTCTCAGCCGATACGCTTCGCGGGCTGCTGCGCCGCCAATCGAGTTCACCGAGACCTCGACCCCAGAAATGCCGACCCTCTGGCAGTATGTGCACAGCATGTCGATGATCTCGGCATCGACGATGGGGCCAGGGTCGCCGAACACCTCACAGCCCGCCTGGTGAAACTGGCGGTACCGCCCGCGTTGGGGCTGCTCGGCCCGGAACATCGGGCCCAGGTAGTACCACCGCGAGACGGGCTCACGAGCGTGCACCTTGTGTGTGACGTAGGCGCGCGCCGCCCCGGCGGTCCCCTCCGGACGCAGGGTGAGGGACTCCTTCGAGCGTTCGAAGGTGAACATTTCCTTCTCGACCACGTCGGTTGTCTCGCCGATGGATCGGGCAAACAGCTCCGTTTGCTCCAGCAGAGGGGTCCTGACTTCCTGGTAGCCGTGCACCTCCGCTAGTGCACGGAATTCCCCCTCCAGGCGATGCCAGCGGGCGACCTCACGCGGGAGGATATCGTTCATCCCCTTGACGGCGCGAAACTGCATCTTCTGCTCTCGAGGTCGCCGCACGCTCGGAGCATGTGGGCGCGGCGCCCGGGGCTTATGCTCGCAGCACGCAGACGGGTCAAGCTTCGCGGGCGTTTACCGGGGCCCCGTCCGTGGTATGGGCCCGGGCAAATGCGAGCTGCGGGCATCGATCTTGGGACCGTGCGCGTGGGGCTGGCGGTCAGCGATGAGTTGGGCCTGCTGGCGCATCCGCGCCCGCACCTCGACGGGAGGAATTCCGGCCGACTGGTCGAAGCGCTGGTACGGATCGCCGAAGACGAAGGCATCGACGCATTCGTGGTGGGCCTACCTCGCACGCTGAGCAATCGGGAGGGGCTGCCGGCCCGGCGGGCCCGTCAGTTCGCTCGAGCGCTGGCTAAAGCCACGGGCAGAACCGTGGAACTCCTCGATGAGCGGCTCACCACCGTCGAGGCCCGAGCCCGCCTCCGCGAGCAGGGACTGAGCGACCGGGAGGCGCGGCAGCGCATCGACAGTGCGGCTGCGGCCGTGCTGCTTCAGAGCTGGTTGGATGCGCGAGGCAAGACCCCGTGAAACCCAACGACGGCAAGCGGGCGCCCCCGCGCAAGCGCAGTCGGCCTGCCCGGGGCCGTGTCGGGCCGCGCACCAAGCAGGGAGGCAAAGGCGGCAAGCGCCCGCGGCGGTCGATGTGGCGACTAGTGGGAACCGTGCTGGGCGCCTTGGCGGTGCTCCTGGTCGGAGCGGTGGGTCTGCTCTTGGGCTGGGCGGCACTCCCCGGGCCTGGCGAAGGTCGGACCGTTCCCGTCGCGTGGCCTGGGCGAGTGGGCGCCGCGGAGGCGGCCGCTGTGCTGCATCAGCAGGGGTTGATCGAGAGCCCGCGGTGGTTCTCGGCCTACTTTCGTCTCGTCGGTGGGTGCGATACTTGCGAGCCCGGCACGCACCTACTGAGCGACGACCTCTCGGCGAGCGCTCTGCTCGCGTGGGTGTCGCGATCCGAAACGGGGCGTCCCAAGGTCAAGGTGACCATCCCCGAAGGTTGGCACCTGCTGGAGGTGGCGGAGCGTCTGCGCCAGAAGTCCGTCTGCAGTCGGGATGATTTCGTCCGGGTTGCCCGGTCGCGACGCCTGCTCGACGAGCTCGGAATCCGCGGAGAGTCGGTCGAGGGATACCTCTTCCCGGCAACCTACGACCTGCGGCTGAACAGTAGCCCCGCCGAGGTCGTACGCAGGATGGTTGCCGAGGCGCGTGCCCGTCTGAGACGCCTGCTCCAAGAGCACCCCGAGGCCCTGGCCCAGCTCATGCCCGAGCGTCGCTGGAGCGAGCGAGAGCTGGTGATCATGGCTTCGATCGTCGAGAAGGAAGCACGGCACGACGACGAGCGGGCCACCATCGCGAGCGTTTACTACAACCGCCTCACGAGTCCCGAATTCGCCCCAGCGCACCGCCTGCAAGCGGACCCGACCTCGGCGTATGGCTGCACCATCGAGGCGTCCAAGGCACCGAGTTGCGCTGGGTTCTCGGGACGGGTGACTCCAGCGATGCTCCGTGATGCCGCGAATCGGTACAACACGTACCGGTACGGAGGTTTGCCTCCTGGGCCCATCTGCAACCCCGGCGAAGCGTCGCTCGAGGCCGCACTCGTCCCCGCCGAGACCGACTACCTGTACTTTGTGGCCAAGGCCGACGGACGTCACACCTTCAGCCGCACCTACGAGCAGCACAACCGTGCCATCCGCGAAGGCGAAGGAAAATAGGCGCCGCGCGTCGGTGCCGAGAAGCGAGCATCCCCGCCGGGGGATCCGACGTTTCAGAAACTGGAACCTTTCCCCGGCGCGGCGCCAGCGCTATGGGGCCCGGCCATGAGTACACTGGAGCAAGCTACCAAAGGCGGTTCCAACGCGGATTCGCTCACCACGTTCGAAAAGGCAGTCCGCACCGTTCGGTTTCTGGCGGTGGACGCGGTCGAGCAGGCCAAGAGCGGCCATCCCGGTGCGCCCATGGGCCTGGCCGGAGTGGCCGTGGAACTGTTCTCTCGCACGCTGCGCTACGACCCGGAGACCCCGGACTGGCCCAACCGCGACCGGTTCGTGCTCTCCTGCGGACACGCCTCGGCGCTGCT
Organism: uncultured Polyangiaceae bacterium; assembly: GCA_964610275.1. Taxonomy (GTDB): domain Bacteria; phylum Myxococcota_A; class Polyangia; order Polyangiales; family Polyangiaceae; genus JAFGBI01. The sequence goes on along the minus strand of CAZSVU010000015.1, from coordinate 33,301 downwards.
CTACGCCGTGCTGCATGTGGCGGGGTACGACCTTGGACTGGACGATCTGAGGCAGTTCCGACAGTGGGGATCCCGCACGCCGGGCCATCCGGAATTCGGCGACACGCCAGGTGTCGAGACCACCAGCGGGATGCTTGGCCAAGGCATCGCCAATGCGGTGGGCATGGCGCTCGGTGGCAAGCTCGCCGGGGCACGGGTGAACGCCCCCGACGCCCAACTCATCGATTATCGCGTGTTCGCCATCGTGTCCGACGGCGACCTGATGGAGGGTATCAGCAGCGAAGCCGCCAGCATGGCTGGCCACCTGGGTCTGAACAACCTGATCGTCGTCTACGACGATAACCACATCACCATTGACGGCACCACGGCTCTGAGTTTCTCGGAAGACGTCGTCAAGCGGCACGAAGCCGTGGGGTGGTTCGTTCAGTCCGTGGACGGACACGACGCGAACCAAGTCCGCGCCGCCCTGGATCGTGCCGTCGCAGAGCCGAAGCGACCTTCATTGATCGCGGCGCGAACCCATATCGGATTTGGCGCTCCCAACAAGCAAGATACGCCGAAGTGCCACGGCTCTCCGCTCGGTCCCGACGAGACTCGAGCCGCCAAGGCCGCCGCCGGTTGGCCCGAGGAGGCGTTCCACGTGCCGGATGGCGTCCGAGAGTTGTTCGTCGCCCACGTGCAGCGCAACCGACAGCTCAGGGTCGCATGGGAGCAAATGGAGCAGGCTTTGGCCGGGGACCGGAAACAGCTCTGGCAAGCGCTCAGCCAGCGCGCGGTGCCTGAGGACCTGCTGGCCCGTCTGATTGCCGAGTTGCAGCCGACGACCGACGCCACCCGAAATCTGGGAGCCAAGACCGAACAGGTCGCGGCAAGGTTGACCCCGTCGCTGGTGCAGGGGGCCGCCGATTTGGCTGGCTCCACCAAGACCACCATCGTCGGTTCGCCGGATGTCGCCCGCGGCCAATTCGAAGGCAGAAACCTGCACTACGGCGTGCGTGAGCACCTGATGGCTGCAGTGATGAACGGGCTGTCCTTGAGCGGGTTCTTCATTCCCGTCGGATCGACCTTCCTCATCTTCAGTGACTACATGCGGCCCTCCATCCGCATGGCCGCGTTGATGCGACGCCAGGTGGTGTACGTGTTCACACACGACTCGGTGTTCGTGGGGGAGGACGGGCCGACGCATCAGCCCATCGAGCACTTGTGGGCGTTGCGCCTGATTCCCAATCTGGATGTCGTCCGACCGGCGGATGCCCTGGAGTGTGCGGCGGCTTGGGCGTACGCCCTCGGTCGGCGCGACGGCCCCACAGCCCTGACTCTCACACGTCAGAAGCTGCCGGTGCTCGAGCGCCCGGAAGGGTTCGATCCGCAACGGATGTTGCAGGGCGCCTATATCGTGGCGGACGCGAGTGAGCCGACGCTGGTCATCGTGGCCACCGGCAGCGAAGTGCATCCGGCGGTGGAGGCGAAGCGGATCCTGGAAACGCAGGGGCAGCGTGTTCGCGTTGTGTCGGCACCCTGCTGGCAGGCGTTCGAGCGGTTGCCCCTGCACGAACAGCAGGCGGTGTTGGGCGACGGCATTCGCCTCGTTGCCGTGGAAGCCGGCGCTACGCTGGGGTGGCGCGGCGTGGTCGGGCGCGGTGGCATCACCGTCGGAATCGATCGATTTGGCGCGTCGGCACCCGCATCGCGATTGGCCGAGGAGTTCGGCCTCACCGGTGAGCGTGTGGCGGCACGAATTCTCGAGCAACTCTGAGCGCGGGGGCGCAGGGCGTCCCGCAGGCAAAACTGCACAAGCTTTGCGTGTTTGGGCAAAGTCGGTGCACAATGTCGAGCGTCGAAGGAGTGATCCGCTGACTCTCCCCGTCGTTCTCGTTCCGCACCCACACGTCCGAGTGAATCCTCAGATTCTCGGAGGCAGCCCGCACGTCGTTGGTTCGCGGGTCCCGGTGCGGCGGCTGTGGTCCTTCTACCGGCGGGGCACCAAGATCGAGATGCTCATCAAACGCTTCCCGCAACTCAAGCCCGCGCAGATCTTCGACGCATTGGCGTTTGCGTACGACAACGCCGAGGTCATCGAGGCGGACCTGGCGAACGAGGCGGAGATGCTCAAGCGCACGGGGCAGAAGCCTCCGGCACGTCCAAGCGCCCCGGAACAGATCGAGTTGCCCTTTGCCCAGGCGGAGAGCAGAGCAACGCGCGGTGGCAATCGACGCGGCAGGCGAGCCTGACCGCAGCACACAAGATTTCGCGTCGCTGACTCGCTGCTGGAGCGGCGACGCCCTAACTGTTCAATATCTAAGAAGTATTTAGCCTACAAAACGAACAGCACGACCCGAACGCCTGCACGAAAACTCTTTACAGCCGGCAGAAACGGAGCGATACGCCGCCGGCATATCCCACGTTTTCTGGTGCATGCGCGCGACCTGGGGCGACACTGCCCAGCCCGGATTCTCCGGGCCGGGTGGGGTTCTCAACCGGGCCGAGCGGGTGTAGCGTGCATCCGGGTTCGATACCCGCCCGAATGCCTTGAGGAGGATTACAGATGTCGAAGCGGTGGCGTAACATTGGTGGACCGATTGTCGCGGTGGCTATGGCCCCGCTATTCGTGGATTGCGGCGGTGGAATGCCGGGCATGCCCGGTGGCGGGGGGTGCGAAGTGGACCTCGCGAATCCGCAGGCGATCATGTCGGCGAACTTTGGCCTCGATGCCTCCATTGAAGGCAAGCTGAAGGCGGGGCTGGCGGCTGGCGCCAACCTGCAGAAGCTCGCGCTTCAGATCGAGGGCGACGTGGCTGGCGCCTGCGGGCAGCTGGCCAAGGACCTGGGAGCCAGCGACGCGGACATCACGCCCGCGGAAGAGGGCCCGGGCAAGAAGGCAGAGGCAGCCTGCAATGCGGCCGTGAAGCTCATCGGCGAGTTCAAGGCCAAGGCTTCTGGTTCGCTTACGGTGGACGTAACCCCGCCGAAGTGCTCCGCGTCCATGAACGCGATGGCCGACTGTGCGGCCAGCTGTGACGCCAACATCGAGCCTGGCTCGGCCAAGGTCGAGTGCGAGGGCGGCGAGATCAGCGGCTCCTGCGAGGGCGAATGCTCCGGCACCTGCAGCGTGGAAGCCGGCGCCGAGTGCGAAGGCAGCTGCGGCGGGACGTGCGAAGGCACCTGCGAGGCTGGCTTCAGCGGCACGTGCGGAGGCACCTGCGACGGCAAGTGCGACGGCAAGGATTCGAAGGCCGAGTGCAAGGGCACCTGCGAAGGCAAGTGCTCGGGCAAGGGCAAGGGCTCCTGCAGTGGCAACTGCAAGGGCAGCTGCAGCGCCACCTGCACCATGGAAGGCAAGGCGGACTGCAAGGGCAGCTGCTCGGGTGGCTGCAGCGTCGAGATGAAGGCGCCGAAGTGCTCCGGCGAGGTGAAGCCCCCGGAGATGAGTGCCGAGTGCCAGGCCAACTGTGATGCCGAGCTCAATGCGAACGTCGAGTGCACGCCGGCTGGCGTGGTCGTCAAGATCGAGGGCGCGGCAGACGCCGAGGCGGCCAGCAAGCTCAAGGCTGCCTTCGAGGCGAATTTGCCCAACCTGCTCAAGGTCACCATCGGCATGAAGGGCCGGCTCGAGGGCGTCATGGCCAGCGTGCAGGCGTCGGTCGAGGGTCTGAGCGCGGTCGTCAAGGGCGGCGGCGCGGCAGCTTTGAAGGTCGCCGGCTGCATCACTGGTGCGGTGAAGGCACAGGCCGAAGCCTCGGCTTCGATCAACGTGTCCGTCAGCGCCAGCGCCTCGGCGAGCGGCGAAGCGGGCGCCGGCTGAGCCAACAACAGCCCCCAGCCTTGCGGCCCGGTCCTCAAACGATCCCGGGGCCCCGGGCATTTTGTATGACCGTAAGCCCCCGGAGCGGATGTCCTGGATGACTTCGCGCAGCGCCTCGGCGGCCGCGTCGTCGGGCCAGCGGGGGGACGGGGGAGGAAAGCGGCGGCGGGCGCGGACAGACCGTTCGACCGCCTCGACGCAGCGGTCGCGAAACGCCCGGTCGCTCCTGGCGCGCTGCGCGAGGGCGGCCTGGGCACGCTCCTGGAGTGAGAAGTCCTGGCAGATGAGCAGGGTGTCGCAGCCGGCCTCGACGGCCTGTACCGCCGTGTGCTCGATGGGCAATCGGTCGGCCACGGCACCCATCTCCAGGTCGTCGGAGAACAGCACGCCTGGGAACGACAGTTGGCGCCGCAGCAATTCGGTGCAGATCGCGCGGCTCAGCGTTGCGGGCACCAGCGGATCGAGGGCCGCGTACACCACGTGCGCGCTCATCAGCGCGACGAATTCGTCTCCGACTTCAGTAAATGGCCTGAGCTCCACCCGCCGCAACCGGTCGAGGTCGTGGGCGACTTCGGGCAGGTCCAGGTGACTGTCGAGGTGGGTGTCGCCGTGGCCAGGGAAGTGCTTGCCGCAGGTCATGACCCGTGACGCCACGAGCCCTGAAGCGAAAGCGCGGCCGAGCCGAACGACCTCGGCGGGGTCGCGCGAGAGCGCACGGTCCCCAATGATCGGGTTCTTCGGGTTGCTGTCCACGTCGAGCACGGGAGCGAAGTCCAGGTTGAACCCGAGGGCGCCGAGGACTCGTCCCAGTGCCCGGCCGGCGCGCTCCGCCAACTCGGGATCGCCGCTGGTGCCGATGGCACGCAGCGGTGGCAGACGTAGGGACTCGTCCGGCAAGCGGCTGACCCGACCTCCCTCCTCGTCGATGCCCACGAAGGGCGGGAGATCGGTTGGGGCAGCCGCGGCGATTGAACGGCAAAGTTCGGCAGCTTGGCCCGTGTTTTTGAGGTTTCGCTTGAAGAGGATCGCACCCGCCCGTTCCCCAGCTCCGAGCGCTTCGCCGAACTCCGAGGGCAGTTCGGTCCCTGCGAATCCGCCCACGATGAGCTGGCCACACAGTTCGTCGAGCGAGAGGTCGAGGTACATGACGAAGTCCACCTCGTGAGGGGTCAGCCAGCGCGGGAAAGGGCTCGGGCGGGGTCAGTCCTGGCTGCCCGCCACGCTGGGCCGGCAGCGCCGGCGAGCGCGAACAAGCAAGCGAAGACGACCCCGAGGAGCCACAACCACCACGGGAAGGCGAAGAAGGTTTCCGGCTTGAACGGAAAGTCGGGCAGATCCACGGCCGCGCGCCAGTCGGCGATGGTTGCCGCCACGCGGGCCGCAACAGCGCCGACGGCTCCGCCCACCGCCCCGACGACGAACGCCAGCCAGAGGAGCCACCGGCGCATGTCCGACGCCGTGGCGCCCAGGGCGCGGTAGAGGCCGATCTCGTGGCTGCGCTCGGCCACCAGACCTCGGAAGGTGTGGGCGATGTTCAGCGCGGCCACCAAGAGGATGACCGCGGCCACCAGGACCAGCAGGGACAGAACACCAGTGATCAGCACGCTGACGTCCCGAGCCCGCGTGTCCCGGGGCACCAACCCGTGCTCGCCTCCGACCTGAATCACCCGGCTGGCAGCGCCCGGATCCGAGAGCTTCACCACCACGCTGGAGTAATTGGAGGCCGCGGCGTCCCCGGCGTACTCGCGGTTCCAGCGCTTCACGACGGACGCGGGCAGCGTCGCGCCAACGTCGATGGCCTTGGGGGAGATCCCGACAAAGCGCACCTTCACCACTCGCCTCTGGCCGGTGTGAGCCTTGCCCAGGAGCGAGTCACCCAGGGTCATGGTGAAGGTGACCCCTTCTGCCCGCCGCAGCATGGTTTCAGCCACGGGTGGCAGACCGTGGGCCGGGGCGACTGCGTGGTCGAACAACTCGACGAGGTAGCGGCTCACCAGGGCGGGGACCGGATCCGAGCAGTGTCCCTCTGGCTGACCGCTGGGGCGCTCGCAGTAGCGAGGGGCGCTGCAGTCGACGTCACTGCCGCAAGTCTTGCCCGGATGCTTCATCGGGTCGACGAAGCCCTCGAGTCCGGGCTCGCCGGCGACCAACGCCGGTTCGATGCCGTCGCCCACCATCTCGTGGGTGCCGATCTCTCGTCCCAGAAGCTCCTGGCCACCTTTGGCCATGGAGGGGAATCGGAACCGCAGCTTGGGGTAGACTTCGCTGACGCCGGATTGGGCCTGGAGGATGGCGATCACTTCGGGGCCCACGCCCGGCGGCTCGTGGCGGCCGCCCAGAAGTGATAGCAGCCCAGCGGACGTCTTGTGTGGCTCGAGCTCCACCTGGTCGATGGGAAATATCTGGCCGAGCAGGACTTTTCTGGCCCCGAACCCCAGCGCCAGAAAAAAGACCAGGGCGGCGATGCCGACCGCGATCCCAAAGCCGGCCGTCAACAGCGGGCCCCGTGTCCGGGCGAGGTCGCGGCTGACCATCTTGACCAGAGCGCCTGGGGTCACCTGACCTCCTCGTCAGTCACCCGACCATCGAGCATGTGCAGCTTCCGGTGCGTCAGGGTGGCCAGGCGGTCTTCGTGAGTGACCACCACGATGGTCATGCCCAACTCGGCGTGGAGGCTCCCAAAGAGGTCGATGATCTGAGCACCGGTATCGCGGTCCAGGTTGCCGGTGGGCTCGTCGCACAGGAGCAACTCGGGGTCGTTGAGCAGAGCGCGCGCGATGGCCACCCGCTGCCTTTGGCCCCCGGAGAGCTCCGCCGGCAGCATGGCCGCCCGTTCGAAGAGACCGACGCGATCCAGGACGGCGAGGCCCCGCTCACGAGGCGTTCTGTGGCCTGACGGACCCGGGCAGAAGAGGCTCGGCGCCGTGACGTTGTCCAGCACGCTGAGATGCCCCAAGAGATGAAAGGCCTGGAACACGAAGCCGATCCGTCGACCGCGCAGGCGTGACAGCTCGGCGTCTGGCAGGTGCGAAACGTCACGGCCGAAGAGGCGCAGCGTGCCTTCGAAGTCACGATCCAGTCCCCCGAGCAGACCCAACAGGGTGCTCTTGCCGCAGCCGCTGGGTCCGAAGATGAGCAGGATTTCTCCAGCACGCACGCTGACGTCGGCGTCGTTCACGGCGCGAACGGCGCCTTCGCCGCCCCCGTACACGCGCGTGAGCCCCTGGGCTTCGACCACCAGCCGGTTCTCGGGTACGAATGCGTCGGGGGGGGCGGGTTCGGTGGAGGTCACGGGTCTCCGCGTGGGTCGAGGGCCGGGCGCAGCTCGATCAGGCCAGGTCTTGCTCGGCGGCCTCGAGCAGCGCCGAAGCGAGGCTTTCGAGTTGGCGCTGCCGAGGCCCTTCGAGCATCACCCGCAGCTTTGGCTCGGTGCCGCTCCAACGGACGAGCACCCGTCCGCGGGCGCCGAGCTTCTTCTGGATTCGTTCTCGCTCACGACTGAGCTTGGGCATTTGCTCGAGGGGGCGGCGCGCGGCCAGACGGATGCTCTTCAAACACTGCGGCACCGGCTTGAGCACGGTACTGAGCTCGCTCAGCGGGCGCTGCTCCCGCGCCAGGATCGCCATCACCTGCAGCGCGGCGATGACGCCGTCTCCCGTGGTCGCGTGCTGGAGAAAGATGAGGTGTCCGGATTGTTCGCCGCCAAATGACAGGCCACGCTGCCGCATTCGCTCCACCACGTAGCGATCACCCACGTCGGTGCGCTCCAGTTTTCCACCCGCGGCCTCGAGCGCGCGCTCCAGGCCCATGTTGCTCATCACCGTGGCCACTACGGTGCGTTTTGGCAGTCGTCCGGCGCGTAGCAGGCGGGTGCCGCAGAGCGCCATGATGGCGTCCCCGTCGACGACCTTGCCACGCTCGTCGACGAAGATGACTCGATCGGCGTCCCCGTCCAGCGCAATCCCGACGGCAGCCCGTCGTCGCTTCACCTCCGCCGCGACGTGCTCCGGGTGCAGGGCCCCGCAGGCCTGGTTGATGTTGCGCCCGTCGGGTTTGGTGCCGAGCTCCAGCACCTCCGCGCCGAGCTCGGCGAACACTGCAGGAGCGACCCGGTAGGCGGCGCCGTGTGCGGCATCGACCACGATGCGGTAGCCGGCCAGACTGAGGTCGGGGGGAAAGGTCGCCTTCGCGTGCACGATGTAGCGTCCCGTGGCGTCGTCGATCCGCTCGGCGCGGCCGACCTTTGCCCCGGTGGGCGCCTTCGAGGCGAGCTTCGAGTCGGCCATGATGGCTTCGATGCGCGCCTCCTCGGCATCGGGGAGCTTGAACCCGTCTGGACCGAAGAGCTTGATGCCGTTGTCTTCGAATGGGTTGTGGCTGGCGCTGATGACGACGCCAGCGTCGGCGCGCATGCTGTGAGTCAGGTTGGCGACGGCCGGTGTCGGAATGGGGCCCGAGAGCAGGACCACTCCGCCCATGGAACAGATTCCCGCCGCCAGCGCGGTTTCGAACATGTACCCGCTGAGCCGCGTGTCCTTGCCAATCACGATACGAGGGGGGCGCGAGCGGCTCGTCCGGGCCACCCGGGCGATGGCGCGACCGAGGCGAAGTGCCAACTCGGGGGTCATGGGGTGCTCGTTCGCGCAGCCGCGAATCCCGTCGGTTCCAAACAGCTTGCGTTGAGGCTCAGTCATCTGTCGGAGTCTTGGGCAGAGGGGTCAGGCGCCATGGCGGGGCACGGTTGTGGCAGAGGGAACGAACCGCACGCTAAATCAGTGCGCGGGATTATGTAACCGGCCACGCGCTTCGAGGGCCCCCAAATGCGTCGGAGCGGAACGACCCGCGGGTTCGGGAGGCTGGGTTCGCGCTGGAGCTGCTCGAGAGCTCAAAGACCCGGCGCGGCGCCGTCGGGCTGCAGCCCCAGGAGGGCAGCCCGGGCTGCGCCGACCAAGTAGGTGGACCCAGTGACGACAACCACCCCCCGAGGCCCGACCAACGCGCGACCGCGTGCCAAGCCTTCGGAGACCGTCGCTGCGATCTCGCCGCCCAGGGTGGCCGACATGAGCTGCGGGTCGACGGCATTGCGCACCGGCGGGGGCACGAATACTCGATGATAGGCCACGTGGGACAGCCGCTGCAGCATCGACTTCCAGTTCTTCCCCACGATGGTGCCGAACACCAGCGCCACGTCGCGGCGGGATTCGACCTCCCCCAACACGCTCGGGTCGAGAACATGGGACAGGGAGACTGCGCCATCCGGGTTGTGGGCGCAGTCCAGTAGCGTCAGCTCCTGCCCACTGCGGTGCAATAGCTCGTTTCTCCCGGGCCAGTGTGTCTTCTCGATGCCAGCGGCCATGGCCTCGGGTTCAAACCCGAGCTCTCGACCTATCGTTACTGCCACCGCGAGGTTGGAGCCAATCATTGCGACACGTGGGTAGGCCAGGGGGGCTCCCGGGATGGGCTCTGGACCGCCGAGCGCGACGAGGTTCGCACCCACCGTCGCGGCGACCTCCTCGACCACGGCTCGCCCCTCCGGGTGGAGCTTCCCCACGACGACCTTGGACCCCGCCTTGATGATGCCAGCCTTCTCCCGGGCGATGGCCGTCAGCGAGTCGCCGAGGTCCTCCATGTGGTCGAACGCAACCCGCGTGACGGTGGCCACCCGCGGGGGTGGGATCACGTTCGTCGCATCCAAGCGGCCGCCCATTCCGACTTCGAGCACCGCTAGCTCGACCCCCGCTTCTTGGAAGGCGAGAAAGGCGGTGAGGGTCATTACTTCGAAGAAGGTCAGCTCGGGCGCCTCGTCCAACACTCGCGTGAGCAGTCGGCCCAGGGTTTCGTCGTCGAGAGGCACCCCATCGACCTGGATGCGCTCGGAAAGCTTCACCAGGTGCGGCGATGTGTACAGACCCACACGCCTGCTGGCAGCCTGAGCCATAGCGGCGACGAACGCACACGTGCTGCCCTTGCCGTTCGTGCCGGCGACATGAACGGCGTCGAAGGCGCGCTCGGGATGGCCGAAGCGCTCGCAGGCCGCCAGCATGGGGCCGAGATCGGCACGACGTCCCCGGCCAATCAAGCCGTAGAGTCGGTCGAGGGTGGCCTTGAAATCGCTCATGGCTTCACGCCTCCGAGATGGCCGAGCAGCGAGGTCAGCATCGCCTTCATTTCGAGCCGGGACACGATGGTGTCGACCATACCGTGACTGAGAAGGAACTCCGAGCGTTGAAATCCCTCCGGCAGCTTGGTCCGGAGAGTACTTTCTATCACTCGAGGACCGGCGAAGCCGATCAGGGCCTTCGGTTCGGCGATGTTGACGTCACCGAGGAGCGCCGTGCTGGCCGCCACCCCGCCGGTCGTCGGGTGCAGACACAGGCTGAAGTAGGGCTTGCGCACCTCCCGAAAGCGGCGCAGGGCAGCCACCACTTTCACCATCTGCATCAGGCTCAGGATGCCTTCTTGCATCCGGGCTCCGCCGGACGAATGCAGCAGGACCACGGGGATACGCTCGTCTCGGGCGCGCTCGAAGAGCCTCGTAATCCGCTCCCCGACTACCGAGCCCATGCTCCCCCCCATGAACCGGAATATGTAGCAGCCGTAGGCAACGCGATGCCCGCCGATGCACGCTCCCCCAATCTCCACGGCCTCGGTGGCCGAAGTCGCCGCCTGAGCTCCCTCCAGGCGAGCGCGGTAGGGTTTGCCGTCGAAGAACTCCAGCGGATCCGTGGGCAGGATGTGGTCGTCCCAGGTGTCCAGCTTTCCGTCGTCGAGCAATAGGCGTCGCCATCCGCCGGCGCTGAGCAGGTGGTGGTGGCCACAATCGGGGCAGACCTCGAAGGATGCCCGCATCACCTCTGCGGTGTGCACCGCACCGCACTGCTTGCACTTGCGGAAGACACCCTTGCCCAGGGACTTCTTCTCGTCGGATCGGAGCTGGGCAGGCGTTTTTGCAGGAAGCGTCACGTTGGCTCGCCAATCTAGCACTCGTGCAACTGCCCACGCCCCCCACAATAGCCGTGCAGCAGCCGGAGTGGAGGGGGAGCCTCCAACAGGCAGAGCCGGTGCGCAATCAAAGATCCCGCCACCTGGCTGCCAGAGTCTCCTGGCAGGGGATTAGATGGGCCGGCCGGATTAATGCTCGTGCGCAGTGCGTCGGCTTGACTGGTGGGCCGGGAGTCGAGGGACGCCAGCTTGATAATCCGCATCCGAGGAACGCAAACTCCCGTACGCCATGGCTGAGCGAAAATCCTCCAGACCGCCACCGCGTCGGAGCGAGGTGCGTGCCCCGCTGATCGGCCGCAACGCAGAGATGGCCAGCCTCAAGCAGGCCTTCGACGACGCGCGCGATCGCGGGCAGGCGCGGATTGTCACGCTGGTGGGTGGTGGCGGAACCGGCAAGTCGCGCATCATTTCGGAGTTCCTGGCAGAGCTCCGGAGCGCCCGCGGTGGAAGCTTTCGCGCATACCACGGCAGCGCCCGTTCGGTGAGTCAGAGCTACGGGGTGTTCGCGCGTGTGCTGCGCGCCCGATTCGGGTTGGTCGAGGGCATGGATCCCGAGGCGGCCAAGAGCCAGATGCGCGCGCACGTCGGTAGCGCGCTGGAGGACCGTCGGGTGGGGGACATGTGCTTCTTTCTAGGGCAGCTCTTGGATCTTCAGTTCGAGCCTAGCCCTCTCACCAAGGCCGTCGCCGACGAACCACGGCAGGGGCGGCTGCTGCGTCGAGCGATCGTGCGGAGCTTCTTCGAGACCGACGCGACGCAAGCCCCGCTGTGCCTGGTCTTCGAGGACCTGCAGTCCGCAGACGACGATTCTCTGGCTCTGCTGCAGTACCTGATCGAGAACCTGTCGGGTCCCATACTGCTCCTGTGTGCGACTCGGCCCGAGTTGCTCAGTCGTCACCTGGACTGGTTCGACTATGGCCGCTCGCAGCATCAACGGATGGACCTGGGTGCACTGACCAGCGACCAGGCGGCGGAGATCATGCGTGCCCTGCTGGCCCCGTGCCGTGGCGGACCGCCCGAAGCGTTGATCGAGGCCGCCACCACGCTGGCTGCCGGCAACCCGGGCCTGTTGCAGGGCATGTTGCAGGTGTTTCACGACTCCGAAGTGCTCAACGAGGTGCATGGGACGAGTGTCGACCCCGTCTGGAAGGTGGATCTGGAGAAGCTGGCGAGCGCGCGTTTGCCGCTCACGGCCCAGGACGCGGTGGAGACTCGGGTGGGCGCCTTGTCACCCGCCGAGCGTCGCGTGCTGGAGCATGCCGCGGCCATGGGCAGCGTGTTCTGGCTAGGCGGGTTGGTGGCACTGGCTCGGATGGACAGCGAACCTCCCGAGTTCTGGCAGGTGGCCAACACTCGGGACGTTCACGAGATCAACGCCGTGCTCGAGGATCTGATTCAGCGCGACCACATTCTCAGAATGCCGGATTCGGCGATCATCGGCGAGACCGAGTACGTCTTCAAACACAATCTGGAGCGCGCGAAGATCGTCACGCTCACCAGTGCAGCGACACGCAAGCGCTGCCACCAGACCATCGCTGACTGGTTGGGACAGAAAGAGGGCATTCGTTCGCAGGAAGAACGGTGCGCGATGCTGGCACGGCACCTGGAGCACGCGGGCGCCCTGACTCGCGCCGGGCTGGCGTACGTGGACGCCGCGGACATTGCGCGGGCGAGTTATGCCACCGAGAAGGCGAACGAGTACTACACGAAAGGACTCAGTCTGCTCGGCGACGGTGACGCTCGACGCCGCATCGATGCCCTGCACAACCACGGGGACGTTCTCCTGACGCTGGGCAAGCGCGACGAGGCGCTGGCGGTGTTCATCGAGATGCTGGGGTGTGCGTTTCGGCTGGGATTGGCCGCCAAGGGTGGTGCAGCTCACAACCGGATTGGCCGCTTGCATCGGGATACGGGACTGCTGACCGAGGCGCGGAGTCACCTGGACACGGCGCTCGACTTGTTCGCCTCGGCCGGGGACGAGCGCGGAGTGGCCGCGACCCACGACGACATCGGCAAGCTCTTGTGGATCCGGGGGGAGTACGAGGCGGCCCTGGCGGAGATGAAGATCGCGCTGGAAATGCGCAAGCAACTGGGCGACCGGCGGAGTATCGCCGTCAGTCTTAGCAACATCGGCGTGACGTGGGCCGACTTCGGCAAGGAGGCGCTGGCCCGTGAGGCCATGCAGTCAGCCCTCCAGCTGCGCCGTGAGATCGACGATCCGTTGGGCACGGTTCAGAGCCTCATGGACCTCGGGTACTTGGCCCAGAACCAAGAGAAGTTCACCGAGGCGCTCACGCTCTTCAGAGAGGCGCACGAGATCGCCTCGCAGATCGGTGAGCGCAACCGGATTGCCGTGGTGCTGACCCAGATCGGAGGAGCTCTATTGGGCTCGGGCGACAGCGCCGAAGCCATTCAGGTGCTCAAGGAAGCCGAGTCGCTGTGCGATGAACTCGGAGACAAGGTGCATTTGGCTGAAGCCAAACGGGGGCTGGCGATCGTGTACCTGAAGCAGAAGGAGCTACGCAAGGCGCGGGAGTCCATCAAGCATGCGGTGGACCTGTTCACCCAGGTGCGGAGCAAGTATCACCTGGCTGCGGCGGTACGCACGTTGGGGGAAATCACGGCGGCCGGCGCCTGGGGCAAGGACCACGAAGTGAAAGCCGTGGACTACTTCATGCGAAGCATCGCCATCTTCAAGGAGATCGGACACGAACTCGAGATGGCACGCAGCTACCGCGCCTTCTACGAGTACGTGAACGCTGCCGAAGAGTACAAGAACAACCCCGACATTCAGCGCGAAGCCAGCAAGCTGCGCGACATGGCTGCCGAGATCTTCGACCGGCACAAGCAGGCCCTGGAGGGAAACTGAGCGCGATCATGGCGGAGCCACTTCGACTCGAGGTGAGGCAGGTGGGTGAGGTTCCGGTGCCACTGCCGGCGTACCAGACGCCAGGCTCGGCGGGCCTGGACCTGTGCGCCGCGCTCGCAGAACCCGTCTGCATCCAGCCGGGCCAGCGTGTGCTGGTGGGAACCGGGCTGGCGATGGCCATCCCCGTGGGGTTTGAGGGCCAGGTTCGGCCGCGGAGCGGCCTGGCGCTCCGGCATGGACTGAGCATCGTCAACAGTCCCGGTACCATCGATTCCGACTATCGAGGCGAGGTGCGCATCGTTCTCATCAACCACGGCAACGCGCCCTTCGTGGTGGAGCCGCTCAGTCGGATTGCACAACTGGTGCTGGCACCGGTGGTCCGAGCCGACGTGGTGGCGGTCGAGTCCCTCGACGATACGGAGCGGGGCGCGGGCGGCTACGGCTCTACGGGTTGAGCGGCGCTGCCGGCCCTGGCGACTCGGTTGAAGAACTCGGCGAGGCGACCGCGCAACTGAGCGCGGTCGAGGTCTCGCGTGATCACGTGCCGAGAGCGCGGCAGCATCAAGGGGGTCGGATGCGGAGGCGGGAGCAGTCGGGCGACACGCCGCGCGTTGGCAGGGGGACAGACGCGGTCGCGGGCACCATGAGCGATGAACACGGGCATGCGCAGCCGGGGCAACAGCGCACGAGTGCGGACGCCCGCCCGGTGCACGTGCAGGGCCGCATGCCAGGGTTGGACGTCGTAGGTGAGGTGATCGCGCCGGGCGTCGTCATCGGCGATGTCAGAACCGAATTTCGGAATGGAAACGTCGGGTAGTCGGAAGCTGGACACGGCCCGGAGCACCAGGTCGGTGGGTCGGGCGAGCCAGCAGGCGTTACCGAGGAGCCCCAGGCCGGCGACCCGACGCGGCAGGAAGGCTGCGAGGTGACTGGCTAGCAGCGAGCCGAGCGACAGCCCCACGACGATGGCAGCGGTGCCGTTCTCGGTGAGTTCGAGGAGCGCCGACTCGGCGGCGCCGTACCAGTCGCTCCAGCCGGTCGCGGCCAACTCGGAGGCGACGGTGCCGTGTCCGGGCAGGAGCGGCGCGGCCCCACCGAGCCCCGTTGCGGCGGCGGCATCGAGGACGAGCTCCATCTCACGCGGGGTGCCCCCGAAGCCGTGCAGCGCGAGCACCCGGGGAGCCGATCCGGGCAGCCAGCGCGGGGTGGCGTCGCCCGAGCCGACGAGGCGACCACGACGACGCAGGCTCACGATTGGGCTAGTCGCCGCGCTTGATCCCATAGGCGCGGATCTTCTTGTGCAGATTGGTCCGTTCGACGCCGAGGGCGATGGCCGCGCGGGAGATGTTCCAGTCGAGGTGCCGCAGCGTCTCCACGATGTAGCTACGCTCGGCGGCTTCTCGGAAGGCCTTCAGGGTCAGACGATCTTCGTTGTCCGGAGAGGCGAGGCGCGGGAGGGTGGAGGTGCGCTCCGAGGTGGTGGTCCCGTCGGTTTCGTTGTCGTCGTCGAACGGACTGACGTGCGGATCTTCAGGGAGGTCGGCGATGGTGATGCGGTCACTCGAGAGAATGGCAGCCCGCTCCACCACGTTCTTGAGCTCACGGACGTTGCCTGGCCACTTGCGTTGCGCCAGCGCTACGTAGACCTCCGGCGCGATGTCCTTCGGGCGGAGGCCGTTCTCTTCGCAGAAGTTGCGCACGAAAGCGTCGGCCATCAGGGCGATGTCCTCGGGACGCTCGCGCAATGCCGGCGTGCGGATTGGGAAGACATCCAGGCGGAAGTAGAGGTCTTCGCGGAAGCTGCCGGTGGCGACCGCCTTGGACAGATCACGGTTGGTGGCAGCCAACACCCGGACGTCCACGTGAATGATGTGCTCGGACCCGACACGGTTGACCTCCCCGCTCTGCACCGCCCGCAGCACCTTGGCCTGCGCGGTCAGGTCCATGTCTGCGATCTCGTCCAGGAGCAGGGTGCCGCCGTGGGCCTGTTCGAAGAACCCACGTTTGCGGGTCTGGGCACCGGTGAACGACCCTTTCTCGTGGCCAAACAGCTCGCTCTCGATGAGCTCGCGAGGAATGGCGGCACAATTGACCTTGATGAAGGGGGCCTCGTTTCGTGGGCTCAGTCGATGGATCGCGCGGCAGACGAGCTCCTTGCCGGTGCCACTCTCCCCGGTGACCAGCACACTCGCCTTGGTCGGGGCAACCTTGTCGATCTGGTCGAAGAGCTTCTTCATGGGCGCGCTGGTGCCGATCATCTCGAAGCGCGCCTCGAGCTCGCCGCGCATTTGCGCCACGGTGCGACTGAGCCGAGCGGTGCGGATGGAGTTCCGCACACTCACCAGAATCCGCTCGCGATTCAGTGGTTTCTCGAAGAAGTCACTGGCGCCGAGCTTGATCGCCGTGACCGCATCGTCCACGGTCGCGTGCCCGCTGATCACGATGACCGGCATGTCGCGGGTGGCCTCATCGGCGCGCAGCCGCGCCAGGGCGTCGATGCCGTCCATGCCCGGCAGCTTCAAGTCCAGGATGACCAGCTCTACCGGCTGCTCCGGGTTGCCAATCATCTCCAGGGCGTCTTCGGCGCAGGGCGCGTCGAGGACCTGATAGCCTTCCCCGTTCAGCACCATGCCGAGGGTTCGGCGGATGTTCTTCTCGTCGTCGACCACCAGGACCGTGTCGACGGCGGTGGCGAGCTCGGCAGCGGCAGGATCGGTCCCAGACATGGCCTTTCGCAAATTGCCTCGGCTAATCAGGGGAGTGCAATAGTGGATCACCACCTGGGAATACGCCGAGCGCAAACCGTTCTTGGTGGGGCGGGGTCTTGGTCAAAAACCCCGGAATGACAACGCTAGTCGGCGAGAGCTCGGGCTGCGGAGGATGCGCGTGCGCCCTCGACCCGACGGGGGCGCACGTCGTCCGGAGCCCGTTTGGCGCCGAGAACGAGCTAGGGATGAGAGTCCGCCGGCGCCCGGGTGTCGACGCGGTCGAGGAAGCGCAAGAACTGTCGGGCCGGGATCACGAAGGGGCTGGCAGGATGCATTGCCGTCACCTGTCGAAACAGGGACCGAGCCTCGTCCTCACGATGCATCTTGAGGCGGATCTCACCCAGCAGGACCAGCGCTTCGGCCTCCAGTCCGGAGTCGACCAAGTTGTGCAGCGCGTATTCCACGCGGGCTGCGGCGGGCTCGAAGAGCCCCTCGGACAGGTAGAAACGGCCCACATACAGCTCGTGGCGCGCGAGCAGTCCCGTGACGACCTCCAGCATGTGCTCGAGCTCGCGGACTCGCTTGTACCCGGGAAAGTCCGAAAGAAACTCGCGGATCGTCGCATAGGCGTCGTGCACGGCCGCCAGATCGCGTTCCTCCAGAGGTGGCAGCAGCAGGGACATCGAGGTCTGGTCGAACTGTGCCTTGGCCACCCGAAAGCGGGCGTAGGGGATTTCGGGATCGTTGGGGTAGTCGTGGATGAAGCTTTTGTACGCGCCAACGGCCTCGGCGTACTTCTCTTGGTGGTAGGCGATGTCGGCCAGCCGGAGCTCTGCCAAGCGAGCGTAGCGGCTGTAGCCGAACTTGCGCTTGACCTCGGTCATCTGCAGGTTGGCCTCTTCCCAGTCGTGATCGAAGTACGGCAGGAGGGCCTGATCGTAGGCCCGCTTGGCGTCCTCCGCGTACTGTAGGGGGTTCGCCGCGTCCTCCTGACTGCTGGCACAAGCGACCAGGGGAAGCCAGAGCCCGAGCAGGATGCCAAGCAGCAGTCGCATCGCCAGCGCGTGCTAGCGGGTTGGCGCGTGGAGCGCAAGCCCGTGGCGGGCGTCAGGACCCGTGTCAGGGGTGGTCGAGGGGGGGGAGGCGGCCGATCCTGCTGCGCAGCGGTGCAAAAAGGCCGCTTGATCAGCGGGACCGCTGAGGTAAAACCGGGACGAATGGCAGTCGAAAGAGTCCCAGCCACGCCCCGCGGTGCCCAGAAAATGAAGGACGATCTGGCGCGCCTCAAGGAGGAACGCCCCAGAATCTCGCGCGAGATCGGTGTTGCCATCCAACAGGGCGATCTCAGCGAGAACGCCGAGTACCACGCCGCCAAGGAGCGCCAGGGCATCGTCGAGGCCCAGATCAAGGATCTTGAGGACAAGATCTCCAGGCTCGAAGTGATTGACCCGAAGACTCTGAGTGGAGATCGGGTCCGATTCGGCGCCACGGTCGGTCTGACCAACCTGGAAACCGACGAAGAGGTGACCTACCAGATCGTTGGCCCGGACGAGGCCGATCTGAAGGAGGGGACCATTTCGGTGTCGGCTCCCCTGGCGCGCGCCATCATCGGCAAGGAGCTCGGCGACGAGGTCACCGTGCGGCTGCCTGGGGGCACGCGGGTCTACGAGATTGCCAGCATAGAATTTCGCTGATTGGAGCGCGTCTGAGCCGCCCGGATCCGGAGTGCATGCCAGCGCTGGGCACAACATTGGATCGAATGGAGGCGGCACGGCACATGGCACGCTCCGTGCTGGCCGTGTGGGCCGTCGTGGCTGCCGAGCTCGCGGTGGTCGTGGGCGTGTGTCACGAGGCGGTCTCGAGCGTCTGGGAGCTGCAGTTCGGCGTGTTGTGGCTCGCCCCGATCGTGCTGGTGTCGAGCAGCCTGGCCGGGCTCGCCGGCGGGCTTCTGGTCGGGGGTCTGAGGCGACTTCCGGAGAAGCACAACCGCGTCCTGCTCTCCATTGCGGCTGCGACGTTCGGTGGCGTCGTGGGATGGGGGGTTGGGGGAGGACGGCACCTGGCGGCATTGCCGGCCCGGGGTGGCTTCGCGCTGGCCGTCGGGTTGGTGGCGGTGGTGAGCGCCTGGTGGCTCGGCCCCAAGCTGGCCAAGCGGGCGCGAACCGCTCCACTGCGGGTCGCCGTCGTGGCGGGCTTGGTGATCGTACTGGCCGAATTCCTAAACCGTTTCGCGTTGGTTCGACTGTATCCGGCGTTCCACGCCGGCTTGGCTGCGGCGGCATTGTTGGTGGCCCCGGCGCTGACCTTTGCTTGGTCGGCGCCGCAAGCGCCGCGGGCAGGGACGGGTCGGCGTCGGTGGGTCCTGCCTGTCGTCGTGTGCGCGGTGGTCGCGCTGACGGCGGCTCTGGCCCGACCGGCAGCGGCGAAGCTCGCGTATTTCGACAACTTCCGCTGGTTGCTGCTGGAGCAGGCACCGCTGTTGGGGCACGGCGTGCGCGCCGCAGCCTGGCTCGCCCCGCCAGCTCCTTCTCCGGCACTGCCCGAGGGGTGCGCAGATTGGAACGCGCCGGGGTGTCGGTTGGAGGGGCTCGATCGAGGAGACTTGGGGCATCCGATCGATCTTCGGGGAAGGGACTTCCTCCTGGTCACCATCGACGCCCTGCGCGCTGACCACGTCGGCGCCTACGGGTATCGGCGAAAGACTTCTCCGAACCTGGATGCTCTGGCCCGGGACGCGATGGTCTTCGACTACGCCTATTGCCCGGCGCCACACACCTCCTACTCCATCACGTCGCTGATGACCGGCAAGTACATGCGGCCACTGCTGCTGCAGGGGGCGGGCGAGGATTCCGACACCTGGGCAGGCCTGCTCAGGACCTACGGGTATCGCACTGCTGGGTTCTACCCGCCGGCGGTCTTCTTCATCGACGCGGACCGGTTCGGCGCGTTTCGCGATCGTTTCTTGGACTTCGAGTACCGCAAGGTCGAGTTCTTGGAAGGGCAGGGGAGGGTGAAGCAGGTCAGCGACTACCTTGCTGCCGAGGACCCAGACCGGCGCCAGTTCATCTGGGTGCACCTGTTCGGACTTCACGAGCCCTACGAGGCTCACCCGGGGTTCGACTTCGGGGATCGCGACTTGGACCGGTACGACTCGGAGGTTGCTGCTGCGGATGCCACCACCGGGGCCATCATTCGCGAGTTTCGGCGGCTGCGCCCCGGTGGCGTGGTGATGGTCTCTTCGGACCACGGGGAAGAGTTCGGTGAGCACGGGGGCCGCTACCACGGGACCAGCGTCTACGAGGAGCAAGTTCGTGTCCCGCTGATCTTCTCGGCGCCGGGAGCGGTGGCGCCCGGGCGTGTCCAGGAGCCGGTGCAGATCATCGACCTCTTGCCCACGGTTCTCGCTGCGCTCGACATTCCCATACCGCCGCGCGTGAGAGGCCGTGACCTGGGTCCGTTGCTCCGCGACGGAAAGGGAGACGGAGTGGGGCTGGCGCTGGCCGAGACCGAGGAAACGGCACTGCTGGCGCGTGGCACTCTGCGACTGATCTGTCAGCGTCGCGTAGGGGCGTGTCGGCTCTATGACTTGGCCAGCGATCCGAGGCAGAGCCGGGACATCGCCTCACTGCGGGGGCCCCGTTTCGCCGAACTGCGGGAGGAAATCCGGGTGCTGAGCGCGTCCCACGGCGAGTTCGAGGTTCGGGGCCTGCGTGCCGAGGGCAAAGGTTGGCCGGCCCCCATTCTCCGAGGTGCGGCCGGAGACGGTGACGCTGCCAGGGACATCGCGTCGCTGCTCGACGACGCAGACCGCAGCATTCGACGCAAAGCCGCGGAGTTGCTCTTTTCGTTGCGGCGCGACGAGACGGCGTCTGCTCTGCGGCTGGCGCTGCAGCGTGACGAGGATGCGGACGTGCGCCGATGGTGCGCACTGGCGCTGACCCGGCTGGGGCAGGGCGCACCGCTGGCGTACGAGTTGGCGCGCAGCAACGACGTGACGTGGCGGCGGCTGGCGGCGTTGGCTCTGGCGGAAGCCGGAGACCCTCGTGGCGCCGACGATTTGGTGCGCTGGTGGCAGGACGCGCCGGCTCGCGACTACGAGCGTTCCCTGGAGCTATTGGACGCACTCGCGAAGATCCGCAATCGGGACGCGGTGTGGCCGCTGGTGCAAACGCTGCACGACGTCCGACTTCGACCTCACATCGCCAAAGCTCTGGCGGCCATCGGCGACGACGTGGCGCGAGGGCCTCTCGGGAATGCGTTTGCCAAAGAGCGCTACCAGAGTGCTCGGGTGGCGGTGGGGGAGGCGTTGGTCGAGTTGGGAGCAGAAGCGGAGATCGCGCCTGCGCTCACTCGGTTCCTGGGGGTTCCTGACCCACTGCCGGGCGGAGTGGGCATGGCGCTGCGGGCAGGGATCCTCGAGCACGTTGGAGGCCCAAACGGTGGAGCGCTTCGGAGGCTGCGGCAGCACAGCGAGCTCGGTTCTGCGGTGAACCTGGTCGTGCCCAGAGGCGGAAACGGCAAGGGCGTGCGGGCGATCGTTCGAGCCAGGACCTCGGACCGGTCCGCCGGTCAAGTGGTAGTCGGAAATCGTCTGCAGAAGATCAGGTTCGACTCCGAGGGAAAACCCCGAAGGACTCGCGGGATCCCGCGACTCGACCCCGAGCGTTCGGTCAAGCTCTTGGTGCCGCCGGGCGACGCTCCAACGGAGGTGTACGCCCTGGTGCCTGCTGCCATGGGCCTGAGCCCGGGGCAGAGCGTGCAGGTGGTGGTCTTCGCCGACCGGAGCGTCGAGATCGAGGCGCTGGCCCTGGTACCCCTGGCCGACGAGATCCCGCCGCCGGCTCCGGAGCCGTGGGAGCCAGGGCAGGGGGGGGGAGCTGGTCAGTCAGCCCGGGGCGAAGTCCGGTGACGCGGTCACCTGGGTTCTCGTCGGCGGACCGAGGGGTGGTATAGAGGCGCCGGTGGCAGTCAAGGAGAAGAGTACGACACGCCGGTCGCGACGGGCGCGGCGCCGCGAGTTGCGGGAGGCCGACGAGGTCGGTGACGCAACGCGCGCGGATGAGGCCGACGACGACCAAGACGCGGAAGATGCCGACGGCGACGACGCAGACGCATCCGCAGACTCTGACGAGTCCGAGGAGCGCGCCGGCGCGGCCGGGGTGCGCGGACAGAAGCCCGCGTTCGATCTGGTCGGAGGCGCGCTCCGCGACCGTGCGCCAGCCGACAACCGCGCTGAGCGCCGGCGCAAGCGCAAGCGGCAGGGCGGCGACGACGACGAGGAAACAGGTCGCGACGCGATTCGGGATCGAAATCGACGCATGCGGGAGAAGGCCGCAGGCACCCGTCGGTCTCGTCGTCAGGAGCGGGAGACCGCGGCGGCTCAGGGGCTGGACGCCAGCGAAGTGATGGACGACGCCTTGGCTCGTGCGGCGCACACCTCGGTCACGTGGCTGCGCAAGAACTTCAACACGGTCCAATGGATCGTGGTGGTCCTCGCGGCTGGCGGGATTGCCTGGCAGATCTACGAATATCGCGCCAACCGCAACCGGGAGAAGTCGACAGACCAGCTGATGGACGCCGTCGAGGCTCAACGTGGGCGGGTGCCGCCGGCTGAGGGCGAGGATCCGGGCGCGTCCGCTGAAGATATGCGTCAGCAGTTCCCGTCCGACCAGGCGCGTCTCGGCGCTGCCGAAGAGGCGTATGCCAAGCTGGTCGACGACGGTGACGACTCGGCAACGGGGATCCTTGCCAAACTCGGGCACGCTGGAGTGCTGTACGACGAAGGCAAGTACGACGAGGCGCTGGCCGAGTACAACGCGGTGAAGACCAGTGCCCTGGCCGAGCACGACGTCGATGTCAAAGGGCGCGTGCTCGAAAGCATCGGGCTTTGCCTGGAAGCGAAGAAGGATCTGGACGCGGCGCTGGGCACGTTTCGAGAGCTGGAGAACCAGGAGATCTCGGGCTTCACGACGGTCGCGAGGTACCATCAGGCGCGGCTGTTGTTCGCCAAGGGTGAAAAGGACAAGGCGGTGGGCCTGATCAAGCAGGTCAGAGAGAAGCTCGCCAAGGATCGAAAGCCGGGCGAGGCGGCGGGCTACCTGGAAATCTCCGCCCGTGAGCTGCACCGCAGCATCGACCCCGCAGCGGCCGAGGCCCCCATGCCCGGTATGGCCTTGGACGAACTCGCGAAGGTGCGCGACCAGATGGCCGCTCTGCAGAAGTTGCTGGCCAAGCAGAAGGGCGGGGACGTCTCCGAGGAGGAGCTCAAGGAGATGCTCAAGGACCCGGAAGCAATCCAGAAGATGCTGAGCAATCTGGGCAAGCTTCCGGGCAAGCTGGCAACGGCAGCGCCGTCGTCTGCACCAGCCCCGCCACCAGCCCCCGCCAGCTCCCAATGAGCATGCGAAAGAACCTCAGCTGCCTGGCCGTGGTGGCGCTGCTGACGGCGGCGTCCGGGTGCACGTCGGTGCGGACGGGCGCCAATCCGGAAGTGCCCCTCTGGATGCACCGAGCCAGCTGGTCGCTCGACGTCGTCTACAAGCGCTCGATCGTCGAACGCTCCCGACGCGACGGTGAGCCCTACGAGCGTGGAGAGCCTGAGCTCGATCCGGCAGGGCGGAGGGTCTTCGTGGGCTCGAGTGACCGGGGGCTCTACGCGGTCCGGGCCGAGGACGGTTCCGTGCTCTGGCGCTTCGAGACTCTCGGGTATGTGCAGTGTGCGCCGCTCTACGATCCGGGAGAGGACGTCGTCTACTTCGGTTCGAACGACGGCGCGCTGTACAAGGTGGCCGCCGCAGACGGGAAGCTCCTCTGGCGGTTTGCCACCAACGCGGAGGTGGCCCAGCGCCCGGTGCTGAGCGGTGGCACGCTCTACGCGGTCAACGCGAACGACACCGTACTGGCTCTGAACCCGGCGAGCGGCAAGCTCATCTGGATCCAACATCGTACTCCCGCGCTGGCCATGGAAGTGGCGGGCTATGCCGGACCGTTGGTGTGGCGGGACACCGTTTTCACCGGTTTCAGTGACGGCAACGTGGCAGCTTTTGACGCGCGGACAGGCGGCGAGCGCTGGACGCCCGTCGACCTCTCGGCCGAAGCGGAGCAAACGCTGGGCGAGCTGCCAGAATATCTCGACGTTGACACCACTCCAGTGCCGGGTGTGGTTGGAGATCTTCCGGTCATCTACGTGGGCAGCTACGCGGGCGGCGTGTTCGCTTTGGACGCGGACAGTGGCGGCCAGATCTGGTCGAACCCGGCGGTAGCGGGCGTC
The DNA here is from genome assembly GCA_964610275.1 of uncultured Polyangiaceae bacterium. Lineage (GTDB taxonomy): Bacteria > Myxococcota_A > Polyangia > Polyangiales > Polyangiaceae > JAFGBI01. The sequence goes on along the minus strand of CAZSVU010000015.1, from coordinate 9,650 downwards.
GCAGACTTAATGATGTGGGAGGAGCCGGCACATCCGCCGCGGGACGGCGAAGGTCCGGAGGTGCCCGCACGGGAGCTGTTGATCGCCGGCAGCGGAACCACTGGACTGTGGGCGCTCGATCCGGCCACGGGCCGCGAGCAGTGGCGCAAAGCGCTGCCGCAAGGCGGTGTGTCCGCGCCGGTGGCGTTTCAGGGTGCGCTCTTGGTGACCACGACGCGCCTCGGCGTGTTCCTGTTGTCGCCGACCGACGGGAGCATCATCGACGGCGTGCATACCGGCGAAGGCGTGTCAGCGCGCCCGGCCGCGTACGGTCAGCGGGCGTTCGTCCTCACCAACCAGGGCGAGCTCATGAGTCTGCACGTAACGCCGCCTGGGAAGTATCCGGAGCGCCAGACACCGATCTTGTGAGTGCGGGCATCGGGGCTGCTCGGGGCGCCCAGTTTGCTTCCCACAAAGATCGCATAAGATATATTATGTTAACTTTCTGGAAACGGCTGACGAAGCGGCGTCATGCCGTGAGACCAGGAGAAAACCAGGCTGTTGCCCTCCCGGTGGCCCCCCGCGTCCCGCTTCCGGGTCGTCTCACAGGACGTACTGGTCCCCGAGCCCCAGCACCGCCAGGTTCAAGCCCTTGAGGCGGGCGCACTGCTGCTCCACCTCGGTCTGGAAGACGGGCTTGATGTGATAAAGGAGCGTGGGCAGGTCCTTGGGCTTGCCGAACTTCTTGAGGTCGCGGTGGAGCGTTCGGGGCGTGTGGTGGCCGCTGACCGTGGCGAGGCGCTGCTCACGGTTCGGAAAGCTGACCTCCATGAGCAGTGCGCGCAGGTCCTCCTCTTCCTGAAGGACTTCCCAGAGGCGGTCGGTGGGGCCGGTGTCGCCGCTGTACGCGACGGTGCCATCGGAGCCTCGGATCACGAAGCCTGCGCACTCGACGGTGTGGTTTACCAAGATGGCTTCGACCTCGTAGCCGCCGAGGTCCGTTGGACGCTCAGGCTTGAGCTCGACGAAACGGATCGTGGGTTTGGCCTTGCTGGGTATGGTCGAGAAGTCGGGCCAGAGCAGGTTGTTGAAGAAGTGCTTCTTCAAGATGCGGATGGTGCCGCGGGTGGCTCCCACGGGTAGCGGCTCGCACTCGGCTTGGCAGCGGTTGTCCGCCAGGGTGGCGAGGTCCTTGATGTGGTCGAGGTGCGCGTGGCTGACGATGCAGCCGGAAAGCGCGAACTGAAGCTTGAGGTCCAATCCGCTGGTCAGGGATCCGGCGTCGATGGCCAGGCGCTCGTCGAGCACGAACCCGCACGTGCGATGCTTCGGAGTTTCGCCGCCGTGGCAGCCAATGACGCGGAGTTCCATGATGTTGGCTTGACGTCAGCGGGTCGCGACTCGCCTACTGCGGCCCAGCGGTCGGACCCGCTTCGTCTCGAAGCTGGATCTTGCCCCGAGATCGGCCGAGAAGGCAAAAATGACTGCGCCGGCGAGCGTGTTGGGCGGCTGGTGATTGAGGGTGTGCGCGTCAGTCCATGGGGAAGCCACCCATGCCACCCATGCCACCCATGCCACCCATGCCACCCATGCCGCCCATGCCGCCCATGCCGCCCATGCCGCCCATGCCGCCCATGCCGCCCATATCGGGAGCCCCGGCTGCGGGCTCGGGCTTCGGCCGTTCGACGACCACGGCCTCGGTGGTCAGCATCAGGCTGGCGACGCTCGCCGCGTTCTCGAGGGCGACGCGGACGACCTTCACCGGGTCGATGATTCCCGCCTCGACGAGATCTCCGTACTGCTCTGCCTGGGCGTCGAAGCCGAACGTCCCCTTTCCGGACTTCACGCGATCCACGACGACCGGCGCGTCGACGCCAGCGTTCGCGGCAATCTGCATGAGCGGCGCGGTCGCGGCCGAACGCATCAGATTGACCCCTGTCTGCTGGTCTTCGTTTTCGACTTCCAGACTGTCGAGGCCCTGGGTCGCCCGGATCAGGGCGACGCCGCCGCCGGGTACGTACCCTTCTTCGACGGCTGCGCGCGTGGCCGCCAGCGCATCCTTGTAGCGCGCCTTCCGCTCCTTCATTTCGAGTTCGCTGGCCGCTCCGACGCGGATCACGGCCACGCCGCCAGCGAGCTTGGCCAAACGCTCTTCCAGCTTCTCGCGATCGTAGTCGCTGGTGGTCTCTTCGATTTGCCTTCGGAGGAGCGCGATCCGTCCCTTGACCGCCCCCTTCTGGCCCTTGCCACCGACGATGACCGTGGTGTCCTTGTCGATGCTGATGGTGGCGGCTTGCCCGAGTTCCTGCACGGTGGCGCTGTCGAGACCGCGACCCAGGTCCTCGCCGAACACGGTGGCGCCGGTCAGCACCGCGATGTCCTTGAGCATTTCCTTGCGGCGATCCCCGTAGCCTGGCGCCTTGACCGCCGCGATCTTGAGCACTCCGCGAAGCTTGTTGACCACCAGGGTGGCCAGTGCCTCCCCATCCACGTCCTCTGCGATGATCAGCAGCGGGGCGTCCGCGTCCTTCGTGGCTTCCAGAATGGGCACCAGGTCGGCCATGGTCGAGATCTTCTTCTCGCTCACGAGCACGTAGGCGTCCTCGAATTCGACCACCTGCGCCTGCTGGTCGGTGACGAAATAGGGCGAAAGATAGCCGCGGTCGAACTGCATGCCCTCGACGATGTCGACCTCGGTCTCCAGGCCGCGTGCTTCTTCGATGGTGATGACGCCGTCCTTGGTGACCTTGTCCATGGCGTCGGCCAAGGTCTCGCCAATCGCTGCATCGCCGTTTGCGCTGATGGTCCCGATACGGGCGATGTCGTCCCTCCCCTTGACCTTCTTGGATTGCTTGGCCAATTGCTCGACCATCGCCGCCACCGCTGCATCGATGCCGCGCTTCAGGTCCATCGCGCCGACGCCGGCCTCGACCAACCTGATGCCTCCGTCCAGGATGGCTTGCGCCAAGACGGTCGCAGTAGTGGTACCGTCGCCGGTGTCGTCGTTCGTCCGAGTGGCGACCTCGCGCACCAGCTGTGCGCCCATGTTTTCTACTCTGGGTCCGAGCTCGATTTCCTTGGCCACCGTGGCGCCGTCCTTGGTGACGGTGGGGCTTCCCCAGCTCTTCTCGATGGCAACGTTGCGGCCGCGGGGGCCGAGGGTGACTTTGACGGCACTTGCGAGCGCGTCCACGCCGCGTTGAATGGTCTTTCGTGCAGAACGTCGAAGAACGATTTCTTTCGCACTCATGGGGCTTTCACCGAACCTTCCTGCCGGGTGCCTCCCCCGCCGCGCGTGCCCGTGCTGGACCGCTGGGGGCGGCGGCGAAAGTTAAGTCACCTTCCCGTCAGGTCAACCCCGCCGTTGGGCCAAATGCTCGGAAAGGCGGGCCAAACCCTTGCACCAGGCCTGGAATAGAGCTAGCTAGCCTCCCCGTCCGCCGGCAGGCCCCCACTGCCGGAGGCTGCAATCCAGCCTTAGCGGACCCGGCGGGTGCCGGTGGGCGCGTCTCACCGGGGCGCCGATGGGGGATCGTCTAATGGCAGGACACAAGATTCTGGTTCTTGTTATCTAGGTTCGAATCCTGGTCCCCCAGCCGTCCCCCTGCCCTGCAAGGGGGACCTGGCCCCATCGTCTAGCGGTTAGGACATCGGCCTCTCACGCCGGTAACCCGGGTTCGAGTCCCGGTGGGGTCACAGAGTTCACAACTGAGCGGCACTTCACGGCTGTGCTTGAAAGGGGGACCTCCCCGGGACTCGGAGCACATGGCCGGACGTGTTCGGAGCTGCAGCGCGTAGTTCGTCGGGTGGCGTCCCTGTGGGCCGCCGCTGGCGAGTCCCGCTGGTGCCGCGCGGCCGTCCCCCTGCGGGGGCCGACCGACGCTCCGCAGAGGGGGCGCGTGCGATGCGCGGCGGGGCAACGAGGGGGGCTCCGCGGGACTCGGAGCGCATGGCTGGGTCTGTGGTGCTCAGCAGCCCCCTGCCCGTCTGTTCGCGGCCTTGTGGGCCGCCGCTGGCGAGTCCCGCTGGTGCCGCGCGGCCGTCCCCTTGCGGGGCCGACCGACGCTGGGTGGAGATGGGGGTGTGGTAGCATCATGCCTTCGGGAGGGCTGCGGCGTGAGAACACGGGTGGCGGTGGTGCTGGTGCTGGTTGTGTTGGCGACGGTTGGATGCGGACAGCCGGGCGTGGCTCCCGTCGGCGCGGGGGGTGCGGGAGCGGTTAGCGAACCGGGACTGGTGGGTGACTGGTATCCGTGCCTGGATCCGCGATGCACCAGCGTGGACATGTACTACGGCGGTCTTCGTTTCACGGCCGACGGTCGATGCTTGGAGTTGGGCGTGCCGAGCGAGGAGACGGAGTATTGTATCGCCGAGGCGGAGATGACGTGCTCCCACGACGGAACCACCATCACGTACGCCTATGCGGACGAGGAGGAGTCGACGGACGATCTGCTGGTCAATGGAGACGTGCTCCAGATTGAAGACCAGGAGACCGGCTACTTCTGGTTCTACCGCCGTTTGCAGGGGACCTCCCTGGGACCCTGTGTGCCGTACGGCGAGCCGTGCCAGCGGGGTGGGCAGTGCCTCGATGGATACTGCGCTTGCCAGGGCGACTCCTGCGAGCCGCTGTGCGGCGGTTGAGTCGAACGGGTCCGTGCTCCCGCGACCGCGGCGGTCTGGTCGTGACTGGACACGCCAGTACCTGATGGTCTTCGACGCCCGAAGTCCGCCCGGGTACCGATCCGGGCCATGAAGCGAGCAGCATGGATGGGTTTGGGGATGGCCCTGGCCTTCGGAATCGGGTGCGGTGCCGGTGCGGGAGCGTCCGCTTTGGTGGTGCCACCAGCAAACGCCCAGGGTGGATACATGCGGTGGGACGCCCACTGCTTCACAGGCACGGACTCAAACGAAGTCGTCCAGAGGGCCCGATCGTTGGGCAGCGAGGGCTGGGAGATGGTCTCGGGGTCCATGCACAGAGGGACCGTTCACTCGGAGCGCTACATGGTCTGCTTCAAGCGGCCGGTGGGTCCAGCGCCAGCACCGGGGCCCGCGCGTTGGTGATGGCTGGGGCCCGAGAATCGTGACCAAGAAGAAATCGCCGAAGTTTCGAGGTCACGATCCCGTGACCACAACGGCTGGGACCAATGGACCGGTGACCAATCAGCGATGGCGTTGGTTTCGCTCAAAGATGCCGGTGAACGGGGTTGTCTGAGGCGCGCGCTTGCCGCCGCCCGACACCGCTTGACCCCCCGCGATCCGCGGTGGTACCCGTCCGGCAACCCAGGCGGCTCGAGCAGTGGGCGCCCACGCTTCCAAGGGGCTGCGCACGGCCCGAGGCAAAGGGCTTCGGAGAACCGTCTGGCACGGGAGGCTGTCATGGGTCGAGTGAGGAGCACGGTGGGTTCGGTCGTTGGTGGAGGGGTCCTGGTTGGAGTTTTCGTAGCTGGCGCGGGTTGTGCCACGGGAACCGTGACGTTCCCCGTCGATTCTCCCGAGGCGGCTGACAAGTGCCTGCAAACCAGCATCGACTTCGTCATGCCCCGGAAGCATCTGCCTCCGGGGCTGGTGCCCTCCGCAGAAGAGCTTCCGGCAGAGCCGACCGTGCGAGTGGATGTCGAGTTGCCGCCGGAGACTCAAGAGAAGCTCATCTACATCCTGCGGGTGCGAGATGCGCTGCGTACGCGCCAACGCGCGAACGAAGTTGCTGAGGTGGACAAGGAGTTACTCCGGCAATACTTCCTCAAGGTGGGGCACGTCATGGACAAGGCGGCCAAGGCGGGGTCAAGCGGATCGTGCACGTGCTACCAGGAGTCCGAGAACGCTCCGTGCTCGGACTACCGGAACGACGAGGAGTGACGGCCCGCACCGCCACGTTGCACTGACCGCCGAAGTCACCCACCAGAACGTGTGTGCAACGACGGATTTGGCGCACTGGCCTGCAAATCCCTTGCGCGAGAGGCGAGCACTCCCCTTCCCTCGGTAGTTTGACCAAGCCGGATCGGCTACCTTCGGCACGCCGCCCTGGGGTGCGGCAGGGAGGCACTGATGCGCAGAGTGACGGCTTTGGGGTTGATGACCGGGTTGGTATTCCTGCTCACGACGAACTGTGGCAGTGACAGCAGCACCGGGGGTGGCACGGGCGGCAGCAACGCAGGCGGAGCCGGTTCCGGGGACGCTGGTGCCACCGCGAGCGGCGGTAGCGACACCGGGGTCGCCCCGAACTGTGCCCAACGCGCCAATTCGGCGGACTTCTGCGACGCAAGCTCAGCTGAGCACTATGCGTGGGACTGCGATACATCACCGAGCAGTGCGTGCCTCGACTCCGGGGTCGCGGGCGTGTGGTGCTGTCCACACGCATGCGCACCGCTCGATCCGGACGTGCATGGCTGGCATTGCACCGACGCCGCCACGCCGAACCCCTGGGGATGCTACGACCCGGAGACGAACATTCAGACACCCGCTGGTTGTGGAGCGTCCGACACTGCGGAAATCATCTGCTGCCCGGTTGGCTCCACGTACTAATTCAGGGAGCGCGATGCTCGACCGCTATGGCAAGCCCCCCTGCGGGTGAGGGCTCGCAGTGCACTTCCTCGCGGTGACCGACATTCGCGCTCCCCGATTTGGTAGGGTCCTCCCTGGCCGCCAGCACGGCGACGCCGCGAGTGGCGTTGTCAGGATCGATTCGGTAGAATTGTGCGGGTGGTGGGAACTTCCGGGAGGTGGCGATGCGTTGGACAGTGCTGTCCCTGGCGCTGCTGAGCGGCAGCATCAGTTTGGCGGGTGGCTGTGGTGGCAGTAGCGAGAGCACTTCCAGTGCGTGTCAGCCGGGAACGCTGCGGGAATGCGCTTGCCCTGGCGGTACGGTGAGCACGCAGCGCTGCGTGGACGGGGGGTTGAACTGGGGTCCGTGTGAATGCGGCGACGGATCCGCAGACAACGGCAGCGGTGGAGCCGGCGGTGAGCGAGAGGATGGCACGGGAGCTGTCGCCGGGACTCCAGTCACCGGAGCGGGTGGCACGGGCGGGGATGACTGCCCGGACGGTACCGAGAGATGCGCCTGCTACGGAAACGGGACCTGCAATGCTGGGCTCGTGTGCGCGTCGAATCTGTGTGTGCGTCTGGGCAGCGGTGGGACCACCGGCGCCGGCGGGAGCGCCACCGGTGGTACGGCAGGCGCAATGGGTGGCTGCGGGCCAGACGAGTTCCGGTGTGCCAGCGGGGAATGCGTGGACGTGTCCCGGGTGTGCGACGGCCTCACCGCAGACTGCCAGGATGGCAGTGATGAGTCGCCGTCGCTCTGTTCCGGCTCCGGCGGTACTGGAGGGGTGACGGCTGGCGCCGGGGGCAACTCGGCCGGCGGCACTGCCGGTGCCGCCACCGGATGTGCCGCGGACGAATTTGCGTGTGGCTTCATGGAGTGCATCGCCACCGCGTTGGTGTGTGACGGCACCCCGCACTGCGCCGACAGTGCAGACGAAGATCCGAGCACCTGCGGCGCGGCGGGTGGTGGAGCCGGCGGTTCGGTTGGGTCGAGTGGCGGCGGCACAGGCGTGGGCGGAAGCACGACGGTGCAACCGCATCCCGGTGACTCCGGCATCATTCCCGACGACGGCGGCTGCTTCGTCATGGACTGGAATCAGAGCGGCGTGATCGGTGGCTGGTACGTTTATCAGGACACCGGGGGCTCGAGTATTGCCGGCGACTACCTGGATCCCAGAAGCTACTGCCCATTCGGAAACGAGACCGGCGAGTTGTGCTTCAGTGGCACAGCCAGCGGCCACCAGGACATCAACTGGTCCACCAACTGGGGCGCGGGCTTGGGGTTGGACGTGTGTGCCATGCCCGCGGACATGTCCATGCTGCCTGCTGATCTGCAGGCAGCCGGGTCGCCTGAGCAGAAGTTCCAGGCCGGCAGCTGCCCTACCGTGCTCACTGGCGTAGGCAGCCTCACCTTCACCATCACGGGTTCCTGGGGACCCGAGATGCGAGTCGGCTTCAAGGAGAGCGACTCCCAGGACGTCGCGCCCTTCTTCATCATCTCCGAGGCCGGCACCTACACCATTGCGGCGACTGACACGAGCGTGCCCGAAGACTGGGACGTGAGCAACGCCGGTTCAATCGGCACGCCGAACATCGTCTCCATCGACTGGCAGGTGGCATCCCAGACCGACGACGTGTCCTTTGGGTTCTGTATCACCGACATCTCCATCAACTGATGTCCGGCCGGTCGCGGGCTGGCTCGCGGCCAGTGCGCAGCGTACACTCGGTCGGAAAGGCAGCGCGATGTGGGTGGTCTCCAGGAACGCACCGGCTCTACTGACGGCGGTCGCGCTCGTCGCCGTCGGCGCTTGCGGCGGTACCGTCACCCGGACTGGCGACTCGGAGGCGGCCACCGGCAGTAGCGAGTCGACCGGTGGCGCGACCAGCGGGGACCGCGGCGGCTCCGCAGGTCAGGGGCTCGGGGGCAGCGCGGCTGCCTTGGGGGGCTGGGGCGCGCAGTGCGGGTTGTTGGAGGGGTTCAATTCGTGTGGCTTCGAGAGGGCCCTGCCCGCCGTGCAAACCGTCGACTTGTTGTTGGTCCTGGACGCATCTGGGAGCACGAGCGGTGAGCGCGGCGGCCTGGGCTCCAGTTTGTGGGTCAGCCTCACGGAGGCCCTCGACGTGGCCATGACGAACGGGAGGGACTCCATCCACTACGGCCTCGAGATATTCCCGTATTCGGAAGATCCGGCGGATCCGATCCCCTACGAGTGTGGCGACGTGCGTCGGTGCTGCGAGATGCCGGACCACGCCGAGATGCTCGTGCCCACCATCCACGGCGACGTCGGCGTGCCTTGGATTCTGGAGGAACTACGCGACCACGAACCAGCCGGCGCCGCCGCGGTCACCGCGGCTCTGGAGCGAGCGCAGCGCTACTTCGTCGACGGCAACCCTCCGCCGAATGGCGACGTGCGCTACGTCCTGCTGGTGACGGACGGGGCCCCGATCTGCAACCCGTATGCCGAGTGTGATGCGGAGACCTGCACGTCGAACATCGAAGAGTTGGACGGGTGTCCTGCGGAGGGGCCGAGTTGCTGCGACGACTTGCCGGCGGCGTGCCTGGACGATGTGGCGAGCGTGGAGCAGATCAGCGCGCTGCGCGCCACCGGTGTGACCACCATCGTGATGGGCCTTCCCGGATCTGAGCGCTACTCGGCCGTGCTGGAGCGTCTGGCCGAAGCTGGCGGCTTTCTGCAGACCGGCGGGAGCACCAGCTTCTACGCGTTGGCCGCCGATGGGACCCGAGAGGACCTCGCGGTGGCGTTGCGTGACATCACCACGCGGGTGACCCAACCTTGCCGCTTCGCAGCACCGGTCGCTCTGGTTGAACCCTACGCCGTCAATCTGTTGGTGGACTGCGAACTCGTCCCTTACGCCACCCCGGAAGATCCGGACGGTGGTTGGTACTGGGATGACCTTGACCACCCGACGTCGGTCACAGTCCACGGTGAGGTCTGCGACCGGATCCAAGGGGAGGGCGTCCGAGAGATCCACTTCGTGTTTGGGTGCGGCGGCCCGCCTCCCGAGTAGGAGGACGCTCCCATCGGTCCCACCCTTGCTCGGAGTTCGGGCCGGCTGGGGTGAAGAAGATGGAGCAAGGTCGCTGAGTTGAGTGCTGCGGAGGGGAGGCG